>JBAUSF010000162.1:0-38296 GCA_049581565.1 Acidimicrobiales bacterium
GATCCATTTTCCCTTCGCAGGAGGCATTTTCCGTGGATGCGCGAACGTTTAACCCGTCGCTATCGGTGGTTCTGAGTAGTTAGTCGAGTGCCGTGAAAGAAGCGACGTCAATCGCTCTCGAACCGAGGGCCACTCGGTGTCGATGATGGAGAACATCGCGGAGTCCCTGAGCATCCCCTCTTCGCCGTCGATCATCGAGGGTTGCCAGTGCCGCAACACCCCCTCAAACGTCGCGCCGATGCGCGCGATGGCGTCGCGCGAACGCTCGTTGCGAGCATCCGTCTTGAGGTCGACCCGACCGACGTGCCACGTGCCGAAGGCGTACTCGAGAAGCAAGAGCTTCGCCTCGGTATTCACCGCCGAGCGCTGCACCGACGAGGCGAGCCACGTTCCGCCGATCTCGACCGCGTAGGGACTGACAGACGGCGAGGTGCTGCGGATCGCCAAGAAGCGGGTTGCGCCCACCGGTCGGCCGCTTCCGGCATCGATCTGCACGAAGGGGACCACGTCGCCGTCCTCCCACTTGCGCAGCATGTCATTGACGTGGGCCGACATCTCTTCGCGATTACGCGGTACGGCGGTCAGTCCGTACGTCGAGCGATCTTCACTGGCCGCGTCGAAGAGTCCGTCCACGTGGCGAAGCGCCATTGGCTCAAGGCGGACACGCGTGCCACTCAGCGTGGGGATCGGACGCGAAGTCATCGAATCATCTTTCCATGGCGTTACACGCGCATTGGAGACAGCAACGCAATCGTCTCAGTGCGTCGCTACAGTTCCACCGAAAGATTCTCTTCAGCCCACACACTGAGCTCGTGCATCGCGGGAAGAAGCGCCGCGCCGGCGGGAGAGAGCGCGTAGGTGACCGACACCGGAGGACCGGCCTTCACTTCTCGAAGGATGACACCTGCGGCTTGCAGTTCACTCAGTCGTTCGGCGAGGACCGAGTCGCTGATTCCCTCGACTCGACGTCCAAGCTCGGCAAACCCGGCAGGTCCGTTAGTGAGGGTGCCGAGGATCACGCCGTTCCAACGCTTTCCCAGAAACCGAAAGGCGCGCGCGAGGGCTCCATCGCAGGCCGCCGCGGATACGTCCCCGCACGCCCTCAAGACCCCCGTGCTCTCAACGTCGGCGGAACTCATGGGCCAAGTTTAGCAGTGACTAGTTGAAATTAAGTAACTTTGTTTTTCGAAGTACCATATATAGTTGAAGTTACCCACTATCTAGGAGTTCAAATGTCGCTGTTCCGTCTTGACGCCAGTATCCGCCATGAAGGCTCCCACAGTCGAGCCATCGCCGACCTCGTCGAAGACGCCTGGCGCGAAAGTCACCCTGACGCAACCATCACCCGTCGTCACGTCGGTACCGAGCCGCTGCCCTCCACACTCTGGGCGGCTGCGGTCTTCGCGTCACGTACGCCCGAAGACGATCGCAGCCCCGAACAGCGCGACGCGGCGGCGGTCGCCGCCACGCTGGCCGGTGAGCTGCTCGACGCTCAGGCGCTCCTCTTTGCCGTGCCGCTCTACAACTTTGGCGTCTCTCAGCACTTCAAGACCTGGGTCGATGTGGTGCTGACCGATCCTCGGCTGACGACACCCGACGGACCCGCGCTCGCCGGACGACCCGCCGTGCTCGTCACGGTTCGAGGCGGTGCGTACGGACCGGGCACGCCGCGCGAAGGCTGGGACCACTCGACGGGTTGGATCCGAAGGATTCTCGAAGACGTCTGGCAGCTCGATCTCACGATCGTCGAGAGGGAGTTCACGCTGGTGGGCGTCAACCCGGCGCTCGACGAGTTCAAGGAGCTCGCGGCCGAGATGGGTCGCAACGCCGAGTCGCTCGCTGTGGAACACGGCCGCCACCTGGCCTCGGTGAGCGTCGGCTGATCGGCAACGCGGTGTCGACTCGCGTCGCACCACCTCGCAAGTACGTTGGGCCGGTGGACGCTATTCAGAGCAGTCGATTTCGGGCGAGGGTCGAGATCATCGTTGGTTACGCCGTCGCCGCAGTCGGTGGGCTCGTTGGATTCATCAACTGGGCTTCGGTCGGAGGACTTCGACTGAGTTCGAACTACGACGTGCAGTCAATCGCCGCCCTGTTCGCCTACGTTGCGAGCGTCGCGGCGTGGTTCTTCTTGACGCAGATGAGAGTCGACAACGCTGGCTCACAGCGCAGTCTGCTCAGAAAGGCGTTGTGGGGACTTGCACTCGAACAGCTCTGCGTCGCAGTCAGTGTCCTCGCGGTCGTCGTCAACGCGCGTGATTTCGGCTGGTCGGACCTCGGCTTGACACTTCTGGGCGCCGGCGCTCTGCTGAGCGCGCTGGGCTTCTATTCGATGCTGCTCACCTATCGGAACGGATTCGCGGGACGGGTGGCTACCGATCCGACGAGTCCCTAGCTAAAGCGCACGATCCCGCGCACATTCTTGCCCGAGGCCAAGTCGTCGTAGCCCTGCTGGACGTTCTCGAGCGTGTACTCCTCGGTGATCAGATCGTCCACGTGGAGCTTGCCCTCGTGGTGCAGACGAAGGAGTCGTGGCACTTGGACGCGGGGATTGTCGGATCCGAAGATGGAGCCACGTAGATCCTGGTTCAGCATGGAGAACATGAACAGGTTCAGATCCACCGTCTTTTGATCCATGGGGGCGATCGAAACAGTCACGACGACGCCGCCCTTCGCGGTGATCGAGCGCGCTTGCTCGATCAGTTCACCGGTGAGGACGCCGACCGTGATGATCGTGACGTCGCAGTTCTTGCCACCGGTGAGCTCGGGGAGGATGTTGAAGGCCGCCTCGGTCGTCGACGTGCACCCGTGCGTGGCGCCGATCTTGAGAGCCCGATCGATCTTCGACTGATTCGTGTCAATCGCGATGACCGCCCGGGCGCCCGCGTGGGCGGCACCTTGAACGGCGCCCGATCCCACGCCGCCACAACCAATGACCGCAACGGTGTCCCCGGGCTTCGTGCCGCCGCGGGTCACGGCCGCACCAAAGCCGGTTGAGATGCCACACGAGATGAGTGCCGCCGCGCGCAGGTCGTACCAGGGGTCGATGCGGATGAGTGACGCCTCGTGCACAACGATGTATTCGGAGAACGTGCCGAGCTGGCAGACGCGGTTGAGGGGCACGTCGCCAAGGTGGTGGCGCCACGTGCCGTCAGCGATCATCGGACCCATCAAGGTGTGAGCGCCCAGGTCACAGAGATACTGACGTCCCGAGGCGCACGACTCACAGCGCCCGCACGAAGGGATGAACGAGACCGCGACGTGGTCGCCGGGCTGAAGTGAGGTGACGTTTTCGCCGACCGACTCGACGACACCGGATCCCTCGTGCCCACCGATCGCCGGATAGATGGTGTCGCGACCCGTGAGCATCTGCACGAGTGCCGCTTCGGGCACCATGTCGCCGGTACGGATGTGCTCGTCGGAGTGACACATGCCGGCAAAGGCCATCTTCACCTTCGCCTCGCTGGCGTGCGGTTCGTCGATCTCAATCGTCTCGGCGTGCCAAGGACCATTCAACTCACTCACGATGGCGGCTCGTACCTGCATGAACATCCCCCCAAACTCGACGGCGCCGCGCCGTCGATCAAACACTAGTGAGCGGGCGAGCGGGACCCATTCGTTACATCTGCTCGGGCGCATCGATGCCGAGCACCGAAAGGCCGAGCGACAACGTGCGCGCCGTGAGGTCGCACAGGGCCAGGCGCTCTTCGCGCAGGGCACCTTCTGAGGCAAGAACGGGGCAGGCGTCGTAGAAGGCGGTGAACCGCTGGGCGAGGTCGAAGAGATAGGTGCACAGTCGGTGGGGTTGCAGCGTCTGCAGCGATGACGCGAACGCCTCGGGCAGAGCGAGGAGACCGAGCGCCAACGCGCGCTCGGTCGAGGAGCCGAGCGCGAAGCTCGCGTCAGTCGGCTGCTCGCCACCGGACCGGCGAAAGATCGAACGCAGGCGCGCGTGCGCGTACTGCAAGTAGGGACCGGTGTCACCCTCGAAGGCGATCATTCGATCGAGGTCGAACACGTAATCGTGCTGGCGTTCGGTCGAGAGGTCCGCGTACTTGATCGCCGCACGGGCAATCTGCTCGGCGAGGTGATACTTCGCGTCGCCGTCGAGGTCGGTCCCTCGGTCGTCCAAGATGACGTACGCGCGCTCGATCGCTTCATCGATCAACGCCACGAGCTTGACGGTCTGGCCCTCGCGGGACTTGAACATCTTGTGATCCGTGCCGAGTACGTTGCCAAAGACAACCTGCTCGCAGCGCACCGTGTCGGGAAGCCAGCCGGCCATGCGCGCGACGGCAAAGACCATCTCGAAGTGATGAACCTGGGGGGCACCGACCACGTAGAGCAGCTCGTCCGCCCCGAGGGTCGAGACGCGGTCGCGCAGCGCGGCGAGATCGGTTGCCGCGTACCCGTAACCCTCGTCGCGCTTTTGCACGATGAGCGGCAGCGGCTCGCCGTCGCGGTTGACGAAGCCGGGGGGAAAGACGCACAGTGCGCCGCCGCTCTCGACGAGCAGTCCCGCGTCGTCGAGGTCACGCACGACGTCGGCGAGCAACTCGTTGTAGTACGACTCGCCAACGACGTCGTTGGGTGTGAGCGTGACGTCGAGCTTCGCGTAGACCTCGCTGAAATAGGCAATCGATTCGTTGACGAGCACGTGCCAGAGACGAAGCGTCTCGGGGTCGCCGCTCTGCAGCGCCACGACGCGGGCGCGACTGCGTCCCTTGAACGCGTCGCTGGAGTCGAACTTGGAGCGCGCTTCCTTGTAGAACCCGTCGAGGTCGCCAATGGAGAGCGTCGCGACTGCCTGGTCTTCGCCGAGATCGAGCAAGTGCTCGATGAGCATGCCAAAGGGAGTGCCCCAGTCTCCGACATGATTGCGGGCGATGACCTGGTGTCCCGCGAAACGGTACATCCGAGCCAGTGCGTCGCCGATCACCGTCGATCGCAAGTGCCCGACGTGCATCTCCTTGGCGACGTTCGGGGCGGAGTAGTCGATGACCGCACGACGCGAGACGCCCTCGGCGATCCCGAGGCGTTCATCGGACACGAGGGCGCCCAGCTGCTCGTTCAGAAAGGGCGTCGTGAGCGAGAGGTTCAAGAACCCTGGCCCGGCGACCTCCACGCGCGCGACGCCCTCAACGTCGAGGACGCGCAGGATCTCCTCGGCGACGTCGCGAGGCGCTCGTCCAAGTCGCTTGGCCAGGGCCATCACACCGTTTGCCTGATAGTCGCTTCGATCTGAGACGCGCAGCACCGGGTCCGCCCCGTTTTCGAGCGTGTCAAAGGCCCGTTGGAGACGAGCGCGCAGTGATTCATAGGTCGACGTCACCGTTTCAGTCTCCCACTTGTGGACAGGCCGTCACGAACTCGCCCCGATACGGCGTCCTCAAAACACGGCAGAATGGACCCATGACCTCTTCACTCGATTCCTTTCACACGAAGAGCACCCTCGATGTCGAAGGCCGCTCGCTCACGTACTACTCGCTCCTGAGCGACGACCTCAAGCAGTTCGGCGTTGAGCGCCTCCCGTTCTCGATCAAGGTGCTGCTCGAGAATCTCCTGCGCAACGAAGATGGCGTCAAAGTCACGGCGAGCGAAATCGAGGCGCTCGCCCGCTGGGCCGATACGCCGTCCGCGCACGGCGAGGCGGCGGGTGACGACGCCCGTGAGATCTCCTTCACGCCGGCGCGTGTCCTGATGCAAGACCTCACCGGGGTGCCCGCGGTCGTCGACCTTGCCGCGATGCGTGACGCCATCGTCGCGCTCGGTAGTGACGCGAAGAAGATCAACCCCCTCGTGCCAGTCGAGCTCGTGATCGACCATTCGGTGATTGTCGAGCGCAACGGCACGCCGACGAGCTATGAGGAGAACGTCGCGATCGAGTACCAGCGAAACGTAGAGCGTTACACCTTCTTGAAGTGGGCGCAGAGCTCCTTCGAGCAGTTTCGCGTCGTGCCTCCGGGGATGGGCATCTGCCACCAGGTCAATCTCGAGCACCTCGCGAAGGTCGTCTTTGACCTCGAGGGTGTCGCGTACTTCGACACGGTCGTCGGCACGGACTCGCACACGACAATGGTGAACGGCCTCGGCGTGCTCGGCTGGGGCGTCGGAGGTATCGAGGCCGAAGCGAGCATGCTCGGCCAGCCCGCGTCGATGCTCATCCCGCCCGTCGTAGGACTGCGCATCGTCGGCGAGACTCGCGAAGGCGTCACCGCGACCGACGTCGTACTCACGATCACCCAGCTTCTTCGGCGCCACGGCGTCGTCGGAAAGTTCGTCGAAGCCTACGGTCCGGGCGTCAAGTCCCTCTCGCTCGAAACGCGTGCGACCATTGGCAACATGTCGCCCGAATACGGCGCGACCTGCACCATCTTTCCGATCGACCACGTGACGATCGACTACCTCGCGTTCACCGGACGCGCGCCGGCGCAGCTACGTCTCGTCGAGGCCTACGCGAAAGCCCAGGGTGTGTGGCACCACGAACACGCTCCTGAGCCCGTCTTCTCCGAATACGTCGAGCTCGATCTGTCGACGGTCGAACCAAGCCTCGCGGGACCCAAGCGCCCCCAGGACCGCGTGTCGCTTTCGGGGGCGCGCGGCGCCTTTCGAGACGCGCTCGGTCGTGAGCCGTTAGAGGTCCACGGCGTCGAAGCCGCCGAGGAGTTGCGTGACGGCGCCGTCGTCGTCGCCGCCATCACGTCGTGCACGAACACGTCAAACCCCGCGGTCCTCGTCGCGGCCGGACTCGTCGCGAAAGAAGCCGTGCGGCGTGGACTGACCGCCAAGCCCTGGGTGAAGACCTCGCTCGCCCCCGGCAGCCGAGTCGTCACCGACTACCTCGAGCGCGCGGGACTCATCGGACCTCTCGACGACCTCGGCTTCTATCTCGCGGGCTATGGCTGTACGACCTGCATCGGCAATACCGGACCCCTGCTCAATGGCGTGTCCGACGCCATCAACGAACACGACCTCTCGGTGGTCTCGGTGCTCTCGGGAAACCGAAACTTTGAGGGCCGCATCCACCCCGACGTGAAACAGAACTTCCTCGCGAGCCCTCCACTCGTCGTGGCCTACGCGATCGCCGGGACCATCGACATCGACCTCAGCACCGAGCCGCTCGGAACGGACGCGAACGGCAGCCCCGTCTTCCTCTCCGAGCTCTGGCCGACCGACGCTGACGTCGCCGAGGCAGTGCGCGCGTCGATCACGCCCCAGATGTTCGAAGAGCGTTACGCGAGCGCCTTTGGCGGGGACGAGCGCTGGCGCGCCGTACCGACGACTCACGAGGTCACCTACAACTGGGATCAGAAGTCGACCTACGTGAAGCTGCCGCCGTACTTCGATGGCCTCACCATGGAACCGGGTGTCGTGAGCGACGTGCTCGAGGCCCGCGTTCTGGCGAAGCTGGGCGACTCCGTCACGACCGACCACATCTCTCCCGCGGGCAGCATTCGACCGAACGTGCCAGCCGGCCGCTACCTCATCGACTGCGGGGTCGACCCGAAAGACTTCAATAGCTACGGCACGAGGCGCGGCAACCACGAAGTCATGATGCGCGGCACGTTCGCGAACATCCGACTGCGCAACCTGATGGCTCCGGGCACCGAAGGCGGGGTCACGATCAAACTCCCCGAAAGCGAGCCGATGTCGATCTTTGACGCCGCCATGGCCTACGCCGAAGAGGGCACACCCCTCATTATCCTCGGCGGCAAGGAGTACGGCAGCGGATCAAGCCGCGACTGGGCGGCCAAGGGCACCAAGCTGCTCGGCGTACGAGCGGTCCTGGTCGAGAGCTTCGAGCGCATCCACCGCTCGAATCTCGTCGGCATGGGCGTCTTGCCGCTGCAGTACCTTCCGGGCGAGAACGCAGAGACGCTCGGGCTGAACGGCACGGAGGTCTTCTCGATCACCGGTCTCGAGCCGCTCAACCTCGGCGAGACCATCCCCACCGTGACCGTGCACGTCGCGCGCGAGGACGGGTCGAGCTTCACCTTTGAGGCACGACTGCGCATCGACACTCCCACCGAGGCCGAGTACTACCGCCACGGCGGCGTGCTCAACTTCGTGCTTCGCCAGCTGGCCGCGAGCTAACCCCCGCCCGACGCAACAACCGCCGCGTCGACGCTCTCGTACGTCGGGATTGCCTGCACGGCGGGATCGAAGGACTTCGCCAACTCCTTCTTCACGGCCTCGCTGACGCGGGCCGTGGCGAGGCTGATCCCGTCTTTTTCGATGTCGGCGACCACCTGGGACAGGATGGTCATGCCCGTGAAGTCGATGGCGCCGACCGCGACGCAGTCAATGACCACATGTCGCGTCTTTGGATACTCGGCAAGCACGTCGTGCATCGCACGGCGAAAGATGCCCGCGTTCGCAAAGAAGAGGTCGTTATCGAAGAGGACGACGAGCGTGTGGTCAACCGGCGACACCTTCGCCTCTTCGAGCGGCTCCCAGCTCGTGGTTCCCTTGCGACGTCCGAGGACAACCACGTGGGGACGAGCCGAACGCCAGGTCTGGTCGAGGATCGCCAGGCCCACCGCGATCGCGATGCCCTGTTCGACCCCGATGAAGATGACCCCGAGCGCGGAGATGGCAGCAAAGAGGAACTCGATGCGACTCGAGCGCCAGATGCGCCGGAGCAGGCCTACGTTGATGAGGCGTGCCGCGATGAAGAGCAGCACCCCGGCGAGGGCCGCCAGGGGAATCGTGTGCGCGTACTTGCCAAGTGGCGACAGCACGATGGCGAACACCGCCGCCGTCAGACCGACCAGCTTGGTGGAGCCGCCCGCGAGACGCGAGACCGTCGTTCGCGCCGGTGACGCGTCAACGGGAAAGGCGCCGACGAGCCCGGCCGCCACGTTGGCGAGCCCCACTCCGACAAAGTCCCGGCTGATGTTCGTCTCGACCCCGAGCTCATCGGCGGCCGTCCTCGACGTGGCGGCAGTCTGGGAGAGGATCACGATGACGAGGGTCACCGACGTCGTGAAGACGACCCCCCACTGGCCCGCGGTGAGCCAGTGCAGATGCCAGGTGGGCGGGCCGACGTGGACCACACCGAGCTCCTTGACGCCGTGGCGAGCGAGGTGCGCGGTGGCAACGAGGGCCGTCGCGACCGCAATGGCCCCAAGCGCCCACGGCAGGCGAGGGTTCACCTTCTCCCCGACGACGAGGACGAGCAGCGTGCCGAGGGCGAGGACGACCGACCACGTGCTCACGTGGCCGAGCTCGCTGAAGACCGTGTGGAAGCGCTGGATCACGCTCGTGCCACCCGAGGCGACGCCGAGGGCGCTCGGCAGCTGGTGGACAATGATGATGACCCCGATCCCACAGAGAAATCCCGTCACGATCGGAAGCGAGAGGAAGTCGGCGATCCAACCGAGCTTCAAGAGCCCGATCGCGAGCACCGCAATGCCGGTGATGACTGCCGTCGCTGCCACGAGCTCCATGTAGAGCGTCGTCGAGACCGGGGCGAGACGCACGAGCACGACCGCAAAGAGGGGCGCGATCGTCGAGTCCGCTCCGACGGACACGATCGGATTCGAGCCCGCGAACACGAAGACGAGCGTCGCGGTGATGAAAGCGATCAGGGCGACAAAGGCCGGCACGCCCGCGAGCTGGGAGGTCGCGAGCTGTTCGGGGATGGCGATGGCGAGCAGGGTGATGCCGGCGAGCACCTGGGGGCCCGCGTTATCCCGCGTGACACCGAGGAATGTTTCCTTGAGCCCCCGCGCGGGTCGGCGCAGTCCGATCGGCGTGCGCGCAGCGCTCTTGGTCTGCGATTTCGCCATAGCACACCCTATGGCGGGTGCGAAAAAACTTCTAGCTCGTGGCGACGACCCGGAAGCCCTCGGCGAGCTTGCCCTTTTTCATCCCGGCATTCTTCGCCGTCGCCCGGGACCATGAGCGCATCATCTTCTTGAGCCCTTTGCGGGTACCGACCTGGCTCACGTGCTTGCTCAGCGCTTCGAACTTCTGGTCGAAGGTCTTCGTGATGTCAACGACCATCGTCGGGTTGACGCCCGCCAGCCAGACCTCGGTCACCGTATGGGGCTCGAAGCCTTCGCGGATGAGCTCGGGAAACGCGTGGGGGTTGCGAGCGTCGGGATAGACCGCTCGCAGGGTCGCTTCGCCGGTCGCCATATGGTCGGGGTGGCTCGCGTAGATGCGCTCGTAGTTGCGCTCGGGACTTTGGGTGATCACGAGGTTCGGTCGGTGGGTGCGAATAACCCGGGCGATCTCGCGCCGCAGCGCCATGGTCGTCTCCACTCGCCCGTCGGGCCAGTGCAGGAACGTGAGATTGGTCACGCCGACTTCCTTCGCCGCGGCCGTCTGCTCGGACTCGCGGATGGCGATGCGCTCTTCGCGGCTCTCGGTCGAATCGTCGCCGCCGGCGTCGCCCGACGTGACGAGGCAGTACGCGATGTCGACGCCGCGGTTGGTCAGATAGGCAATCGTGCCGGCCGTGCCGAAGTCGACGTCGTCGGGGTGCGCGACGACGACGAGCGCCCGCTTGAGGGACTTATCGAAGGCGTAGACGGGCAGGGCCTTTTTCTTCACGAGACAGAGTCTTGCATCGACGGGTCCCAGTTGGCCAGATCCTTCAGGCGAGGGTCATTCGAAAAGACCTCCACAATCGGACATTTCAAGGAGAGTCGGCGCATGATGACCTCGGCCTCAATCACCTGGTTATAGAGCAGCAGCGAGACAACGACGCCCGTCGAACCCGCGCGAGCGGTGCGTCCGGAGCGGTGCAGATAGGCCTTCTGGTCCTCGGGCGGGTCGAAGTGCATGACGCAGTCGACGCCGTCGATGTGGAGGCCCCGCGCCGCCACGTCGGTCGCGACGAGCACGGGCAGCTTCTCGGCCTGGAAGTCGGCGAGAGCCTTTTCACGCTGACTCTGGCGCAGGTCGCCGTGGATGGCGGCCGCCAGTACGCCCTCTTTTTGCAGCTGCTCGACGAGGCGGTCGGCGCCGCGCTTGGTGCGACAGAAGATCATGGTCTTGTCGAAGGAACGACAGATCGCAGCCGCCACCTTCAGACGGTCCATCTGGTGGACCTGCAAGAAATGGTGCACCATGCGAGAGACCGTCTGGGTGTCGCTCGCCACTTCGTGGAAGACCGGATCGGTGAGGTAGCGCTTGACCAAGCGGTCAATGGCGCCATCGAGCGTCGCCGAGAAGAGCAGCGTCTGATGGGGGCGCTCGGCGATGCGCCGCAGCACCCATTCGACCTGGGGCATGAAGCCCATATCGGCCATTCGGTCGGCCTCGTCGAGCACGAGGACGTCGAGCTGTTCGACGTTGACCTCGCCGCGATCGCCGAGGTCGATAAGTCGTCCCGGCGTCGCAATGATGACGTCACAGCCCTTGCGCAGCGCCTTGATCTGGCGCTCGATGTCCGCACCGCCGTATACCGCCGCGACGTTGAGACCGAGGGCGGCGCCGAGGGGTTTCAAGACTTCGTAGACCTGAACCGCCAGTTCGCGAGTCGGCAGCAGCACGAGTCCGCGCGGACGCGCAGGACGCTGGTCGGGAACGCTGCACGTGGGCTCGAGCGCGAGGCGCTGGAGCATCGGCAGACCAAATCCGAGGGTCTTTCCGGACCCGGTCTTCGCCTTGCCACAGATGTCGCGCCCGGCGAGAGCGTCGGCGATGGTCATGGCCTGGATCGGAAACGCCGTGGTGATGCCTTGGGCGCTCAAGACCGCCACGAGGGCGTCGGCCACGCCGAGACCGGCGAAGGTTTTATTCGTTGCGTATGAATCTTCGCCTGACGCGACGGATTCGACAGTTTCGCTACTCACGTAATTACAGGTCATTTCTCGGTTGGACCCGTAACCGTCGTACGTTCGAATGGGCCCGAGCCCATATCTTCGAGCTCGCCTCTAGTCTACGTGGGGCAGCGCCCCCCTAAATCACTGAGGAGAATCCATGTCACGGCTCGGAGCGGGCGATAAGGCCCCCGGTTTCACGCTGAAGGATCATGACGGCAACAAGATCAGCCTGAGCGACTTCGCCGGTTCACGAGTCGTGCTCTACTTCTACCCCGCCGACGACACGCCGGGCTGTACCAAAGAGGCCTGCCAGTTCAACGACGAGCTCGCCGCCTTTAGCTCCCTTCACGTGCGCGTGATCGGGATCTCACCCGACGGCGCCGACGAGCATCAGGCCTTTCGCGCGAAGTACGGGCTCAACTTCACACTGCTCTCTGACCCCAACAAGACCGTCATGGAGAAGTACGGCGCCTACGGCGAGAAGATGATGTACGGAAAGAAAGTGACCGGTGTGATCCGTTCGACCTTCGTCGTCGGTCCCCGCGGCACCATCGAGCGGGCCTTCTACAACGTGCGCGCCGACGGACACGCGGCGAAAGTGCTCGCGGGACTTTCGAGCTAGACCGCCCAGTCCTACTAGCGCGCCTGTTGGCGGCGAACCGAGCGCAGTCGGTGCAGGAAGCCCGCGACGAGCAGCAGCACCACGACGATGACCGTTGGCCATTCGGCGTCGTGGAAGTCCCCCGAGACCCGGTGCCAGTTGCTGCCCGCGACGTAGCCGAGCGAACTCAAGAGCGCGACCCACGCGGCCGACCCGATCAAAGTGAGCGTCGCAAAGCGCGCCCGGTTCATCTCCGCCATCCCCGCCGGCAGCGAGATGAAACTGCGCACGAAGGGAACGAGTCGTCCAAAGAGCACTGTCGCAGATCCGTAGTGTTCGAACCACCGCTCGGACTTGTCGAGGTCCTCGGGGCCGAGCAAGAACCATTTGCCCCAGCGCTCGATGACGATGCGCCCGGCGCTCCGTCCCACCTCGTAGGCGATCTGGGAGCCAACGAGCGCGCTGAGGGAGCACGACACGATGACGGCCCAGAGCGTGAACTGGGTGTGACCCGTGACCGCCGTCGTGCAGAGCGCTCCCGCGACGACGTAGGTGACCTCCGAGGGGATCGGAATGCAGGCGGAGGTGGCGACCGACAACACGACGAGCGCGAAGTATCCGTAGTGCTGAATGAACGTTTGCATCGTTCTATTCTTGCCGACGCAGAAGGGGCGCCCCGATTTCAGCGCTGGTGCGTCGAACACCAGTAGGTGGTACGCCCGCCGATCGTCGCGAGCAGCATTGTGCCCCCGTCCTTCGGACAGAGCCCGCCGGGAAAGCGCGCGTCCATGTGGTCACCCAAGTGGGACCCTCCGCGCCGCTCGAGCGCCTTCATGGTCGCGCGGAACGCACGAAAGAGTCGGTCCTTCTCGTCCGTTGACAGGGTCCCGGTCGGTGTGCGCGGATCGATCCCCGCGCGATAGAGCATCTCGTCACCGAGCAGGTTCCCAACGCCCGCGACGCGTGACTGGTCGAGCAGTCGCGCCTTGATGGCGGGACCTTCACCGCGCTCGACCGCGACGACACCGTCGAACTCTCGACGCGTGAGCGTGAGCGCGTCGGGGCCGAGTTCACTCAGATCAGGGTTGATCTCTACGCGAGCCAGTCGGCGCGGATCGTGCACGACGAGCTTTCGACCGTCATCGAACTCGAGCCCGCCACGGAGCCACTTCGCGTCGAAGAGGTGCGGACCATAGAAGAGCCCCTCGACGCCCGCGTCGCCGTCGAGCAGGAGCACACCCGTCATGCCGAAGCGAAAGCCGAGCGTCGGGCCAGTTGTCTCGAGCAGGAGAAGCTTGCCGCGACGCGACGTGCCGGTCACGGTGAGATTCTTCACGGCGCGGGCCCATGCGGAGGGCGACGTGAGCTTCTTCGCGAGGTACGCATCGGCCCAGCCCTTCTTGATCGTCGCACCGATGACGCGTGCCGCCAACTGGCGATACGACTCCACTTCGAGGACTTCGGGCACGGATCGCATCGTATCGGCGCCGGTCAAATGGACTGTTCATTAGTGTTGATACATGTCTCTCGAGAAGCCCCAGTGGCGTGAACTCTTCAGTGAAGTCGTGACCTCGGGCCTTTGCACGGGCTGTGCGGCCTGCGTGATTGCCTGTCCCCACCCCGTGCTCGACTACGACGCGAACAACGGCGTCTACAAACCGTTCCACCTCGACATCGACGGAGGACCCGAGGACTGCACCCACGGCCAGAAGGGCTGCACCATGTTCACGAGGGCCTGCCCGCGCTTTCGCAACTGGGAGAGCGAGATCGACGTCCACCGCTTCGCGCGCGAGCGCACGCCCGAAGAGGTCTGGGGCGTGGGCGACGTGCTGCTCGCTCGGGCGACCGACGAGGCGCTCGTGGACAACGGCCAAGACGGCGGGTTCGTCTCGGCGCTGCTCATCTACGCCCTCGAACACGAGATCATCGACGCGGCGCTCGTGAGCGGGCTCGAGGGCGACGGTTCGACCTGGAGAGCCAAGCCCGTCGTCGCCCGCACGAGAGAGGACGTCCTCGACACGGCGAAGTCCCGCTACACCTACAGCGCGAACCTCCTCGCCTACGACGAAGCCGTCGAAGGAGGCGCGGAGCGCATCGGACTCGTCGGCATGGGGTGCATGGCCTCGGCGCCGGGCGCCATGCAGGCGAGAAAGGCCGGCAAAGTCGCCCGGCGACTCTGCCTCACCGTGGGGCTGCTGTGCTCGAAGACCTTTGACGATTCGATCTTCGAAGAGCTCTTCGAAGCGAAGTACCACGTCAAGCGCGCCGACATCACGAAGATGAACATCAAGGGCGTCTTCCAGCTCTGGACGAAAGATGGCGGGTACCTGGAGATTCCCCTGAAGGAGGCCCACGCGTACACCCGTGAGGGCTGCCTGCACTGCCCCGACTTCGCCGCCGAGCACGCCGACCTCTCGACCGGCGGCATCGGCGCCTTTGGCGACTGGACGCTCGTGGTCGTGCGCACCGACCTCGGTCGAGAGATTCTCTCGGCGATGAAGGAAAAGGGCCTCATCGACACCCGGCCCGGCGACGACGATCCGGGCGCGGTCGCACTGTTGCACCGGCTCGCTCGCGTCTCTCGCAAGCGCTGGCCCGCGTCGGCCGCACCCGCGCCGGGACACCTGCCGGTCACCGCGGGCTGATGGCCGGGGAAAGGGCCGCTCGGCCCACGACGATCCTCTTCGTGCGCCACGGCACGACGGCCACCACGGGTACCGTCCTGCCGGGACGCGCGCCGGGACTGCACCTCTCAGAACGCGGCCGCACCGAAGCCGAGCAGGTCGCCGAACGCCTGAAGGAGCTCACTCACAAGCCGAGCGCGATCTACGTCTCGCCCCTCGAACGAACGCGAGAAACCGCTGCGCCGATCGCGAAGGCCCTGCGGCTCAAGCCCGTTATCGACCGGGGCCTTCTCGAATGCGACTTCGGGCTCTGGACGGGTAAGCGTCTTGCGACGCTCGCCCGGCGCCCGGAGTGGCGCACGGTCCAGCACGCCCCGAGCGCCTTCCGCTTCCCTGACGGCGAGTCGTTCGTCGAGATGCAGCTGCGCATGTGGGAGGCGGTGCGCGCGATCGCTGCGCGCCATCGCCACCGCACCGTCGTCGTCGTCAGCCACGCCGATCCGATCAAGGCAGCAGTCACCTACGCTCAAGGTGTGCCGCTCGACCTCTTTCAGCGCACCGTCATATCACCCTGTTCGATCAGCGCGGTCGCCTTCACCGGCTCAACGCCGATCGTGCTCTGCGTGAACTGCACCGGCTCGTTGAAGGGACTCAGTCCGTCGTGAACTACGACTTTACCAACCCCGACCGGATCATGGTCGGCGTGCGCGGCGAAGTGGGCAATCGTCTCTTCCTCCTTCAAGTGCGTGAAGGTCGGAGCCTGGTCATCGTGAAGTGCGAGAAGCTCCAGCTCGCCGCTCTGGCCGAATGGATCGGTCAGGTGCTTCACGAGCTGGGCCGACCCGGTCATCTCCCCGACGACTTCGCGCTCGAGCCCGAATACGAGACCGACTTCGTTGCGGGCGATATCGCCGTGTCGGTTGACGAAGAAGAAAAGACGATCGACGTGACCATAGAGTCGCTCGAAGAAGACTCCGCGTTGAGCGTCCGACTCTCGCGCGAGTGGGCGGCCGGGCTCGCCATCGCTATTGTCCGCCTCGTCGAGGCCGGGCGTCCTCTCTGCCCGCTGTGTGGCGGCCCCCTCGACCCGAAGGGCCACGACTGTCCGCGCACGAACGGCCATAACGCTCCGATCCGCTAGCCGTGACCCGCGACGAGCAACGCCATCTCCTCGAGCGCGGAGTGATCGACGTAGAGGGCCGCGTCGCGGGCTCGTCGAATCAGGCCCTCCTCGTGTCGCTCACCCTCGAGGGCGTGAGCGCGCTCGCCTGTTACAAGGCTGAAGCCGGCGAGCGGCCGCTGTGGGACTTTCCAGACGGGCTCTGGCGTCGCGAGGTCGCCGCATTCGAGCTTGACGTCCAGCTCGGCACTGATCTCGTCCCGACGACCGTCGCCCGCGACGACGCACCGTACGGCCCGGGATCGCTGCAGTGGTGGGTTGCCGACAACCAAGAAGATCACTACTTCACGCTGCGCGACCGACCGGAGTTCCGTCACTGGTTCGCCCGCCTCGCCGCCTTTGACGTCGTTGCGAACAACGCTGATCGCAAGGCCGGTCACGTGCTCTTTGACGGTGCGCGGCTCTGGGCTATCGACAACGGGTTGTGCTTTCACGAACAAGACAAGCTGCGCACGGTGATCTGGGAGTACGCGGGACTCGCCGTTGAAGAGCCGCTGCTCGAGCGCGTCGACCGCTTCGCGAAGGGCGACGTCGGCGAGGTAGCGCGCTGGCTCAATCCGAGTGAACTCGCGCTCGCGCAGCTTCGAGCTCACGGACTCGTCGAGAACGCGCGCTACCCCGAGCCCGACGAGTCCTCGGACTGGCCCCCCTACCCCTGGCCGCTCATCTAGGTAGCGGGGACGAGCTCGGGCTCGCCAATGGGCGCACCGGACTCGAGCACGAAAAGGGTGATGACGGCGCCCAAACCAAAAAACCCGGCCGCCCACCAGAACGCAACGGAGTAGCCGTGGAGCGTTGCGGCCGTTGCCAGCGCGCTCGTCGTCGCGGGCGCGTGATGCAAAGCTCGCAACGTCACGGTGACCGCGATCGTGTTGAGCAGCGCCGTTCCCAGTGATCCGCCGATCTGTTGGGTCGTGTTCACGAGCGCCGACGCCGCGCCCGCGTCGCGCGGCTCGACGTGCGCCGTCGCACTCGCGATGGCCGGAGCAAAGATGAGCCCGAGTCCGAGACCGGTGAGGATGAGTCCGGGAATGACGTGTCCCCCATAGTCCGAATACGGCGTGAGGCGGGTGAAGAGGACCATGCCCATCATCGCGAGGAGCATTCCGGTCGGCACGAGTGGTCGCGGGCCGGTTCTCGCAAGGAGCCGTGCGCTCGCAAAGCCCGCCGAGAGCGTGATCGACAAAACGAGCGGCAAGAACGCGAATCCCGTTCGCAGCGGCGAGAATCCGAGAGTCTCTTCGAGGTAGTACGCGAGCAGCAAGAAGACGGCGTAGATCCCCATCGTCGTGAGCAAGAGCGAGATGAGGGATCCGGCCCGCGTGCGACTCGTCACGATTCGATGCGGCAAGAGCGGGTGTTTCGAGCGACCCTGCCACCAGACGAACACGACGAGCAGTGCAGCGCCGATGAGGATGGAGCCCCACGTCTCGTCGCTCCCCCAGCTCGCGGTCCACGCGTGGCTGAAGCCGTAGACGACAAAGAAGAGCCCGACGCTCGCGAGCATCGTGCCAACGACGTCAAGACGCGTCCGGTACTCGCCCTTTCCGCCCGCGACACAGACGCTGACGCCGACGATCGCGACCGCGGCGAAGAAGAGATTGACAAAGAGGCACCAGCGCCACGACGCCCACTGGGTGAGTGCGCCACCGAGAATGAGCCCGATCGCGGCCCCCGAGCCCCCGATCACGCCGTAGATGGCAAAGGCCTTCGCGCGTTCCTTCGGCTCAGAGAAGGTCACCGACAGCGCGGCGAGCGCGGCGGGCGCGAGCAACGCCCCAAAGGCGCCCTGAACGGCCCGAGCCGCGATGAGCATCGCAAAGCTGTGCGCCGCGCCCCCGACGGCGGACGACACCGCG
Source organism: Acidimicrobiales bacterium (assembly GCA_049581565.1). GTDB lineage: Bacteria > Actinomycetota > Acidimicrobiia > Acidimicrobiales > RAAP-2 > RAAP-2. Next base: position 18,042 of record JBAUSF010000162.1, read on the forward strand.
AATCCCGCGAGTCCGACGTAGAGCGCGGTCCGCCGTCCCCAGAGGTCGCTCAACCGTCCACCGAGCAAGAGGAGTGACCCGAAGGCGAGGGCGTAGGCCGTGATCACCCACTGACGGTTCCCCGCCGAGAAGTGGAGTTGGCGCTCGGCGCTCGGCAGGGCAATGTTGATGACGGTCGCATCGAGCAGCACCATCAGCTGCGCGAGGCTCAAAACCGAAAGGGTCCACCATCGTCGTGCACTCGCATTATGAAGTTCTTTGGCCAATGGAACTCCTCAACTTGGTCTCGCGATCATCGCCGACGAGTACGAGTGCTTGGTATACGTATACCCCAGGCGAGGTCTTAACCCCTGCTTTTCAACGCTTCGATCAATGCTGGCAACACTTTATGCACATCGCCCACGATCCCCAAGTCCGCGATCTGGAAGATCGGGGCGTCCGCGTCCTTATTGATGGCGACGATGTTCTTCGATCCCTTCATCCCGACCATGTGCTGGGTGGCACCAGAGATGCCGCACGCCACATACACGAGGGGCTTCACGGTCTTGCCCGTCTGGCCGACCTGGTGGGAGTAGGGCACCCAGCCCGCGTCAACGATTGCCCGGCTCGCGCCTGCCGCACCGTGCAGCAGCTTCGCCAGCTCTTCGATCATCGCGTAGCTACTCGCTTCGCCGAGACCCCGTCCCCCCGAGACCACGACCGCCGCTTCTTCGAGCTTCGGTCCCGTGCGCTCTTCGACGTGCGACTGGACGATCGTGGCACTCGCGCTCGCCCCGAGCTCGCCCGCGGGAGCGGAGACGACCGCCGCGGCACCGCCACCCGATGGCTCGGCGGCGAAGGACTTGGCGCGCACGATCACGATGCCCGGACCCTCTGAGGTGAACCTCGCCTTCACCACGAGCGAGCCGCCAAAGACGGGATGCTCGGTGACGATGCCCCCCTCGTCCAACACGCCCGTCACGTTCGTCAGGACCGGCCGGTCGAGCCGCGCCGACAGACGGCCAGCGACGTCGCGCCCGTCGTAGCTCGTCGGGATCAGGACCGCGTCGGGTGCGCCCGCGCTTTCGATGAGCGCGTGAATGGCCGCAGCGACCGGCACGCCCGGCAATGCGCAGGCGAGGTCGCCCACGTCATAGAGCGTCGACGCGCCGTACTCCCCGGCTTGGGCGGCCAGTGAGCCGCCGCTTCCCCAGGTGATTGCGGCGACGTTCGAAGTGAGTGTGCGCGCGTGGCTCAGCAGTTCGAGCGACGTCGTGGTGAACGAGTCGCCCGCAGGCTCGGCGAGGACCCAGAGGGTGGACAGTGTCATCAGCTACTCCTAGAGAACTTTGATGGATTCGAGGAACGCGACGACCTTCTCGGCCCCGTCTCCTTCGTCGATGTACTTTTCGCCTGCCTGGCGAGATTCGGCGGCCACGACCGAGGTGATGGCCTCACGAGCACCGACGGCGCCGACCTGGCCGCCCAGTCCGAGGTCGTCCACGCTCAAGGTCTCGAGCGGCTTCGACTTGGCGGCCATGATGCCCTTAAAGGAGGCGTAGCGGGGTTCGACGACGCCGGCCGTGACCGTGACGAGGGCGGGCAGTGCGGCGGTCACCTCGTCGTAGCCGGCTTCGGTCTGTCGCGAGACCTTCACGGTCGGGCCGTCGACGGCGACGGCCTTGGCGAAGGTGATCGAGGGAAGCCCGAGGAGTTCGGCGAGCTGCACCGGCGTCGTGCCGGTGTAGCCGTCGGAGGATTCGGTGGCGGCGAGCACGAGATCGAAGCTCTCGCGAGCGATGGCCTTGGCGAGCACCTTCGCGGTGGAGAGCGCGTCGCTCCCGCGCAGCGAGTCGTCGCTCACGATCACGGCCTTCGTCGCACCCATGGCGAGCGCGTTGCGCAGTCCCGCGACGTCGCTCGCCGAGCCCATGGAGACGACGGTCACCTCCCCGCCACCCGCCTTGTCGACGAGCTGCAGCGCCATCTCGACGCCGTAGGTGTCGGCTTCATCGAGGATGAGCTTGCCGGACCGGTTGAGGTTGTTCGACGCGTCGAACGACTGCGGGGCAGCGGGGTCGGGTATCTGCTTTACGCACACAACAATGTTCATGGAACGTAATCTACGCCATCACCGAGAGTGCGAAATCCGGGACCGTTCACTCGCCGTACAGGTCGAGCGCGAGGGCCGGTTCGTCGGTGATCACGCTCGCCACGCCGAGTTCGGCCATGGCGAGAAGATCGCTCGCCTCGTTGACCGTCCACACGTTGAGTGCGAGGCCGAGCTCCGCGGCGAGTGCCTGGGACGCTGGCCTCACCATCGTGAAATGGGGGTTGACTGCGTCGAATCCGAGTTCGCGCGCGCTGCGCAGGGCCTCGTCGAGGGGCCCCTCACGAACGAGCCACGCGAGCTTCACGCCCGGGCTCTCTTCGCGCACGAGCTCACAGGTCGCTCGGTCGAAACACGAGATGATGACCGAGTCGAGCCGCTGCGCGTTGCTGAGGTAGTCGAGTACTTCGCGCACCACCGTGCCCGACTCGTCGTAGGTCGGCTCGTGAGCGTCGCGCGAGTTCTTGATCTCGACGTTCACCGTCATCCCGCGCATCAGTGTCATAGCCTCGTCGAGGCGCGGCACGTAGGCCGGCAGCTGGCTCGCCGCGGCGTGGGCAATGGCGAGGCCGGCGATCGACGGATCGTGGTGGATCACGAGCGCTCCGTCGGCCGTTCGTCGCACGTCGAGCTCAACGCCGTCGACGCCGAGCTCTACCGCGGCGCGAAACGCGCCGAGTGTGTTCTCCCTCGCCGTGCGATGCACGCCACGATGTGCGAAGACTTCCGTCATACCTCCAGTCAAGCGCACGTGACCAGGCATTACAACTAATCCAGATGGGTTAAATGCCTGAATTTGCCCTTGTTTTCTAACTTTATGTTCAGTAGAATTTTTGTTTCACGTAGGTGACGATTTCTAGAAATTCGTGCTTACGAGCCCCCTCAGTAAAAGGATTTTTCATGTCGTTGATCTGGAACCGCACCCACGCCTGGGACGACTCGGAATGGCGCTCCGCAGCCGCCTGCCGGGACACCGAGCCGGAACTGTTCTTCCCCGTGGGAACGACGGGCATGGCCACGGACCAAATTGAGTCGGCCAAGCGGGTCTGCGACCACTGCGACGCGCAAAAGGCCTGCCTGGAGTTCGCGCTGGCGACCAACCAGGAATCGGGCGTGTGGGGCGGCACGACCGAAGACGAGCGTCGCAAGCTCCGCAAGCAGTGGCTCGCCGCGCGCCGACGCGCGAACGCGAGCTAGAGCCGCGCGCTAAGCGGCACCGACACCCGAACGAACGTGCCCCCGCCCTCGGCGTGGGGTACCGACTTCATTTCGATCTCGCCGTAGAGCTGAGCGCGCACGAGGTCGCGCACAATCGACAGGCCGAGGCTCGTCGGCAGGTCCAGTGAGAAGTCGTCGCCGAGCCCACGTCCGTTGTCGCGGATCTCGGCGACCGCGTGGCCGTCCTCTTGATAGAGGTTGAGCGTCACGACACCAACGTGCTCGTTGTCCTTTCCCCCAAATTCGGTGAAGGCGTGCTCGACCGCGTTGGTCAGCAGCTCCGCGAGTGCCACGGCGAGTGGGGTCGCGAGGTCGGTCGAAAGGACTCCGAGCTCGCCGTTGACGACGATCTCGACTGGGTGCAAAGCGAGCACGGTGTCTTCGACGAGCAGCACGAGCGAGCGAACGATCTCGTCGAAGACGACCTCTTCGCCGGGTTCTCGCGAAAGCACCTCGTGCACGACGGCGATCGAGCGAACGCGGCGCTCGGCCTCGTAGAGTGCCGTTCGAGTCTCTTCTTCCTCGCTGCGGCGAGCCTGCAAGCGAAGCAACGAGGAGATCGTCTGCAGATTGTTCTTCACGCGGTGATGGACCTCGCGAACCGCGGCTTCCTTGTTGAGCACCATCCGGTTGAGTTGACGAAGGTCCGAGACATCGCGCACGAGCGTCAAGACACCCGTGACCTTGTGCTCGCCCAGCAGCGGCACACCGTGAAACAGGATCGCGACGTCGTGACCGCGGTCGATCTCTTCGAGCGAGGGTATGCCGAACTCCAGTGAACGTTCGATCGCCCTCGCTCGCACACCGAGCTCGTCGAGGCTCAATCCTTCTATCGAGATGTAGATGCCGAGTCGGTGAAGGGCGTTCACCGCGTTCGGCGTCGCGAACTCGATGCGACCGCGCTCGTCCATCAAGATCACGCCGTCACCGACGCGCGGCAATCCCGGTCCCGCGACGGAGTCCTCGCGGTACGGAAAGCTCGCGTCGGTCACCATGTCACAGAGCCGCACGAATACCGAGAGGTACTGCTGCTCGTAGAGCGACGCCGAACCGCGCAGCGGCCCCTGCAGTCGCACGAGCACCGCGATGACGTCGCCGAGGAATCCCACCGGCACGCACCAGACCGGAACCATGTCCTCGACCTTGTCGATTGCGAGTTCGCCAACGACTCGTGATCCCGAGAGGAAGGCCTCTTCGACGAGCAGCCAGTCCTTAACGCGGTGGATCGTACCAACGAGGTCGTCGTTGATGAGCGTCGTGCGGTTATTGGGTCGCATCTGGCCGAGCACGACGAAGTGCTCATCGGGTCCCTCAGCCTCTTCGACCCTTGCCATCAACAACATGTCAGAGAACGCGAGGTCCGCCAGCAGCGACCAGGACGCGATGAGCCGCTGCAGGTGATCAACGGCGGGCTCGTCGAGCCGGGTTCGCTGCGTGGCGAGCTCGGCGAGGGTCGCCACTAGCTCACTCGGAGCGGGATCATCTGGCGCTCGCGTTTGGTGTACGACGCGACTTCGTGGATACCACGATCCTCCAGCATCGCGGCGAGGTCGCCCGCCCGCTCGGCGACGCGCGCGTCGCTGTGGGCGTCCGACGCGGTCGTGAAGGTGAGTCCCTTGGCGACGAGTCGATCGAGAAACCCCTCCGCCGGGTACTGCTCGCCAACGGGCTTCTTCCAGCCGGCCGAGGAGCATTCCATCGACACGTCGACGCGCGCCGCTGATTCCGCCATGGCGTCCCAGTACTCGCCCGGCGCGCTCGGGATGAAGCCGGCGACCTTGATGAGATCGGGGTGGGCGAGCACGTCGACCGCGTGAGCCGAGCAGAGCTCGTCAATGGCGGTTGCGTAGTTCTTCCAGGACTCGTCGATGTCGCGCACGGTCCACTCGTGGTAGTCGAGCGGACTGTCGTAGTCGTCGAGGTGCCACGTGCCGAGCCAGTGCACCGAGCCGATGAGGACGTCAAAGGGGTACTGGGCGAGCAGCGCCGACACGTCCGCCATCTGGTCCTTGTAGAAATCGACCTCGAGGCCGATCTTGACCGGCAGACCCTCGTCCTTCGCACGCTGGGCGAGGGTGACGTACTCGTCGAGCGAGCTGCGGGCGTGAAAGTTCCAGTACTCGGCCATCGTGGCGCTCGTCGGTTCGTGGCCGAAGCGCTGCCAGAAGGGCCCGACGACCGAGGCGACGTCGACGAAGCGGTGAGCGTGCTCGGTGAGCGCGAGCTCGTTCACTCCCTGCTCGGCCGCTTCTTCGCAGTACCGGGCGATCTGATCCAGGTGAAACCACACCGAGGACTCCTCGTGCGGCCACAAGTGAAGGTGGTAATCGATCACTGGGTCTAGGACGCTCCGAATCCCACGACGCGTTCACTCGCCGGCGTGCCGAGTTCCACGTAGGCAATGCGTGAGGCGGGAACGCCCACGCGGCGGCCCTTGCGATCCACGAGCCAGAGGACCTTGTCTCCGTCACCGGTCAGGGCGGCTTCGACTTCGTTCATGACCTTGTCGCGATCGGCGTCATCGGGAAGTTCGACGTCAAGCTCTTTCATTGACTGAACGATGCCTATACGAATTTCCATGACACACTCCTGGACTCGACTTCACCCCCATGTTAGGACGATGCGCAAAGATGAGTAACGTGAACGAACCTGTGTCCGAGCGCTCGCGGCGTTGGGCCGCGACAATGGGCGGCTACGAAGCGAGCGGCGGCGTCACCGTCGCGCACCGCGATTCGAGCGCACAGGTCGCCAGCGTCCCTCCCGGCCAGCCGTCGCTCGCCGGTCCCCTCGTACAGCGCGAAGAGCTCCTCGACGCGCTGATGGCGCCCGGTGCGACGAGGAGCAGTGGCGCCGGACGACGCGCCCTACCCGAAGAGCCCGACGAGTTTCGCACCTGCTTTGAGCGCGACCGCGACCGCATCCTTCATTCGAGCGCGTTTCGACGTCTCGCGGGCAAGACCCAGGTCTTCATCTTTCCCGATGACCACATGCGCACGAGGCTCACCCACGCCCTCGAAGTCGCCCAGGTCGCGACCGGTATCGCCCGGCCGCTCGGGCTGAACGTCGCTCTCACCGAGGCAATCGCCCTCGGACACGACTGCGGACACGGACCAGGCGGACACGCGAGCGAAGAGGCGCTCGACCCCTTCGTCGAGGGCGGGTTTGACCACGCCGTCTGGGGAGCCGACGTCTCGCTGCGAGCGCTCAACCTGTGTGCAGAAACCCTCGACGGCATCCGCAACCACTCCTGGGCGCGTCCCGCGCCCCTCACCCCAGAAGGCGAAGTGGTCTCGTGGGCCGACCGCATCGCCTACGTCTGCCACGACTTCGAAGACGCCGCCTCCGCCGGGCTTGTCGGCGAGAGCGAGCTGCCCGCACTCGTGAGAGAGCACGGCGGACTGCGCCGCAGCGAACAACTCGGTTCGTTCATCAACGCCGTCATCAAGACCGCTCAGGAGAGCGGCGTTATCGGCATGGATCCTGCGCACGCGGCGGCCCTCGCCGCGTTTCGTTCCTTCAACTACGAGACCATCTACCTGCGCGCTGCGTCGCGTCAGCAGGCCGCGACAGTCGTCGGAATGCTACGCGCCCTCGTCGAGTACTTCAGCGTCCACCCGACGCTCATCCCCGACGTCGCCGAGCGACCGGAACTGCCGAGCTCAGAGGACGCGCTTCACGACGCGGTCGGGTACGTGGCGGGCATGACCGATCGCTACGCGTGTCGACTCGCCGTCACGCATCTCGACTGGCCGATCGATCAACTGCCCAACGGCATCGATCGCTGACTAACCCTTGGTCGCACTCATTGGATCGAACTTGAGCGGTGCGCCACCGCGCATCCACTCGAGGCGAATCTCGGTCGTGCGGAGCGCGGAGTGCTCGTGGGTGAGAATCCAAAACTTGTTGTCACGAACGGCCTGCTCCACGGCGACCGCGACGTCGGCCGGGTCAATGCCCGCGCTCACCGCTTGGCTCGCGAGGCTGCCAATCAGCTGGGCCGTCGGGTTGTCGGCGTAGCTCGCGATCTCTTTGGGCATGTTGCGCTCGGACTCGTGAATCCTCGTGCGCACGAATCCGGGACAGAGCACGGAGACCCCCACGTTCGAACCTCGAAAGGCGAGCTCGTGAAAGAGCGACTCCGAGAGGCCGACCACGGCCATCTTGGCGGTGCAGTACGGGCCCATGCCCGGAAAGCCGCTCAGCCCGGCGAGGGAGGCGGTGTTGACGACGTGCCCCTCGTTCTGTTCGATGAAGAGCGGCACGAAGGCGTTGACGCCGTAGATCACCCCGAACAGGTCAACATCGATCACCCACTTCCAGACTTCGCTCGGCGTGTCGATCGTGGTTCCGGCAGACACGCCCGCGTTGTTGAAGATGACGTGGGCGGCGCCGAACTCGGCGAGCGCGGCGTCACGCAGTGCGATCACGTCCTCTTCTTTCGTCACGTCGGTCTTCACGCCGAGGACTCGCGCGCCCTTTGCCTTCAGATCATCAACCGCGATCTCAAGCGGGCCGTCTTCGATGTCGCCCAACACGAGGTTGGCGCCCGACTCGGCGAATCGCTCCGCGGTCGCGAGGCCGATCCCGCTCGCGCCGCCGGTAATAACGACGGTCTTGCCCGCAACATCCATGGTCTCCCCCTCGGAACTACACCAGCTTGAGTTCTTGACGATAGACCCGCGAGGGACCCTGGTGAGCCACACGCTCGGCGAGCCCGTAAAAGGCACGAGCCGCTTCGCTTTCGGGATCGGACACCACGACCGGTAGACCGCTGTCGCCGCCCTCGCGCAGCGCGGGCTCGAGAGGAATCTGACCGAGCAGCGCCACGCCGAGTTCACGGGCGAGCTTTTCGCCGCCACCGGAGCCGAAGATCTCGTAGCGCACGCCGTCGTTACCCGTGAACCAGCTCATGTTCTCGATGACCCCGCGCACCGAGAGCTTCAGTTTTCTCGCCGCGTAGGCCGAGCGCTGGGCGACGCGCTGGGCAGCCGCCTGCGGCGTTGTCACCACGTACATCTCGATGCGCGGGAGGATCTCTGACAACGTGAGAGCGACGTCGCCCGTCCCGGGTGGCATGTCGATCAAGAGGAAGTCCGGCTCGTCCCACCAGGCCTCGCTCACGAGCTGCTCGATTGCCTTGTGGAGCATGGGCCCGCGCCAGATGACGGGCTGGGCGTCGTCGACGAAGTACCCCATCGAGAGGCACCGGATCCCGTGGGCGAGCGTGGGGATGACGGTGTCGCCGAGGACGATCGGGTCGTTCGCCGCACCGAGCATCTTTGGAAGCGAAAACCCGTAGACGTCGGCGTCGAGCACCCCGACCGAATGACCGGCTCTGGCGAGCGCGATGGCGAGGTTGACCGTCACCGACGACTTGCCCACTCCTCCCTTGCCAGAGGAGATCCCGAGCACCCGCGTCCTTGAAAGCTTGTCGAGGAACCGCGGCTTCGCGTCGCCGTGGTCGTGGTGACCCGGGCCGGGCTCGCCCGCCATCTCGCCGCGCAAGAAGTTGCGCAGGCCCAGGCGCTCGTCATCATCCATGGTCCGAACGACGACGCTGGCACCGGGCACGCGCTCGCGAATCCGTTCGCTCAGCGAGTCGAGGTGGGGCCAGCTGCTCACCGGAAGCACCAGTTCGACCCGCACGGAGTCGCCGACTTCGCTGATCTCGCCCAGAAAACCCAGTTCTCCTATACCTCGCACCAGTTGCGGCTCGGCAATCGCCGCCAGGTCGTCGCGGATGGTTGGGTCGAGCGTCACAGATGTCCTTTGGTTGGCCTCACGAGGTTACCGTCGGTTTCACCCGGTGCACCCGTAAACTCCACGTTGTGACGGCTGCCAATGAAAACGAGGTCGATCCCGCGCTCTTTGCCGCGACCGTGACGAGCCTCACGCACTCTTTTGGCGACAGCACGCGGCGCAAGATCTACTTCTACCTTCGCGACAATCCCGGGGCGACGGCGACCGAGCTCGCAACCCACTGCGAGGTCCACGCGAACGTGGTGCGCCACCACCTCGAACGCCTCACCGAAGGCGGCTACGTCACCTACGACAACCTCCACAAGACAACGGTGGGCCGACCGGCGAAGGGCTACCGGGTCGTGGACGAGTCCGTCGTCATGGAAGGCTCGATCCGCCGCGACGCGCTCTTGGTGACGCTGCTCGAGATGGCGCTCGAGCGACTCGGCGCGGAAGCGTCCGAACAGCTGGCCCACGACGTCGGACTCGAATACGGCCACACGCTCGTCGACGCCATCGGCTCAAGCGACTCGAACCGCTCGGTGAAGACCGCCATGATCTCCATCGCGGGGCTGCTCACGGCCCACGGCTTCGCGGCACGCGCCGAGAGCGACGACCTTTCCAGTTCCGTTGTCTCGGACAACTGTCCCTTCGGGTCGGCAGCGCGCTACCACCCGGTGCTCTGTGCCGTGGACCGGGGACTCGTTTCGGGCATGCTCGAAGGTTTTGGCGTTGGCACGACGGCAGTGACCCTCACCTCGAAGGCGCTCGGCGACGACGCCTGTCGCGTCACGGCCTAGGCCAGCACCTCCCGCCGCGCAGTACCATCACCCAATGACCGAGGACGTCGACCTGCTCGTCGCGCGCCTCTGGCCGGGTCGGACCGCGCGGACAGAGCGTCTGCACGGCGGGATCACCAACGCGAACTTCCTCGTTGACCTCGGCGACGAGCAGGTCGTACTTCGACTGCCGGGCGAACACACCGAGTACCTCGGCATCGATCGGGCCAGCGAGGCGATGGCGAACGAGCTCGCCGCCGCGATTGGCATCGCGCCCGACATACTGCGGCGCTCGGAGAGCGAAGGCTGGATGGTGACGCGCTTTCTTCCCGGTCGGCCCATTCCCCCCGAGGAGCTCGCCCGCCAACCAATGCTCGGCGCCGTCGCGGCGACCCTGCGACGACTGCACCGTGCGGGTTCCATCGACATCGAATTCAATCCCTACGCCATTGTCGCTCGCTACCACGAGGTCGCGAGTGAGCGCGGTGTCAAAGAACCCTTTGACTTTGACGCCGCCACGGCGGTCCTCGAGCGCGTGCGCGCGGTACGTCCGTTTCGCCCGAGTGCCTTCTGCCACAACGACTTCTTGAACGGCAACTTCATCTTTGACGGCGAGGTGCGCATCCTCGACTGGGAGTACGCCGGGATGGGCGATCCGTTCTTCGACCTCGCCAACCTTTCGGTGAACCACAGCTTTGACGCCGCGTCGGACGAGTCGCTGCTCGCTTCCTACTGGGGCGAATGCGACGAGCGGCTGCTCGCCACGCTCTCGTTGATGAAGCTCGTCTCAGAGATGCGTGAAGCGATGTGGGGAGTCGTCCAGCTCGCCGTGTCGACGCTCGACTTCGACTACGCCGCGTACTGCCGCGAGCGCAGCGATCATTTCTTTGCGCTGCTCACCGAGATGGATCTTGAAACCCTCGCCACTCTCGCCGCTCGAGTGGAGGAGGCCTGACTACCGTCGCGGCGATCGCCCCATGAAGGCGGCGAGGCGCTCCCAGGAGGTCGCCTCCGCCGGGGGTTCGACCACGGGTCCAAACGGATTCCCTTCGGCGTTTCGATAGTCGTCGCGGATGGTCGCCTTCGCGCAAGCGAGGGCGTCTTCGCCGAGCTCTTGGTCAAGCAGATTGATGGTGTTCGTCGCGAACGCCAGGTCCCAGGCGTGAGTGGCGATCTCGACGAGGTACACGCCCGCGAGCGCGGAACCGGGATAGGTCTCGCCCCCGGGCATCGTGATCGTGCGCGTCAAGGACGCGTCGTCGCCCCAGGCCTCTTTGCTCTCCGATGCGGCGACCCGGATCGCGGGCGCGACGTCGCCGAGCTCCACGTGGGGGGCGGAGAAGTCCGACGACGGCGCTTGCCCGCGACCGAGGCCCGCGGCTCGCCGGGCGGCGAAGACGAGGTGATCGAGCAACGCGCTCACGTCCATCGCTGGACACGGGGTTGGATCGTGCAGTTCGCTCGCGTTCACCGACTCGGCGAGCGCCCACGCTTGGTCGTACGCGAGAAAGAGCTCAAGGCGGTAATCGGTCGTGTCGGTCATGATCGCCCCTTGGTCAGCGCTCCCAGCTCTCGCCATGCTAGGCAGAACGTGGCACCGGCTCGTCTCGACGTCGCTGAGTGGCGCCTCTATTACGCGCGAACCCGTGAGTTCGTCGGATCGAAGAACACTTCGGTCGTGACGTCCGCCCCAACCGCACGTCCGAAGACGACCACCTCGACGCGCCGTCCGGGCTGCGCGCCATCTGCCGGCACGTAGGCGTAGGCGAGCGAGCGCTCGACGCTGTAGCCGTACCCTCCGCTCGTCACTCGTCCAACCGTCGCGCCGTCGAGTCGGACGGGCTCGGAACCAAGCGCGATAACGCGCGGATCCTCGAGTACGAGCCCGACAAGCCGTCGCGCTGGCTCTCCGGCCGCGAGCAGCGCATCGCGACCGATGAAGTCGCCCTTTTCCATCCGCACGGCGAAGCCGAGACCCGCCTCGAAGGGAGTGTCGGCCGAGGTCACGTCGCTCCCCCACACCCGATAGCCCTTTTCGAGGCGCAGTGATTCGATTGCCTTGTAGCCACCAGCGACGAGCCCGTGGGGCGCGCCTGCTTTCATGAGCGTGTCCCAGAGCGAGAGCGCGTACTCCGCGGGACAGTAGAGCTCCCAGCCGAGCTCGCCGACGAAGGTGACACGCTGAGCGAGACAGGGCGCGGCGCCGACGTTGAGCTCGCGCGCGCTCATGAAGCCAAAGGCGGCGTGCGAGCAGTCCGTCTCGGTCACCGACTGAAGGATGTCACGGGCCCGCGGTCCCCAGAGCGCGAAGCACGCGTACTGACTCGTCACGTCCTCGACGACCGCGTCGTCGTCGACGGTGAGGTGAGACTGGATCCACGCGCGATCGTGGTTACCAAAGGCGGTGCCGGTCACGATGCGAAAGCGCTCCTCACCGAGACGCGTGACCGTGAGGTCGCACTCGACACCGCCGCGAGGGTTGAGGAGCTGGGTGTAGGTAACGGCCCCGACGGCTCGAGCAACTTTGTTGGCGCAGAGTCGTTCGAGAAAGCCCGCCGCCCCGGGGCCCCGGACTTCGAGCTTGGAAAACGAGGTCTCGTCAAAGAGCGCCGCCGTCTCTCGACACGCGAGGTGCTCGGCGCCGATCGCGGGTGACCAGAGTCGTCCGGCCCAGCCGTCGGGGCGAAGCGATTCGTCGCCCGCGAGCGCGTTCGATTCGAACCAGTTGACCCGCTCCCAGCCGCCCTTTTCGCCGAACGCGGCGCCGAGCGCTTCGAGCCTCTCATAGGCGGGAGCGACCCTCAAGGGACGTCCGGACTGTCGCTCGTGTCCGGGGTACTTCACGTCGTAGTAGGTGGCGTAGACCTCGTAGGTGCGCGCGAGCGCGTAGCCGCGGCTTCGGTACTGCGGTCCGAAGCGCCGTGAATCCATCTCCCAGGTGTCGAGGCCCGGCTGGCCGTTGATGATCCACTCGGCGACGAGCTGGCCCATGCCGCCCGATCCCGCGATCCCGTGGGCGCAGAACCCGGCGGCGACCCAGAACCCACCGACGTCGCTCGGCCCGAGGATGAACTCCCCGTCGGGCGTGAAGGCTTCTGGTCCGTTGATGAGCGTGACGATCTCGGCGTTCGCGAGCACCGGCACGCGCTGTGCGGCAGCTTCAAAGATGTCGGCGAAGCGCTCCCAGTCTTCGGCGAGGAGCTGGTTGTTGAAGTCGCTCGCGATGCCCGAAAGGCCCCACGGAGCGGGATTGCGCTCGTAGCCGCCAGCGACGAGCCCGCCGCTCTCGCCTCGGTAGTAGACGAGCAGCGAGGGGTCGCGCATGGTCGGCATGTCGCGCGGAAGGTCCGCGTCCTTGGTGATCACGTACTGGTGCGCCATCGGAATGATCGGCACGTGTACGCCCACGAGCTGGCCGATCTCGTAGGCGTAGATGCCCCCCGCGTTCACGACAACGTCGCACTCGATCGTGCCGCGGTCCGTCTCGACGGCGCTCACGCGCCCGCGAGTCGTTCGTATCGCCGTCACGCGGGTCTCGGTGAAGATCCGCGCACCACGCTGGCGCGCGCCCTTGGCGAGGGCGAGGGTGACCTGGCTCGGGTCGAGGTAGCCGTCGGTTGGCAGGTATCCCGCCCCGTAAACGCCGTCGGTGGTCATGACCGGGAACAGCTCGCGCGCCTCCTCGGCGGAGATCAGGTGAAACGGGAGGCCAAAGGTCTCGGCCCAGTCGGCCTGGCGCTGGAGCTCTTCCATGCGTTCCTTCGATGACGCGAGGCGCAGCGAACCAACTTCGCGCCAACCCGTCTCGAGCTCGACCTCGTCAGAGAGCGTTCGGTACAGCTCGACCGAGTTCATCATCATCCGCGTCAGGCTGAGCGACCCGCGAAGCTGCCCGACGAGCCCCGCCGAATGGAAGGTGGAGCCGCTCGTCAGCTGGGCGCGTTCGACGAGCACGGCGTCGGTGACACCGAGGCGGGCGAGCCAGTAGAGGATCGAGCAGCCGCCGATCCCACCGCCGATAACGACGACGCGCGCCCGCTGCGGCAACGATTCTTCAGACGCGCTCTTCGGCACGAGACCGATCCCCCGATCGTGTGGACTCTCGTCCTTGCCTGAGAGAGTACTGCGAGTAACGTCGCGCGTTCGTTCGGAACACACGAACAGCGAAGTTTAAGAGAACTTCGATAATCAATTGACTTTGGCGAGGTGCGTGGCTAACTTAGCGGGCTACGGCAGCGCTCCAGTTCTGTCCGAGCAGGGGGATGACGGCGAGCGACGACGTGGGACTTGTCGCAACGTCTGGCACGAAGCGTGCGTTGCAGTTTGTGAATCAACACTTCAGGGGGGAAGTAATGGATCTAGACGGCCCGGCAACGGGAACACCATCGGGACACGTTTCGGGTGACGCGACCGACTCGAAGGACCTCGAGACATTCGGGTACAAACAAGAGCTGCACCGCACGCTCGGACTGTTCAGCTCCTTCGCCGCGGCCTTCAGCTATATCTCGCCCTCCACGGGCATCTTCACGCTGTTCTCCCTTGGGCTCATCACGATCGGTGGCATCTTCATCTGGTCGTGGCCAATTGTCGCGCTCGGCCAGATCATCGTCGCGCTGAACTTCGCCGAGGTCTCGAGCCACTATCCCGTCGCGGGATCGGTCTTCCAGTGGACGAAGTACCTCGCGGGACGGCCCTACGCCTGGTTCACGGGCTGGATCTACATCTTCGCGGGCATCCTCACGGTAACCGCCGTCGTCGTGACACTCCCGCTCACGGTCCTGCCGGCCCTCGACAACATGGGTTGGCACGTGGACGCGGGTGCGCTGCACGATCAGATCTGGGTCGCCGCGATCACGCTCGTCGTCATCACGGTGCTTAACATCTTCAGCGTGAAGCTCGTCGCGATCATCAACAACACCGGGGTCTTCTTCGAGATCGTCGGGATGGTGGTCTTTGCGATCGTGATGCTCATCGTCCACCACCGCCAGCCCATTTCCGTCGTCACGAACAGCGGTGGCATCCACGCGACGCTCCCCGTATTCTTCGCGGCGATGTTCATGAGCCTCTTCGTGATCTACGGCTTTGATACCGCCTCGACGCTCGCCGAAGAGACCCACGATCCACGCCGTCGGGCGCCCCAAGCCGTGATCATGTCCGTTTCAGGTGCGTTCGTCATCGGCGGCATCTTCCTCCTCGCGCTGCTGATGGCGATACCCAACCTCGGCACCGCCATCAAAGACGGCTGGGGTCCGGCACAGATCATCGACGCCAACTTCGACAAGTTCTGGGCGACCGTCTATCTGCTCGTGGTCTCGGCCGCCATCTTCGTCTGCTGCATGGCGATCATGACGGCGACGGTGCGGCTCTGCTTCGGCATGGCCCGCGACCACCGCCTCCCCGCCTCGCGCCACCTCGCCAAGGTCCACCACACGCTGCGCACGCCCATCTGGTCCTGCATCGCGGTCGCGGTGGTCGCCGCGATCCCGATGCTGAAGTACGACGGAGCGGGCTATATCGCCATCGCCGCGACCGCCATGATCTATCTGTCCTACTTCCTCGGCAACGCCGCCATCATGTGGGCGAGGACGCAGGGCTGGCCGAAGGTCGACTCCCCCTTCAAGCTCGGGCGCTGGGGCATGCTCGTGAACGTGCTCGCGCTCGCCTGGGGCGCGGGAATGCTCGTCAACTTCGCCTGGCCGCGAGCCGCGAGCAACCCCGAGCCCAATCAGACCTTGGGAGCCCTCAGCCTTGGCATCGAGTGGCTGAACAAGATCCCGATCCTGTACACGGTCTTCGCCTTCGTGGTGATCATCGGCACCATCTACTACTTCGCCGCGGCGAGGCGCAACCCGATGGCGGTCGTCATCCCACCCGAAACCGGCCCGCTCGTCATCCCGCCGGAGTCGCTCGCTCCCGACGAGGTCGTCTAGCCGGTCGTCGAGAGCCCGAGCTGCCTGAGAAAGGGCGCCGCGACAGCGAGCTGCGCCTTCGAGGGATGAAGGGCGAGGAACACTCGAAACTCACTCTTCGCGACAGCAGTGTTGTGGGGGGTTGAGTCGGCGACGATCGCGTAGTAGAGGCGGGCCGCCGCATTTCTCGGAGCGTCGCTGATCGCCGCGCGGAGATCTTTGATGCCGAGCGCGACGAGGGCGGGATTCACATCACGGCTACCGGCGGAGAAGTCGAGCCAACCCACCTCGGTGAGGGCCGCCGCGTTCTTCGGGCTGAGCGCGAGCACACCTTCATACGCGTTCAGTGCCAAGCCGACGTTGCCGTTCGCGACGTCGGCTTGGGCCTCGTCGAGGAGCTGGGTGACGCGCTGTTGGGTGCTGAGTGAGACGTTGCCCGTGATCGAGTTGCCCGCCTGGCGTAGCGCGACGGAGGACCAGAGCACGATACCGACGACGACGACGAAACAGCCCAGTCCGAGCCAGAGCAGCGACCGGCGACGTCGCCGCCCAATTCGCTGTGGTCCTTCCTCGCTCAGGCTCGCGAGCTCCTCGCGTGCTCGGCGAAGCGCGAGCTCTTCGCGCGCCTCGATCGATGCGGCCTGCAAGGCCGAGAGCTCACCCGCCGCGAGTTCTCGTCGGGCGTCGGCGAGGGAGGCTTCACGAAGCACGATCTCGTCGCGCAGCTGCTGAGCGCTCTGCTTCATCGCCGCCTCGTCAGGCGAACGGCACTACCGACCAGGAGGACGGCCCCGAGGGCCGGGACGAGCCAGAGCAGCGCCCCGAGCCCCGAGGTGGGCGGGCTCAGCAGGATCGAGGTGCCGTAGCTGTTTTCGAGCGACGTGAGGATCTGATTGTCGGACCTTCCCGCTTTCACCCCGGTCGCTATCTCGTCGCGCACCGCGATCGCCGACGTCGCGTTGCTCTCGGCGACCGAAAGATCCCGGCAGGCCGGACAGCGTACGAGCGTCTCGAGATGCGCGATCCGGACCGCCTGGCTCGACCCGTGAGGGTTGACGAGCACGGCCACGGCCGCCACGGCGACGAGCGCGACGCACCACACGGTGAAGGACTTTAGAACTTTTGCCAACGTCACGCTCTCACCCGTGCGACGACCTCTTCGAGCTGTGCAGTGCTCACCGGTCCGATGAGCGTCGCTTCAACAATGCCCTTCTTGTTGATCACGAAGGTCGTCGGCGGGTCGTCGACCCCGTAGCGATTGGCGATCTCCCCGCCCGCGTCAATGACCGAGGGGTAGAGCGAGCCGTAGTATGTCGCGAAGGACTTCGCCGCCGAGACCGAGTCGTCGAAGACGACGCCCAGGACGTCGACGCCACGGTTGCGCTCCTGCCACGCGAAGGTCGAAAGGTTCGGCGCCTCGGTCTTGCACGGCCCGCACCACGAGGCCCAGAAGTTCACGACCACGATCTTTCCGAGATCGTGGCGCAGGCTGATGGCGGTGCCCCCACCGAGGCGCGGACCGTAGAGCGCCGGGGCCCGCTTGCCGAGCAGCGGGCTCTGGGTGTTGGTCGCGTTCGTTACGGGGCTTCTCGTTGCGAGGAAGAGCGAGAGCGCGACCACGATCGCGATCGCGATCAGCGACGAGACCATGACCGAGCGCTTCACGGGGTCTCTTCCGTGTAGCGCCGCCGAAAGAACGTGAGCGCGCTCCCAAAGCCGATGATGAGGCCCCCGAGCCAGAGCCACGCCAGAAGAGGCTCGACCGTCACGCCGAGCACGACCGAACCGGCCGGCAGGTTGTTCTGCACCTGGGCGCCCGAGGAGTTACCGTTGCCACCGACGGCGTCAAAGGTCACGTACACGTCGCGCGCCAGATTGGAGTCGATCGCGGGAGTTCCGACGGTCGTGCCATCACGGCCGTTGAACGTCGTCACGGCCGGACGCAGGTCGTGTCCGTCGACGTCGACGCGCAACTCGGTTGCGCTCTCGAGCGCGTCGCTCACGTTTCGAAAACCGTGAAAGCTCACGTACTGTCCGTCGATGATGGTGCTCTGGCCTGCCGCGAGGGTCACTTCGGCACGGGTGATGTACGTGCTCGACGTCACGATGCCGAGAGCCAAGATGACGACCCCGAGGTGCACCACCATGCCACCCGTCGTCGGGGCGCGTAGGACGCTCCGCCACGCACCACGTCGTATCGCGGTGACCAGTGAGCCACGCAGCGTGCGCAGTGCCGCGCCCGCCGCCAGCACGGCGAGAAACACGGCGACCACTTCAGCCGGTCGGCGGACACCAACGGCGAGGACGATAACGACGGCGAGCAGCGCGCACCAGGCACTGAAGCGAATGCGGCCCCAGAGCACGCCCGCGTCGGCGCTTCGCCAGCCCACGAGCGGCGCGACCGCCATCAAGGCGAGCAGCACGACGCTCATCGGCGCCGCGACCGAGACGAAGTAGGGCGAACCGACCGTCACTTGCGTCCCGTTGATGGCTTGGTAGAGCAGCGGGAAGACGGTGCCGAGCAGGACAACGATCGCAAAGCCGACGAAGATGATGTTGTTGGCGACAAAGAGCCCCTCGCGCGAGAGGGGGTGATCGACCCCGACCGGGGCGCGCAGCCGGTCCCCGCGCCACGCGAGCAGTCCTGCACCAAGGACGACAACCACGAAGAAGAGTCCGATGAGCAGCGGCCCGAGCGTGCTCGACGAGAACGCGTGCACACTCTGCAGGACGCCCGAGCGGGTGAAGAACGTGGCGAGGACCGTGAGGGCGAAGGTCGCGATCGCGAGCGAGAGGTTCCAGACACGAAAGAGCCCTCGGCGGTCCTGGACGATCACCGAGTGGATGTAGGCGGTCGCGGTCAGCCACGGGAGAAGCGCCGCGTTCTCGACGGGATCCCAGCCCCAAAAGCCGCCCCAGCCGAGCACCTGGTAGCTCCACCACGCCCCGAGAATGATGCCGAGCGAGAGCGCACCCCAGGCGAGCACGGTCCAGCGACGCTGCTCGAGGGGCCAGCGCTCGTGAACGCGTCCGGTGATGAGCATCGCGATCGCAAAGGCGAAGGGGACGCTGAAGCCGACAAAGCCAAGGTAGAGCAGCGGCGGATGGATGGCGACGAGGGGATTGTCTTGGAGCAGCGCGTTCGGACCCGCTCCTTGGTGGATGACGGCGGCGTTGTGCAAGAACGGGTCGGCCGGGCCCATCATGAGCAGGGTGAAGAACGCGCCGATGCCAAAGAGCATGATCGCGGCCCAGCCCACGACCGAGTCGGCCCGGTCGCGTCGGTAGTAGGCGAGCACGCCAAGGGTGATCGCGGTCTGGATAAGCACCCAGAGCAGGAGCGAGCCTTCGAGCGCGGACCAGAGTCCGGTGATCGAGTAGAGCAGTGGCGTAAAGGTGGCGTTGTTCTCTGCGACGTAGGCGAGTGCGAAGTCGTGCGTGACGAGCGCGTATTCCATCACCCCAACCGACGCCGCGATGCCGAGCAGCGAGACACCCGCCCACCAGATGGCGCGCGAGGCGCGCTTCTGGCGAAGCGCTACCGCCTGTTCGATCACTCCTCCGATCGCACCGACGAAGCATATGTAGAGGGCAGCTCGTCCGAGCCACGTCACGATCATCGAACCGTCCCGTTGGGGGCTTTCACGCGGTTCGGGTGGGCCGCGATGTACGACGCGGTGTGCTTCACGATGATCTGAGTCCCGTCGAACGTGTGCGACGTCGAACTGGTGAAGTGACCCTCGACGACGACCGGGATGTTCGCCCGGAAGAGCTGGGGCGGTGAACCCTGGGCGTCGACGAAGATCTCCTGGCCGCCTCCGGTCATCCAGAACGACGCACCCTTCGCGGTGCGCACGATCGTGTGAGGCTTCACGACTCCTTCCAATCGAAAGGTCTGCGTGCCGAGCTTCGCTCTCGAGCTCATCGCCTGATCGATCGTCTCGAAGTAGTTGAGCGAGTGCAGCAGTCCCTGGCTCAAGAGGGCGAGCACGGCACCGGCGAGCACCACGAGCACACCGACCGTTCGCCACCGTCCCCGGCGCTTCGTGGGTGGCGCGGGGACGGGAGAGAGATCGTTCGACGCGTCAACGGCCGACACGGCGCCCTCGCCACCAGATTGACAGCGCGTATAGCGCTAACCCCCCAAAGGCGAATGAGTACCCGGCTGTGACGTACCCCATCTAGTGAACCCCCTCACGACGCCGCTGCACCAACGCCTCTTCGAGCGCGTCGGCGTAGTGCTCGTCTCGACGAACCTCGAGTCGATAGCGCGCGCGAAGCAGCCAGAAGAAAAGCAGCGTAAATGCGAAGAGACTGATGAAGAGCGTCGAGAGCATGGAACCGTGGACGAGGAAGTTCCCGTTCTCCGTGAAGACCGACGCGCCTTGGTGCAGCGTGTGCCACCAGTCGACCGAGAAGTGATCGATGGGCACGTTGATCGCCGCGATGATCGCAAAGACGGCGCTGCGCTTCGCGCGCTGCTCGGGGTCGTCGTTCGCTCGACGCAGGGCGAGGTAGCCG
>JBAUSF010000163.1:0-1606 GCA_049581565.1 Acidimicrobiales bacterium
CTGTTTAAGAAGTATCCGCTGGTCTTCCTCTCGACGCACACGCGCTTTCGCACGCACTCGCAGTTCGTGCAGCTGCCGTGGCTGAAGGAGATCAGTGGCACCAACGAGTTCCTCGAGATCAACCCGAAGGACGCCCGCCATCTTGGGATCAACGATGGCGACGTCGTGCGGATCTTCAACGACCGGGGCGAGATGAAGGTTCGGGCTCGCTTGACCGAGGGGATCAAGCCCGGGGTCGTCAACTGCTACCAGGGTGGTTGGGACACGATCAAGGTGAAGAGCTACATCGAGGGGCATCCGAACAACCTCACCCACCAGATCGCCAAACCCGCACAAACACTGATCCCGAATTTCCCATCCAACGCCGCGTACTACGACTGCCTTGCGCAGGTCGAGTTAGCTTAAGGAGCCCTAGCAATGGCAACGAAGGAACCAGACTACGTCCCTCACCACGCAATGGTGATCGACCAGAATCGCTGCATCGGCTGCTGGACGTGCGCCGTGGGCTGCAAGCAGATGAACAACGAGCCACTCGGAATCTTCTGGAATCGAGTGCTCACGACCTCTCCGAACGAGTCATCGACGGCCAAAGCCCCCGCGAGTCCGAACATCGACGTGCCGCGCGGAGTGTTCCCGGACTTGGAGCGGGCCTACCTGCCGCTCGCGTGCCAGCACTGCAACGACGCACCGTGTGTGAAGGTGTGCCCGGTGCAGGCGACGTTCCGGCGTGACGACGGGACCATCCTCATCGACTACGAGCGGTGCATCGGCTGCCGCTACTGCATCGCCGCGTGTCCCTACGGAGTGCGCACCTTCAACTGGGGAGAGGCCGAATACGCCCCCGGTGGCATCGTCGGCTACGGCGAGGACTATCGGACGACCGCGGTTGTGCCGTACGAAAATGAGGGTCATCTGGTCTTCATGCCCGAGCGGCCCATGGGCGTCGTTGAGAAGTGCACCTTCTGCGTCGAGAGGATTGACAAGGGGGAGAAGCCATTCTGCGTCGAGGTGTGTCCCGTTGGCGCTCGAGTCTTCGGCGACCTGAATGACCCCAACAGCGAGGTCAGCCAGATGGTGAATGAAGACGGTGCCGCCCGCCTGCTCGATGAATTAGGAACCGAACCGAATGTGTACTACATACCCGTGCGCAAGAGCGTCACGCGCGAGAACTGAGGAGTGACAAGTGGCTATTGATGCTATCGATGTGGCGACTGTGCCAACAGCCCCCGCCAGGGAAGCAGCAGCAAGTTTCAGGGTCCGTGCCTGGTACGTGTTGCTCGGCGCCGTGATGGTGCTCGGCTTCATCGCGTGGGTGTATGAACTGCGCCACGGACTCGCGACGACCGGCATGCGCGACGTCGTGTCGTGGGGTATGTACATCTTCACGTTCGCGTTCTTCATCGGACTCTCCGCGGGTGGACTCATCATGGCTTCGAGCGCGGAGGTCTTTGGGATCAAGGCACTTCGACCCCTCGCGAGGCTGGGTGTCTTATCAGCCGCCGCGTGCGTCGCGGTCGCCGGCCTGATGATCATCCCCGACTTGGGCGAACCGACCAGAATCTTGAACTTGGTGCGACACCCCAACTGGAGTTCGCCGCTCCTGTGG
>JBAUSF010000164.1:0-4997 GCA_049581565.1 Acidimicrobiales bacterium
ACGTAGAGATAGAGGCAGCGTCGCTTCAGCGCCTCGGAGAGCTCGCGGGTGTTGTTCGAGGTCAAAAAGACCATCGGTATCTGCTTCGCCCTGATCGTGCCGAGCTCGGGAATGGACACTTGATACTCCGAGAGGATCTCGAGCATCAGCGCCTCGGTTTCGAGCTCGACGCGGTCCACTTCGTCAATGAGCAGCACGACGGGATCGCTCGCCGAGATGGCTTCGAGCAGCGGACGAGTCAGCATGAACTCCTCGGCGAAGATGTCCTCTTCGAGGTCGTGCCACTCCTCGCTCCCCGTGCCCTCGGGACGTCCCGCCTGGATGCGCAGGAGCTGCTTTCGATAGTTCCACTCGTAGAGCGCCTTTGACTCGTCGAGTCCCTCGTAGCACTGGAGGCGAATCAGCCGCGCGCCGATGGACTCGGCGACGGCCTTCGCGAGCGCGGTCTTGCCCGTGCCCGCCGGGCCCTCGACGAGGACGGGCTTCGCGAGCCGGTCGGCGAGGTAGGTGACCGACGCAATCGCCTCGTCGCTCAGGTAGTCGTTCTCGGCGAGGAGCTTTTGGACCTCGCTCGGGGAGTCGAAGCGCACGGCCGGCACGCTCGAGAGCCCGAGGCGCCGCGCCAGTTCTTCCCTCGGATCAAGTGCGCTCATCGAATCTGTCCCTCTCCTCGTACGACCCACTTGAGGCAGGTCAGCTCGCGCAGGCCCATCGGACCGCGCGCGTGCAGCTTCTGGGTCGAAATGCCGACTTCGCCGCCGAGGCCGAGCTCGCCGCCATCGACGAATCTCGTTGAGGCGTTCACGAGCACCGCCGCCGCGTCGACGCGCTTCACCCACGCTTCGGCGTTCGCCAGGTCCTCGGTCACGATCGCCTCGCTGTGGCCCGTGCCGTAGGTCGCGACGTGGTCAATCGCTTCGTCGAGCGAGGAGACGACCCTGACGGCAAGGATGAGGTCGAGGAACTCGCGCGCGAAGTCCTCCTCGCTCGCGAGCGTCGCGTCGGGCAGGAATGTTCGCGCGCGCTCGTCGCAGCGCAGCTCAACCTCGGGTATCGCGCGAGCGAGCGCGGGCAGGAACACCGGCGCGATCGCTTCGTGGACGAGGACGGTCTCGGCGGCGTTGCAGACGCCCGGGCGCGAGGTCTTCGCGTTCTTCACGATCGCAACGGCACTCTCGAGCTCGGCCGACACATCGACGAACACGTGGCAGTTTCCGTCGCCGTCGAGCACGTAGGGCACGCGGGCGTGCTCGCGCATGGCGGCGATCAGGCTCGTGCCGCCGCGAGGAATCAGGCAGTCGAGCACGTCGCTCAGCTGCATGAAGGATTCGACGGTCTCGTGGGAGGGGTCTTCCACGAGCGAGACCGCGGCCGCGGGAAGACCCTCTTTCTCGAGCGCCTCGTGCCAGAGGCCAACGAGAAACGAGTTGGTGCGCTGGGCCGTTGACGAGCCTCGCAAGTATGCGGCGTTGCCGCTTCTAACGCAGAGTCCCGCGACGTCACACGTCACGTTCGGGCGGTTCTCGTAGACGACGCCAATCACCCCGAGAGGAACCCTGAGGCGCTCGATTCGAAGCCCATTGGGGCGCGTGCTCTGGTCGATGACCTCAAAGAGCGGATCGTCGGCGCCCGCGATCGCGCGCAGCGCGCTCGCCATATCGGCGATACGCGCGCTCGTGAGGGTGAGCCGGTCTCGACCCGGGCCCGATTCTCCGTAGGCGGCGACCTCCTCCGCGTTGAGGGCAAGCAGCTCGTCTTCGACCTCCCCGAGCCGGTCGGCCACGTTGAGGAGTACGGCCTGGCGCGTCTCGTTCGCGGCTTGGGCGAGCTCCACCGACGCTCGCTTTACCGCGGCCCCCTGGGTCGCCAGTGCTCGCGTCATGGGTCAATCGTAATGGGCGACATTACGGGCGCCGTAAGAGAACGAGGTCGTCGCGGTGGATGACGACGTCTTCCCCCTCGTCGAACGACTCCGCCGACACCCGCACGAGGCCCTTTGCGATGGTGTCGCCCTCGGGGCCCTTCACGTCGACCGCGTCACCGTCGACAAAGGTGCCACTGAAGGATTCGACGCCCACTCGAAGGAGGCTGCGGCCGTGTCGCTCAAGTGCTTCCAGGGCCCCCTGGTTGATCGACAGCGACCCCTGACTCGCAACGGCAAAGGCGATCCAGGACTTTCGCGCGGAGAGCCGCTCCGCGCGCGGGTGAAAGATGGTCCCAAAGCCGCCTTCTAGCGAGTGGCGCAGCGCGTGGCTCGCCCGCGCCGGCGCGATCACCGTCGTCACGCCCGACCAGGTGGCCATGTGCGCCGCCGCGATCTTTGAGGCCATGCCGCCGCTGCCGACCCCCGAGCGGCTCGCGCCCGCGGCTTCGACGAGCGACGCGTCGATGGCGCGCACCTCTTCGATGAGCGTCGCGGTCTTGTCGACGCGCGGGTCGGCGGTGAAGAGTCCGACGGTGTCGGTGAGCAGGACGAGGTGTGAGGCGCCAACGAGGTTCGCGACCAGGGCGGCGAGCCGGTCGTTGTCACCGAAGCGGATCTCCTCGTCGGCGACGGCGTCGTTCTCGTTCACGACCGCGACGACGTTGAGCGCGGCGAGCGCCTCGATCGTGCCGCGGGCGTGCAGGTACTGGCCGCGGTGGGAGAAGTCGAGCGGAGCGAGCAGCACCTGGCCAATGGTGGCGCTGCGCTCCGAGAACGCGTCGCGCCACGCGTGCATCAAGAGCGGCTGTCCCACCGCCGACACCGCCTGCAAGGTCGTCGCGTCGCGCGGACGGGGCCGCGACTGTCCAACCTCGGCCCAGCCCGCCGTGATCGCGCCCGACGTCACGACCACGACCGACCAACCTTCGTCGCGCAGATCAACGACGTCGCTCGCCACGTGGCGAAGCACCTCGTGATCGACTCCGCCGGTCGCGTTCGTGACCGACGAGGTACCGATCTTGACGACGACGCTACGACTCGCCATTACCGTCGGGGTCGAGGCGTCCGTGGCGAGCGAGACGCTCGCGGCGCGTGGCGCGGTGGTGCTCGCCGCGATCGAGGCCGGTGCCGGCCTCGTCGCGCCACCACTCGAACGAAAGCGTGCCGATTGCCACGACGTCTCCCTCGTGGACCCCCGCTCTCGTGAGCTGACGGTCGACACCGAGGTCTTTCAAGCGGTGGACGATCTCGGCGAGTGCCTGGTCGTCGGTGAGGTCGCTGAAGCGCACGGCTCGTTCGGCCGCCCGACCGGTCACGCGCCAGGTTCCCGGACTCGTTCGCTCAACGCCGATCTCTTCGGGGATGGGCCGGTGCACGACGACGTCGTGCACGAGCGCTTCTGCTTCGTCGCGCCGCGCCACGACCACGAGCTCGCCTAGGCGTGAGACGAGCCGGTCAATGCCCTCGCCCGTCACCGCGGAGATCGTCTCGGCGCCTTCTAGTTCGTGGGCCGCCACGTCTCCCTTCGAGCCGACGATGACCCGGGGGCGCTCGAGCAGGTTCGCCTGGTAGTCCCCGAGCTCTTCGAGCAGCACGCGGAGCTGCTCGTCTGGCGCCATCGGTGCCGCCTCAGAAAGGTCGATGAGGACACAGAGCACTCGCGCTCGCTCGACGTGACGCAAGAAGTCGTGTCCGAGACCGCGACCTTCGGCCGCGCCTTCGATGAGACCGGGGATGTCGGCCATGACGAACTCGGTCACGTCCTCGGGTCGTGCCGGGCGGGCTCCGAGACGTACGACCCCCAGATTCGGCGTCAGGGTCGTAAAGGGGTAGTCGGCGATCTTCGGCCGCGCCGCAGAGACCCGCGAGATCAAGGTCGACTTGCCGACGTTCGGAAAACCAATGAGGGCGACGTCCGCCTGGAGCTTCAGTTCAAGGTCGTACCAGCGCTCCTGGCCAATTTCACCTTGCTCGGCGAAGGCGGGCGCTCGTCGTCGGTTGGAGAGAAACCGGGCGTTCCCCTGGCCCCCGAGACCGCCCTCGGCCGCAAGCCAACGGTCACCGGAGCCCTTGAGGTCCACGAGGAGCTCGCCCTCTCTCGAAAAGACCATGGTGCCGACCGGCACCATCACGACCGTGTCTTTCCCGCGCGAGCCGTGCTTTCGCTTGGAGGTACCGTGGTGGCCGTCGGTCGCCCGGCGAAACGGGTGATCTTGAAAACTCAGCAACGAAGCCTGATTGTGGTCGGCGACGAGCCAGACGTCGCCCCCGTTGCCACCGTCACCTCCGTCGGGACCGCCCTTGGCGACGTGGGCTTCGCGGCGAAAGCTGACACACCCCGCACCACCGTCACCGGCTTTGGCGTGCAGTTGAGCGCGGTCGACGAAGGTGGACATCCCTTCATCCTACGACGGGGCTTTTTCAGGGCTTTTCGTGAGCCCCTCGTGAACGCGTCTGTAACGCGTGACGATCGTCCGCGCGCGTCGCGAGCGGTGACCAGGCGAACGTTGCGCCAAAATGCCGATGATTGCTGGAGATTCGCCTGGCGTCGCTCCAGATCGGGGGACGGCGGGGAGATCAACTTACCCACAGTTTTTTGGAAGTCGGAACTGACCAGGTATTTTGGGCGATTACTACGGTAAAATATGGCAATTCTTAAAGCGATATCCCCGGAGTTCCTTATTTTTCCGGTAAAAATAACCTTGGCTGCTGGGAACGCCCAGCTCCGTTTCAATAAGAGTAAGGAGTCGACCGGTGAACAAGGCCGAGTTGGTAGAAGCAATCGTCGCCGAAAGCGGCGCCACCAAGAACACCGTTGCGGAGGTTCTAAAGGCCTTTGAGGACGTCGTAGTCGGCAACGTTTCCAAGGGTGAGAAGATTGTACTGTCTGGGTTTTTATCGTTCGAGCGTGTGGAGCGTAAGGCCCGCACCGCCCGGAACCCTCAGACCGGCGAGGCCATTCAGGTGAATGCCTCCAGGGCTCCGAAGGTGTCCATTGGCTCGACCTTTAAAAAGGCCGTCAAGGGCGCGTAGTTCTTGCAATAACGAAGAAATCCCCCGGGCGCGGCCCGGG
>JBAUSF010000165.1:0-3990 GCA_049581565.1 Acidimicrobiales bacterium
CGGGAGAGACGGCGGAGGAGAAATGGGCCCGTATGGAACGGTTTGTCTCGGAGGATCCTGAGGATACTGACGAACGAGCGAAGGCCGTGAGGCTCTTTGCGCCGCACTCGATGGAGTTCCACGAGCACGACGTCGAGTACGGCTACGAGTACGTCTCAAGCGCCGTTATCCCGGACGGAACACCGTCCCATCGCCAGAGCGATTATCGACTTTTCACCGCGGAGGCGCGCCCCGGCCATCCGTTGCCGCACGCGTGGATCATCGATACTTCGGGTACTCGGCTATCGACGCTGGACCTTATCCACCTTGACCGCCTCACGCTGATCGCTGGTGAGGAGGGTGACGCGTGGATCGATGCCGCACACACACTCGCGGAGGAAGGCTTTCCGATCGAGGCCGTTCGCATTGGACACCTCGATGGTGACTATCTCGACACGCGACTCCGCTGGCAGCGGGTACGGGGCTTCTCCGCCCAAGGAGCCGTCCTCGTACGACCCGATCGATGCGTCGCCTGGAGATCAGAAAAGGAGTCCGATGCCCCTGTGCGTGAACTACGTAGAGTATGGAACTTGATCATGCATAAGAAAGGTTCTCGACTGTGACGCCAGCCAACCCGCATCGTCTTGACGAGCTGTATCGAGACGCGTACCTGATGGCCACAATCGCCGCCGATCAGAGTCGAGCGGAGCTCGACCAGGTCTGTCAAAAGTTCCATATCTCGATTGCGCAGTACCCGGTGCTCTGGGTCCTCTGTCTCTCCAACGAGAAAGACGGCGTGCCGATGTCGGAGGTCGCCGACGGACTCGTCACGAGGGCTGCCGACACCACTCGACTGGTGGATCGCCTCATCGACAGTGGCCTCGTGAGCCGTCGCCAGTCATCCGATGACCGGCGAAAAGTGCTAGTACAAGCAACCGCCAAAGGCAGAAAGGTCTTCGAGGAGGTGACCGTCGAAATTAAGAGTGTCCACCGAAAGCAGTTCTCGTCGCTCTCGTACGACGAGGTCAAGATGCTCATCAGATTGCTCAACAAGCTGGTGTGGCGCCAGGGCGGCGAAGCGTGAACCAACGGGCTTGAAGCGGCGGCGAGTCTTGGAACAAGAGGCGATTCACAGTTTGTTTGAATGAGTCGGAAGGTCCGGGGTTCAGGTCACGCAGCACCCCAACGGTCTCTGGTTTCACTACATAGTGAACGGGCGGATCTGTCGCGACATACTGAACACTCCGGTGGGGGACGAGTCCCTCGCGCTCGAGATGGGTGTGGAACCCATGCTGCCACCTTGAAAGGGTGGAAGGCAGCGTCAATGTCGCTGGGAATAAAGCCTCGTCAGGGGCAGCTGAGGCTGACGGACTCTCGCAAACACGAACGTCGGGCACTCTATCGGTGCGTAATCCGGCGAATTCGGCCACCCAGTCCGACAGTTTTCGGCCACCCAGCGAGGCGGTCGGAGGTCGCGTAGCGACCGACGCTGTCGTGAGCGGTTTGTCCTCTGTTCACCTCCTTCTCGGGTCATCGTAGAACAGTCCATCTTCGTCATTCGCCAACGAGTTATTTGCGGGTGATTGTCTTCGCGCGGCGTCTCGATTCACCGACGAGTTCGATGCGGTGCGCGCGCTCTAAAAGACGGTCGAGGATGGCGTCCGCGACGGTAGGGTCACCGAGTCCTTCGTGCCAGTGGTTGACCGGAAGCTGGGAGGTGACGATCGTGGACGTGGTCATGCGATCCTCCACCACTTCGAGGAGGTCCGCAGCGTGATCGTCGGTGAGACTGCGAATGAGAAAGTCGTCGAGCACCAACACGTCACAGCGCGCGAGTGAGAGCATCACTTTCGCGAGTCGTCCGTCCGCGCGGGCGAGGGCGAGGTCGTCGAGCAGTCGCGGCACGCGCACGTAGATCGCGCGGTGTCCGTCGCGGATGGCGCGCTGGGCGAGCGCGCACGCGATGAACGTCTTGCCGACGCCGGTGGGTCCGACGACGATGACGTTGTGGTGGTGCTCGACCCACTTCGAGTCGACCATCGACATGAACGTCGCCTTGTCGAGCCCGCGGGTGCTCGTGAAGTCGATGTCCTCGATGACCCCGCGACTGCGGAGCTTGGCGAGCTTCAAGACCCGTTCGAGTCGCCGGTTCTCTCGTTGGAGCAGTTCGCGATCGACGAGGAGACCGAGTCGGTCTTCGAAGCTCATCGCCGCGTAGTCGGGGTGCTCTCGTTGTTCGAGCAGCCCCGACGCCATAGCCGGTAGTCGCAGGGTCTTCAGGCCCTCGAGCGTGGTGTGGTGCAGCATGGTTCTCTCCTTCACTGGTAGTAGTTCGGTCCTCGCAGGTTGTGGTGGGTGACGTGAGCGCGAGGAGACTCACGTCGTAGAGGTTGGCGGTCGAGTCCGTGTTGGAGAATGGACGCGACGGACTTGTAGCTGAAGGCCCGTAGGGCCAGTGACCTCGCGCACGCGTCGTCGAGTCGTGCGGCGCCGTATTTCTTCTCGAGGCGCATCACGCCCAAGGCCGAGCGGTAGCCCTGCTCGGGGTGGGGCCGGCTCTTCATCAGCGCTTCGATGAAGGCCCCCGTCGAGGGACCGTTCTTGCTCGCCCACGCCACGATGCGCTCGGGGGTCCACTCGAGGTAGCGCCGGTGACTGGCGGGCATGTGCGCGGGGTCGGTCGTGTGACGGCCCGCTGCATAGCTGCGTTGATGCGACGCCACGCGCTTGTTCTTGAAGAAGACTTCGATGGTCGTCGAAGTGGCGCGCACGTCGACGACCTGGCCGGCCAGTTGGTAGGGGACGCTGTAGTAGTGGCGCATCCACTCGAGGTGGTAGTCGATGTTGACGCGCGCCTTCTTCCAGGTGGCGAACTCATAAGGCTCCGTGGGCAGCGCACGCAGCGCGGGCCTATCGAGCTCTTCGAAGAGCGAACGGCGCGATCCCTCGAGCTTCTTGAAGGGCTTGTCGTTGACGCGCTCGACGAGACCGGCGATCGCCTCGTTGAGCTCGGCGAGGCTCGTGAAGTGGCGATGTCGCAGCACCGCCATTATCCAGCGCTCGGCGAGCTGCACACCCGACTCGGCCTTGGCCTTATCCCGGGGCCGGTAGGGGCGAGCGGGGATGACGACGGCCCCGTAGCGCTCGGCCATCTCCAGGTAGGTCGCGTTGACGTCGGGCTCGTAGCGGTGCGCTTTGGTGACGCCACTGCGGAGGTTGTCGGGCACGAGGACCTCGACGCAGCCCTGCAGGAACTCAAAGGCGTGCACGTGGGCCATCACCCAGTGCTCGAGTTCTTGAGAGCGCAGCGCTTCGGCGTAGAGGTAGTTCGAAGCACCGAGCACCGCGACGAAGAGCTCGGCGTGAAAGCGCACCTCGAGCGTGCGTTCGTCGTAGATGGGAATGGTGAGACCGGGAAAGTCGATGAAGAGCTTCTCGCCGGCCTTGTGATCCTGGCGCATGGTGACGTTGAGGTGTCGGCGCCACGTGCGATAGAGATGGCAGAACTGGCTGTAGCCGTAACCACCGGGGTATTGCTCTAAGTACTCGAGCCAGAGCAGTTGGAGGGTGACGCCCTTCTTCGCGAGCTCCTTCTTCATGGCGACGAAGTCGGGTTGGGGATGCGTGGTCTCCTTCGGGGCCGGATGGAAGAGGCGGGCCTCTAATTGGGTGTCGTCGAGTTCGTTCACGACCTCCCAGGTGATGTTGGCGGCGAGCGCGCGCGTCACGAGATCGTTCACGCTCGTTCGAGGCACCGACAGACTGAGGGCGGTCGTGCGACGGCTGACGTTGTCTCGCAGCACGAGACGAAGAACACTACGGATCTGGCGCATGGTTGTATGGGGACGGGGCATCGGCAACTCCTCTTGAACTTGGTCGTTCAAGGAAGGATTGTCGATGCCCTTTAGATCACGCGAGCGCCGTGTTTAGCTCCCAGGGGTGGCCGAAAACCATCGGAATGGCTGGCCGGAATCAATCGGAATGGGTGGCCGGAAACTGTCGGAATCCGCA
>JBAUSF010000166.1:0-9502 GCA_049581565.1 Acidimicrobiales bacterium
ACCCAGCTCTTCGCCCAGGTGACGAATCCACCGCTCGACGCCATTCGCGAAGAGCTCGTCACCTCGACCCGCGTCGTGATTGGCGGCGAGGAGAACCTGCTGCAGGAGTCAGAAGAGCACTGCCACCAGATCGTCCTTCCCTCACCGATCCTGAGCGTCCCGGAGCTCGCGAAGATCCGCTACATCGAAGAACAACCCGACGTCATCGGGTTTCGCACGGCGGCGGTTGACGGACTCTTTCTCGCCGAGGGAGAAGGGACGGCCGCCGCGCGCCTCGCCAGCGCCATCGACGACGTCAGCAGCAACGTCGTTGACCTCGTGCGAAGCGGCGTCAACGTCGTCATCTTGAGCGACCGCGGGACTTCTGGGACACACGCCGCGATCCCCAGTCTGCTGCTCGCTTCGGCCGTGCACCATCGACTCGTCGAAGAGCACCTCCGCACGAGCGCCGCG
The DNA here is from genome assembly GCA_049581565.1 of Acidimicrobiales bacterium. Classification (GTDB taxonomy): domain Bacteria; phylum Actinomycetota; class Acidimicrobiia; order Acidimicrobiales; family RAAP-2; genus RAAP-2. The sequence continues at coordinate 454 of JBAUSF010000166.1, forward strand.
ATCATTCTCGAAGCGGGCGACGTCCGCGAGGTGCATCACGTCGCGCTCCTTCTCGGCTTTGGAGCATCGGCGGTGTGCCCCTACCTCGCCTACGAGTCGATCGACGCGCTGGTGCACGAGGGAGAGCTCAGCGCGCTGAGCGCCTTCGAAGCCCGCTACCAGTACGGAAAATCGCTCAACAAGGGCGTTGTGAAGGTGATGTCGAAGATGGGGGTGTCGACCGTCGCAAGCTACGTCGGTTCCCAGCTTTTCGAACCGGTCGGGGTCTCTGACGACATCCTCGCCCGGTATTTTCCGGGTTTTCAGAGTCGCCTCGGCGGGATCACGCTCGAACACCTCGCGGGTGACGTCCTTCGCGTGCACGCGCACGCCTTTCACCCCGACGCACTCGAACGCGTGGCGATCGCGAACCACGGGGAGTACCAGTGGCGTCGCGACGGTGAGCTGCACCTCTTCAACCCCCGCACGGTCCAAAAGCTCCAGCACGCCACGCGAGAGAAGCGCTTCGACGTCTTTAAGGAGTACACGTCGCTCGTCGACGACCAGACCAGGGAGCAGTTGACACTACGCTCGCTGCTCTCACTGGTGCCGAGCGCCACGCCAATTCCACTCGACGAAGTCGAAAGCGCGGCCTCTATCGTGCGGCGTTTCAGCACGGGCGCCATGTCCTACGGTTCGATCTCCATAGAGGCCCATACCACCCTCGCTATCGCCATGAACCGCCTCGGCGCAAAATCCAACACGGGCGAAGGGGGAGAGGACGAAGACCGATACGACACCTCGAATCCGAGGGAGAACACTCGATCGGCGATCAAGCAGGTCGCCTCGGGCCGTTTCGGAGTGACGAGCCGCTACCTCGTGAACGCCGACGATCTCCAGATCAAGATGGCCCAAGGCGCGAAGCCCGGTGAGGGAGGGCAATTGCCGGGTTCGAAGGTCTACCCCTGGATCGCGAAGACTCGCCACTCGACGCCCGGCGTCGGACTCATCTCGCCGCCGCCGCACCACGACATCTATTCGATCGAAGACCTCGCCCAGCTCATCTACGACCTCAAGTGCGCCAACGACGAAGCTCGGATCAACGTGAAGCTCGTGAGCGAACAGGGCGTGGGCACCATAGCGGCCGGCGTCGCAAAGGCCCACGCTGACGTGATCTTGATCTCCGGCCACGACGGCGGTACCGGCGCAGCGCCGCTCACGTCGCTGAAGCACGCGGGCACCCCGTGGGAGCTCGGGCTCGCCGAGGCGCATCAGACCCTGGCCGCCAATGGGCTGCGCAGCCGCGTCGTGCTGCAGACCGACGGTCAGCTGAAGACCGGTCGCGACGTCATCATCGCCGCCCTTCTCGGGGCCGAGGAGTTCGGCTTTGCGACCGCACCGCTCGTCGTGTCGGGCTGTGTCATGATGCGCGTCTGTCACCTCGACACGTGCCCCGTGGGCATCGCAACCCAGAACCCGGTGCTGCGCGAACGCTTCACGGGAAAACCGGAGTTCGTCGAGAACTTCTTCGAGTTCATCGCCGAAGAGGTTCGCCAGTACCTCGCCCAACTTGGCGCCCGCACCCTCGACGAGGTCATCGGCGACGTCACCAAGCTGCGCGTGGAGCACCTCGACGATCCGACCAACGATCTCGACCTGAGCGCTCTCCTGAGGGTTGTCGACCCTGATCAAAGGCGTCAGAGCACCAAGCAAGACCACGGCCTCGACGGGGCCCTCGACTGGAAGTTTCTCGCTGACGCCGTCGACGCCGCCACGAAGGGCACCCCGTTTCACTTCTCGGGTCCGGTACGCAACGTGAATCGCGCGGTCGGTACCCTGACCGGCAGCGCCATCACCCGCGCGCTCGGTGAACGGGCGCTTTCTGACGATCACATCGTCATCGACCTCATAGGCTCTGCCGGTCAGAGCCTCGGCGCCTTCCTGCCGAGAGGGGTGACCGTTCGACTGCGCGGCGACACGAACGACTACGCCGGCAAGGGTCTCTCCGGCGGACGCATCGTCATTCGCCCCGATGAGGCGGCCACGTTCGCGAGCGACGAGAACATCATCGCGGGCAACGTCATCGGCTACGGCGCGACGAGCGGGGAGATCTTTGTCAGCGGCATCGTCGGCGAACGATGCGCGGTGCGCAACTCGGGAGCGACGATCATCGTCGAAGGGACCGGCGATCACGCGGGCGAGTACATGACCGGAGGTGTCGTGGTGATCCTCGGGGACATCGGCCGCAATCTCGCCGCCGGGATGTCCGGCGGCACGATCTATCTCTACGACCCCGAGTCGAGGGTGCACGAGCATCTGAGCGCGGGCGTCTACGAGATCGACCCGCTCGAACGCAGCGACGACGATCGGCTCCACGAGCTGGTAACTCGCTTCTGCGCCGAGACCAACTCCCCGAAGGCGGCACGCCTGCTCGAACAGTGGCGTCGTGAACGGATGAGTTTCGTGCGGATCGAGACCTCTGAGTACCAGCGCATCCGAGATGAGGCCCGCGGTGGGTAAGGTCACGGGCTTTCTCGAATACCCGCGTCAGGGACCCCACTACCGGCCCGTGCCGGTTCGACTGCGCGACTGGCGGGAGGTCTACGAGCCCCAGCGCGACGAGGAGATCTCCCGCCAGGGCGCACGGTGCATGGACTGCGGCATTCCCTTTTGCATGCAGGGCTGTCCACTCGGTAACCCGATACCCGCCTTCAACGACCGGGTCTATCGCGACCAGTGGGCGAGCGCCGCCGACCAGCTCTTCAGCACGAACAACTTCCCCGAATTCACCGGTCGGCTCTGTCCCGCCCCGTGCGAGTCGGCCTGCGTACTCGGTATCTCGAGTGACCCCGTCACCATCGAGCGCATCGAATACGAGATCGCCGAGCACGCGTTTCGCCTCGAGCTCCCCGTCTCAACGACGAGCCGGCCCGAAACGGGATACTCCGTCGGCGTCGTCGGCTCGGGCCCCGCGGGCCTCGCCGCCGCGGCTCAGCTGCGCAGCGCCGGACACGCCGTGAGCGTCTACGAGCGAAGCGACGCCATCGGGGGGCTTCTGCGCTACGGCATTCCTGAGTTCAAGATGGAAAAGACCGTCCTCGACAGGCGTCTTGCCGTCATGGCGGACGCCGGTGTCACGTTCCACCCCGGCGTCACGATCGGAGAAGGCGGGACCTCTCTCGGCGACCTGCGTGCTCGTCACGACGCCGTCGTCCTCGCGATCGGTTCGACCCGTCCGCGCACCATCCCTGTGGCGGGCGCCGAGCTTTCGGGCGTCATGCCCGCCATGACCTACCTTGAAGCCTCCAACCGCGCCGTGAACGAGGCGAGGACGACGGCGATTGACGCGAAGGGGCTGCACGTCGTCATCCTCGGAGGAGGCGACACCGGTGCCGACTGCCTCGGGACGGTTCACCGACAGGGCGCCGCGTCGGTCACTCAGATCGAAATCTTGGACCGCCCGCCTCTGGAGCGACCCGCCGACCAGCCGTGGCCGACAATGGCACGGATCTTTAAGACCACCTCCGCGCACGACGAGGGCGGGGAACGGCGTTTTTCGACAGAAACACTCGAATTTCGTGGGGCGACGCGCGTGGAGGCTCTCCTTCTCGTTGATCACACGTCATACGAGGTCGTCTCCGTGCCAGCCGATCTCGTCTTGATCGCGGCAGGCTTCGTCGGACCGGAGCTCGATGCGCTGGGTCTCGCGGACGAGCGTTACTGCACCGCGAGGGACACCCTCTCGGTGGGAGGGGACTGGCGCGTAGGGGCGCTCGGCGACGATCGGGCCGTCTTTGCCTGCGGCGACGCGGTTCGGGGCCAGAGCCTGATCGTCTGGGCGATCGCCGAAGGACGCAGTGCGGCCGCGGCCGTCGATGCCTATCTCACGGGACGCCCGAGCGAGCTTCCCGCTCCGGTCGAGCCGTACGGCCTTTCTTGGTAGTTGGTCGTGCGTGCCATTTTGTAACATCGTGGCAGTAGTTACGAGGGGGACCACGTGAAGAGCACCATGCAAGACGCGCCGCTGCTGTTGAGCGGCATTATCCGTCATGGCGAATCGATCTACGCCGAGAAGCGGGTCTTCACCGTCACGCCCGAAGGCGTCGAGGAAGCCACGTTCTATCAGATATCCAAGCGCGCCGAGCAGCTCGCAACGGCCCTCGAGAACCTCGGGGTCAAGCGCGGTGACCGCGTCGCGACGTTCATGTGGAACAACCAGGCCCACATGGAGGCCTACCTCGCCGTCCCGTCCATGGGGGCGGTCTTGCACACCCTCAATATCAGGCTCTTTCCTGAGCAGCTCGCCTTCATCATCAACCACGCCGAAGACCGCGTGGTCATCGTCGACGCCTCGCTGGCGCCGCTCTTCGCGAAGGTCCGCGACCAGATTCCCCTCGTCGAAACGATCATCGTCCACGGCGAGGAGCCGAGCGGCGTACTCGGGGAGACCCTCGATTACGAGACACTCCTCGCGGCCGAGCGCCCCGGTTACGAGTGGCCGGAACTCGACGAACGCGACGCGGCGATCATGTGTTACACCTCCGGCACGACCGGCAATCCCAAGGGTGTCGTCTACTCGCACCGTTCGACGTGGCTGCACTCCATGGCCTCCATGACGGCGAACTCGATCGGACTCTGCGAGAGCGATCGCTGCCTCTTGATCGTGCCGATGTTTCACGTCAACGCGTGGGGGACGGTCTACACGGCCCTCTTTGCCGGGGTGGAGCTGATCATGCCCCAGATGTTCCTGCAAGGCGGGCCGATCTTGAAGATGGTGCGCGAGCTTCGTCCCACCATCTCGCTCGGCGTGCCCACCATCTGGAATGACGTCCTGCGTGTCGCCGAGTCCGACCCCGAGGTTGACCTGTCGAGCCTGCGTGGCATCCTCGCTGGAGGAGCGGCCGTGCCACGGGTCATGATCGAGACGTTCCGAGACCGCTACGGCATCGACCTGATTCAGGGATGGGGCATGACCGAGACCAGTCCGCTCGCGGCCGTGTCGATTCCGCCCGCCGGCACGCCAAGCGAGCTTGACGTCGAGTATCGCGTGAAGGCCGGTCGAGTCGTCGCGGGAGTTGAGCTCCGCGTCGTCGGGGAAGACGGCACGGTGCTGCCGCGCGACGGCAAGAGCGTAGGGGAGTTCGAGATCCGCGGACCGTGGATCACCGGCTCGTACTTCGGCGTCGACGACCCCGACAAGTTCCACGACGGATGGCTGCGTACCGGGGACATCGGGACGGTCGACGCGGAAGGCTTCATGGTCGTGAGCGACCGAACGAAGGACGTCATCAAGTCCGGTGGCGAGTGGGTGAGCTCGGTAGAACTCGAAGTCACCGTCATGGCCCATCCCGCAGTCTTCGAGGCCGCCGTCATCGCGGTGCCCGACGAGAAGTGGTCCGAACGACCGCTCTGCTGCGTAGTCTTGCGGCCCGACGCGACGGCGAGCGCCGAAGAATTACGCGACTTTCTCTCGGAGCGCGTCGCCAAGTGGTGGCTTCCCGAGCGCTGGTCGTTCATCGAAAGCGTCCCGAAGACGAGCGTGGGCAAGTTTGACAAGAAGGTGCTGCGAGCGCAGTACGCCGAGGGCGAGCTCGACGTCGAAGAGCTTGGTTAGTGGAGTCCCTCGACGACCTCGCCAGTGAGATCGCCGCCATCGAGCGCCGCGTCGCCGACGCCATCTTCGACACGGTTCGCGCACAGCTGAGAAACGATGACGCTGACGCCGCCAAGGAGCTCGAACGGCAACTGGCGCGGGTGCGGCGCAGCCTCCAAAAGGCGGAGCACCTCCTTCGTCGGTCCGACGCCGACTAACTCGACCAGCTGTTGACCTGATCGATGACGAGGCGCAGACTCACGTAGTTGCGACCGTCGAAGTTGAACGAGATCGTTGTGTCGTCCTCGACGCGGTAGCCGGGTTCGCCTCCAAAGATCGGCACCGCTTCTGAGAGCGTGCGCAGCTGATCGGGTGTCGGCGTGCGGTACACGGACATCAATCCCCGCTCGCCGTCGATCTCGAACCCCCGGTAGTTCGAGTAGAAGTGCTCAATCTCATCGACGGCCTCGTCGATCGAGGTCACAAAACGCACGATGTACATGTCATCGGTGTCGACGTAGTGGTTCTTGATGATCGACTGGTCCATGAACGCGAGCCACTCACTCCAAAAGGTGCCGTCGGGAGTATCGAGCAGCACGACCGGCGCCGGGGTTGTCTTGCCGGTGTCGAGCAGCGTGAGCACCTCAAAGAGCTCGTCCATCGTGCCGAGTCCCCCGGGGAGCACGACGAAAGCGATGGAGGGTCTCGTGAGAGCGACTTTGCGAGTGAAGAAGTACTTCATCGTGACGAGGTTCGTCGCCTCGATGTAGGGGTTCGCGTGCTGTTCGAAGGGGAGTTGGATATTGACCCCAAGCGTGCTCTCGCGCCCCGCCCCGCGCGCAGAGGCTTCCATAATGCCTGGTCCAGCCCCTGAGACGATCATCCATCCGCGCTCAGCCATCGCGCGGGCGAGCTTGGTCGTCATCTCGTAGGTCGCCGCGTCGGCCGTGACACGCGCCGAGCCGAAGATGGTGATCTTTGGCCGTTCACTCCACGGCTCAAAGAGTGCGAAGGCTTCGAGCAACTCGTCGATCGCCTGCACCGCGACTTGGAGATCCTTCGTGTGCGCATCAGACTCTGCGACGACGACGACTCGAGCCAACAGGTCACGCAGGAGCTGGCGCCGACCTTCGGACATGACGGTGTCATTGGCGATGTCGTCGAGCAGCTGTTCGATGAGTGAGCTCATACCTACAACGTTTGATAGAGCGTGCTGCGTTGGTGAAGGGGCCGCCCGAGCGGCTCGACGAGCGTGCGCAAGGATGCGACGTCCATCTCCTGGCCGTGCGTGGCGCCCGCTGCACGAGAGATGTTCTCGTCCATCAAGGTCCCTCCGAGGTCGTTCGCCCCGGCTTGGAGGATGCGCCGCGAGCCCTCGACGCCCATCTTCACCCAGCTCACTTGGATGTTGTTGATGAGTGTCGCGTAGTGGAGTCGTGCAACCGCATGCATGAGTACCGCCTCGCGAAACGTTGGTCCTTTTCGTGAACGACCCTTCAAGAAGAGCGGCGTCGCCATGTGGACAAAGGGAAGCGGCACAAATTCGGTGAAACCGCCGGTGATCTCCTGGAGCGCTCGCGTGCGCAGCAGGTGCGTCGACCAGCTCCGCGGGCTCTCGACCGCGCCGAACATGATCGTGATGTTCGAGCGCAAACCGACTTCGTGAGCCGTGCGGTGCACTTCCAGCCACTGGTCGGAGTTGATCTTGTCGGGACAGAGCACGGCACGAATGTCGTCGTCGAGAATTTCCGCCGCGGTCCCGGGCAACGTCTTGAGACCCGCGTCCTTTAGACGCGTCAAGTACGTTGCCAGGTCCTGACCCGAGCGGCGCGCGCCTTCAAACACTTCAAGGGCGCTAAATGCGTGGATGTGAATCCGAGGCGAGCCGGCTCGTACCGCCGCGACTACGTCGATGTAGTACTCACCGTCGAAGTTCGGATGTATGCCGCCCTGGAGGCAGACCTCGGTGGCTCCGCGCTGTTCGGCTTCGCGCACACGCTCACTGATCTCGTCGAGGGTGAGCAGGTAGGGGTCACCTCGCAGGTTGAGGGACAAGGGGCCCTTCGAGAACGCGCAGAAGCGGCACTTGAACGTGCAGACGTTGGTGTAGTTGATGTTGCGGTTGATGACGAAACTGACGGCGTCACCGACGAGGTCTTCTCGAACCGCGTTCGCGAGGTCCACCACGGCATTGAAGTCGCCGCCGCGAGCGCCAAAGAGTGCCTCCAGTTCGCGCTCGTCAAAGGCGTAGCCGGGCTCGTAGCGGCGTATGAGACCTTCGATCTCGCTCGTCGTCGCGATCGACGTGGGGCGAGGGGGAGGCGTGTGGTCGGCACCCGAGTACCAGTCGTCATTGCGCGCGAGCGAGTGAGCGTCGGCGCTCGCGAGCACGTAGGGTCGCACGTTCTCGTCAAGGCACTCTCGAGACTCGCCGATGAACGTCGGGTACACCGTGAGTCGTGGGGTGAGATGAAAGCCGCGAGCCTCGCACTCACGGGCGAGCGTGGCGACGGCCGGCCACGCTCGTTCGGGATTGACGTGATCGGCCGTGACGGGGGAGATGCCGCCAAAGTCGTCGATGCCGAATTGGAGCAGTCTCGTTGGGTCGTCGCTCAAGTTGGGGGGCGCTTGAAGGTGAATCTCCTCAGGGAGCACCAGGCGGGCCGCCGCGATGGTCCACTGGAACTCCTCGTCAGTTGCGGCGGGGTGGTGAGCCATTGCCGTGCGTGCCTTGGGCAGGAAGTTCTGGACGATCACCTCCTGGACGTGCCCGTAGCGCTCGTGGCTTGCCGCGATGGCTTCGAGGGTTCGCAGGCGATCGTCCCGCGTTTCGTCAATTCCGACGAGCAGTCCGGTCGTAAAGGGGATCTGCAGCTCACCCGCGAGGCGCAGCGTCTCGAGGCGCCGCTCAGGTGTCTTGTCGGGCGCGAGCCGGTGGGCGGGCACCTCGGCGAGCACCTCGAGCATCATGCCTTGGGATGCGCTGACGCTGCGCAACTGAGCAAGTTCGTGCTCGTACAGGGCACCGGCGTTCACGTGGGGGAGGAGCCCCGTCGATTCAAGGACCATCTGAGCCGCTGAGGCCACGTAGTCGACCGTCGAGCGATATCCACGGGCGGCGAGCCACCGGGCGGCCTCGTCGTAGCGAAGCTCCGGACGCTCGCCGAGCGTGAACAGCGCTTCGGTGCATCCGGCGTCGTGACCGGCTCGGGCGACGTCCATCACTTCGTCGAGGCTCATGTAGGGCGCCGTGACGTGCGCGGGAGCCTGCGCAAAGGTGCAGTAGCCACAGCGATCCCTGCAGAGCTTGGTGAGGGGAATGAACACCTTTGGCGAGTAGGTCACGACATACCCGTGGGCGGCGCGGGCGCGCGCGAAGGCACTCCCCGCCAACGACGCGGCGGTCGCTCCTAGGAGATCACCACTCGTCTCGGAACTTCGCAGTGTCGTCATGGTGTGATCCTATGAGTCGTGATT
>JBAUSF010000167.1:0-1609 GCA_049581565.1 Acidimicrobiales bacterium
CTCGTACACTTCACGGCTCTTGATTCCGACGCGGCGGTTCTCGACCACGTCGAGGCGCCCAAAGCCCGTCGCCCCGGCGCGCGCGTTGAGCGTCGTGATGAGCGTTGCGAGCTCGAGCTCGACGCCGTCGATCGCCGTCGGCACACCCGCTTCGAAGCGGAGCGTCAGCTCGACCGGCTCGGTGTTGGTCACCCGGGTCAGGGTGTAGGGCTCCTCCGGCGGCGCGTTCCAGGGATCTTCAAGGGCGCCACACTCGATGGAGCGCCCCCAGAGGTTCTCGTCGATCGAGTAGATCTTCTCTTTCGTCGCCCGTACCGGTATCTTCCACTTGTCGGCGAAGTCGACCGAGTCCGCGCGCGACATGCCCCAGTTGCGCGCGGGCGCCAACAACTCGAGGTCGGGCGCCAGCGCGTGGGTGCCCACCTCGAAGCGCACCTGATCGTTGCCCTTGCCGGTGCAGCCGTGGGCGACGGCCTGGGCGTCGAACTCGCGCGCCTGATCGACCAGGTGGCGCACGATCACCGGGCGAGAGAGCGCCGACACCAGCGGGTACTTGCCCTCGTAGCGGGCGTTCGCGGCGATGGCCTTGGCGCAGAACTCCTCGGCCATCTCACGCTTGGCGTCGACGACGACGCACTCGAGTGCCCCGGCCGCCAGGGCCCGGGCCTGGATGTCGTCGAAACTCTCCGAGCGCTCTATGTCCTGGCCCACGTCGACGAGCACGCAGACCACCTCGAAGCCCCATTCCTGGATCATCCAACGCACGGCGACCGATGTGTCCAATCCCCCGCTGTAGGCCAGCACCACTCGCTTGGTCATGGCTGTGCTTCCTCTCCCTCGCCGGCCGGGACACCCAATCCTGCCAGGGCGCGAAACTCCATAGCGAGCGACGCACCGCCGTGCTCGTCCTGGGTGATTACGATCACGGTGTCGTCGCCGGCGACCGAGCCGAGCACGCCACTGAGCGCGCTGCGGTCGAGCGCCGACGCGACGACGTGGGCGCAGCCGGGTGGCGTTCGCACCACGATCAGGTTGGCCGAGCTTTCGACTGAGACGACCCACTCGCCCATCATGCGCCGAAGGTGGTCGAGCGGCGCCGGCGCCATCTTCGGTGACGCGGCCATGACGATTCGGCGCGTGCCTCGCTCGTCACGTATCTTGACCGTGCCGAGCTCCTGAAGGTCACGCGTTACCGTGGCCTGCGTGGCGGCGATGCCCTCTTCGTGTAGGCGGGCCACGATCTGCGCCGCCGTCGAGATGACGTTGTGGTCGATCAGCTCACTGATCCGGTGTTGACGCTGAGTCTTGGTCACAGCTCTCCTTCCATAAGACCTCCAGCTACCCCTTCGGCCGGACGTGCCGCGACGGGAGCGAGCGCCGCGCTGGCGACAACCTCGGTTGTAGGAATCGTGCCCGCCAGCGCGTCGCGCATCGCGTGCAACCTCGTGCCGTTGGCCATCAGTACCCTGCGGGCGCCCCCTTCCAGGGCGTCGAGCGCGGCTAACAACTTTGGTCGCATTCCATCGCGCGCGGCGCCCGCCTCGAGCAGTTTTCGCACATCGCTTGCGTTCACGCTCGCGAGAGCCGTCGCCTCGTCGAGCGGATCATC
>JBAUSF010000168.1:0-1680 GCA_049581565.1 Acidimicrobiales bacterium
GGGTCTTCCGGTTCTAGCGGGGTCTGACACGTCAGCAGCGTCGTGATCGAGCGGCAAGCGAAGGTGCTCGCGGGCATCCGCGAATGAAGCACAGAGGCGCTTCAGTCTTGATCTGTGAAAAAGAAGAACATCCGCGCCTCTGTGTTCGTCGATCCTACCGAGATCGTTAGCCACCTCGTTGGTCTGAAGGAGGTGCGCGTCCTCTCCTACGCCCGACGAGGACCAACGGGTGAACTCACCATCGAGCAGGTGGTGGGCGACGTCCCGTGTCCTCGTTGCGGGTCTCGAGCTCGGGTGAAGGAACGACCGATCGTTCGCTACACCGACCTGCCCTTTGGCGGCGTGCCGATCACGATCCGCTGGAAGAAGCATCGAATGGTGTGCGTGAACGACGCGTGCTCGAAGCAGTCCTTCACGTTGGGGGATCACCGGATCGCCGCCAAGGGCTGCATGCTGACGACCCGAGCGGCCAAGTGGGTGGTCAAGGAGATCGGCTCAGGCCAGCACGTCTCGCACTTGGCGCGCGAGCTCGGTTGCTGCTGGGACAGCGTGAACACCGCCATGCGCATCTACGGCGAGGCCCTCTTGGCGGCCGACACCAAGCGCCTCCAGGAGACGACGGCCATTGGCCTGGACGAGACGCTCTTCGTGCGCGAGGGCCCCTACCGGCACAAGCTGTGGTCGACGACGGTCTGTGACGTGACGAACCATCAGCTCATCGACGTGCTTCCGACGAGGGACTACGTCCACGTCGCGGGCTGGCTGGACCGACAGCCCCACCACGTGAAGGACCGCCTCCAATACGGCTGTCTCGACATGAGCCGCGTCTACAACGCCGTCTTCAAGGTCGTCACGCCGAAGGCCATCCGCGTCATCGACCGCTTCCACGTGATGCGCCACGCCATCGCGGCCGTCGACGAAGTCCGCCGAAGAGTCCAACAACAACACGTCGGACACCGCGGACGCCGTGACGACCCGCTCTACAAGGCCCGCAAGCTCCTGGTGATCAAGGCAACGGCAGCCGACCCCGAGCTGTCGTCGCGGCTCGAGGGACTCTTGGCCCTTGGTGACCCCGACGGCGAAGTCGCCTTTGCCTACGGCGTCAAGGAGGCGGTCGCGCGCTTCTACTTGACCGAGGACGCCGAGGATGCGGCCGAGCTGCTGCGCGACATCATCGAGCAGAGCTCAAAGAGGTCCGCGCCGGCCGAGGTGCGAAGCCTCGCGCGAACCTTGCGCAACTGGTTCGACTCGATCGTCGCCTGGCACGGAGCGCGCGTCTCCAACGGTCCGACCGAGGGGATGAACAACCTCTTGAAGCGCGTCAAACGTGTGGCCTTTGGCTTCACCAACTTCGAGAACTTTCGAATACGAGCCCTGCTCTACGCCGGGAAACCGAACTTCAGAGTCCTCGACTCGATCGTCGTTCGATGATGGCTCACCCCGCTACTACCGGAAGAGCCAGAAACGTTGTGATTTTGACAACGAGTGGCCCTATCCACTGCTGACTCAAACAAATGGTTACTTCTTAAAGAAGGCCATCTGGAGAGGCAAACCCCGGAAGTTATCACCTCCTCTGATTATCGGCTAATTGGCTCAATCCGTCAACGCCAGAGGCGGCTCACTGAGGCTCAGGTGTCCGAAATGGCCGCAAAATACGAAGCCGGAGCCACGGTGTACGAG
>JBAUSF010000169.1:0-1673 GCA_049581565.1 Acidimicrobiales bacterium
GATACGTCGGCATGGAGCTTTACAGCAAGACCATCGGCATCGTCGGCGCTGGAAAAATTGGCTACCTGACTGCGCGCCGTGCTACTGCTTTCGGCATGAAGGTGCTTGCTTACGATCCCTTCCTGAGCCAGGACAACATTCTGCTTAGCGAAGTGCAGGCTGAACTGGTGGAGCTTGATGAGTTGCTGGCGCGGGCCGACGTCGTCTCCTGCCATCTTCCCGCCACCTCGCAGACCGTGGGCCTTCTAAATCGCGAACGCTTCTTCAAGATGAAGCCAGGCGCATTTTTCATCAACACTTCGCGTGGAAAGGTAGTTTCAGAGGCGGGCCTGGTTGAAGCGCTCAAAGCAGGGATCGTGGGCGGCGCCGCGCTCGATGTGAGGGAAAAAGAACCGCCGCAGCCCGGCGAACTGGAGACGCTGCCGAACGTGATTCTGCTGCCGCATATCGCCGCTTTTACCCGCGAAGCTCAAGACCGGGTGACGTCGGCGATCTGTGGCGATATCGCTCGCGTTCTGGACGGCAAGCCCGCAGTGAACGCAGTCAAGCGCACGCTGCCGATGCCGCGCGTTGTATCGTGATCCCCGGCTACGCGCGGGTTTGGATCGCCTTCTGCCCGTCCGGCCGGGGAACGAAAATATCCTGCCATGCGAGGCCGCATTCTCTCACCATTTGAATCGGATACTCGAGGCGGCCCAGTTCGGCTTCGGCATTGTTGGTGCCGAATGAGAACCTGCAGCCCGCTGCTTTCGCCTTCTTGATAAAGGCGGGACTTGGAATCCGGCGGCGGTTGTTAATTTCAATTGCGACATCGTCCTTTAGCGCGGCGTCGATCACGCGCTGCATCCGGTCCGGAGTCCAAAGGGCGTCGTACTCCGCGCCAATCTGGTCCGGTATATACGTAGCGTTGGCGTAGATATCAATGTGCTCGTGCATCACGCCTTCGATGCGCTTCACAAGCATCTCCATAAACGCCTGCTTATCCTGAATGACGCCGATTTCCTCGGGTATCCAGATTTTCATGCGCTTGCCGGTATCGTCCCTGAAGGTCATCGCGTCCGTAAAGATGTAATCGAATTTGGCTGCGGACTCCGGCGTAACGAGCGTAGGCCATTCACGCCCTTCACCCTGCATTGCCACGTAACACGGCTGGCCCTTCATGCTTTCGATGTAAGCGCGGACACTCGCGTCATCGTGCACAGGAAAGCCCATGCCGCAATTGATGGCAAGCCCGTAGCCGATGCCGACGCGACGGGAGTTCGCTAGGGCCGCATCGACCGTCAGACCACCCTTCAGGTGCGCATGGTAATCCACCACGGGATAATTTTCGGCGCCGAGGCGAATGATCTCTCGATAGACTTCGTCCACCTGAGGCTTTTCGTTCGAGAGTTGAGAGATTGCGTCAGGCAGCGGACGAACCTGTAGGTTTTTGAAAGTTGTCGCGCCCTGCGAACCGAATGTTTGCAGCGCGAATGTGCCGTGTCCGACAAGGCAGTGGAAGCTCGTGTTGACAGAGAAGGGCTGCTCAGGCTCGATATAATCGACCACGAGCATTTTGCTGAGCCGAACCTGCACCTGCTTTTGGCGAACGAGAATTTCGAGGGTGAACCACTCGTCGTCGTTGACAAGCTGTTTGTAGACGTTGCGCACGCCGAGCAGCGAGCCGGTTCTTC
>JBAUSF010000170.1:0-4140 GCA_049581565.1 Acidimicrobiales bacterium
GGTCGAAACCTCGGGCCACCCCCGGAGTTTCTTCCGCGTGCAGGCAGTGGCGTTTCTACCATCGAGATAATGCAGTCAAGTGCGCGACTGCCGCCATGCCGAGCCTGAGGCCGAGGTGAAATCGATACCCGCTGCCGAGGCGAAAGGAGCGAGAAGGGTCGGAACGGCCGTTGCCTACCCTTCCTAATCATTCAATCAGCTATTGACAAACTCACTGATCGAATGATTAACTATTCCACAGCCCGGACAAGCAGGTAGGGAAGTGGGGGGGCGTGGCTGATACAGAACCATACGACGTCGCCATCGTCGGCATGGGCCCGGTCGGTGGCGTCTTGGCGTGTCTACTCGGAAAGCGTGGTCATCGCGTCGTCGTGATCGAGCGTCACGCCTCTCCGTATCCACTGCCGCGCGCCGTTCACTTCGACCACGAGACGGCGCGGATTCTCCAAGCGTGTGGGCTCGGTCGCGAACTTCATTCGCTCAGCGAGCCGGCGGACGTGTACGAGTGGAGAAATGCTCGCGGCGACGTCCTACTGCGCTTTTCCAGCGCGGGGATGGGCCCATCGGGATGGCCATTCGCCAACATGTTCTGTCAACCAGAACTCGAGGCCGAGATCGAGAGCGCGGTGTTGGCCTGCCCGTCGGTGACGGTGCGTCGGGGCTGGGAGGTCGAAGACCTCCACCAGAGCGCAGACGACGTGACGCTGACGGTGCGGTGCATCGAGACGACAGAGATCGACGATTGGCGGACCGAGGCCGCGCCCAGCGGCGAGACGACCGCCATCGTGGCGCGCTATGTGGTCGGATGCGACGGCGCCAACAGCACCGTACGCCAACTGCTCGGGGCGGCCATGACGGACCTCGGTTTCAACTTTGACTGGCTCATCGTCGACGTGGCGCTCCACGAGTCCCGCGTGTTCGAACCGTCGAATTACCAGATCTGCGATCCGCTGCGTCCGACGACTGTGGTCTCGGGTGGCCCTGGTCGACGACGCTGGGAGTTCATGCGGCTCCCCGACGAGACCATCGACGAGCTCAGCGACGCCGCTCGCGCGTGGGAACTGCTCAAGCCGTGGGACGTGACGCCCGACCGCGCCACCCTCGAGCGCCACGCGGTCTATACCTTTCAAGCCAAGTGGGTCGAGGATTGGCGCTATGGACGGGCGCTGCTCGCTGGTGACGCCGCACATCTCACGCCGCCCTTCGCGGGACAGGGGATGTGCTCAGGACTACGCGACGCGGCCAACCTTGCCTGGAAGCTCGATGCCGCCCTTTCCGGCGTCGCCGCCGACTCAGTGCTGGACGCCTTCAGCGTTGAGCGCGCGGCAAACGTCCGGGGCTTCATCGAATTCGCGGTCGAGCTCGGCAGGGTCATCTGTGTCGCCGACGAGGTCGAGGCGGCGCAACGTGACGCCGGAATGATCGCGGCGATGCAGATCTCGGGCGACCAGGCGACGCCCGAGATGCCCGGCGTCAGTGACGGCATCATCGCGCCACACGACGACGTGGCTGGCTCGCTGTTCATCCAGGGTCGCGTTCGCGTCGGTGGACGGACGGCGCTGTTCGACGACCTCGTCGGCTGCGGATGGCGGTTGGTCACCCTCGACCACGAATTGGTCGGAGCTCTATCGGGTGAGGACGTTGCGTGGTTGTCCGAGCTCGGCGGAAGCGTCGTCGCTCTTGGTGCCGAGGTCGAAGACGTGGATGGCACCTACGAGAGGTGGTTTGCCGCCCACGGCGTGCGCTCGGTGCTGCAGCGACCGGACTTCTACCTCTTTGGCGGAGCGAACAACGCCCTCGGCGTCACGACGCTCCTCGACGCGTTGCGGACGATGTTGACGTCGAACGGTACCGCGAGAAATGGAGTACTCCAGTGAGACTCGCGAATGTGAAGGGCCGAGCAGCGCTCCTCGTGGGGATGACGGCGATCGACGTCGAAGAGGCGACTGACGGTGCGTTTGGCCCATCGCTCGGCTCGATCTACGACCGGTGGGATGCGTTCGTCGTCGCGGCAGCCACGATCGACACTTCGCGGGGTCGCGCCTTCACCGAGGCGGATCTCGATTCCCCGGCGCCCTCGCCGCGACAGGTCTTCGCGATCGGTCTCAACTACCGTTCGCACGCCGCCGAGACGGGCATGACGCCTCCCGAGGTCCCCGCGACGTTCACCAAGTTTCCCGCGTCGTTGGCTGGTCCTTTCGACGAGGTGGAGTTGTCGGGAGAGACCGTCGACTGGGAGGTGGAGCTCGTCGTCGTCATCGGTCGCCTCGCGAACAAGGTTCCTGTCGAGTCCGCGTGGGAGTACGTGGCCGGCCTTTCAGTGGGCCAGGACATCTCGGATCGGACGTTGCAGTTCGCCGCCGGTAGTCAGTTCTCGCTCGGCAAATCCCGTCGCGGTTACGGCCCAATCGGGCCGTGGCTGGTCACGACTGACGAGTTCGATGATCCCGACAACCTCGAGCTCGGCTGTCGACTCAACGGCGAGGTGGTCCAGTGTGCCCGCACCAGCGACCTCATCTTCAGCGTCCCCACGCTGATCGCCACGCTCTCGGAGATTCTTCCACTGCTGCCGGGCGACGTCATCTTCACCGGCACACCTGCGGGCGTCGGCATCGCTCGCCAGCCCCCCCGGTTCCTCGCGCCCGACGACACCCTCGAAAGCTGGATCGAGGACATCGGGACCATTCGCAACACGTGTCGCACCGCCGAACACTGAACAGAAGGAGCAGGAGTGGAACACCAACTTGAATTCGCCTACATCGGATTTGAGGTCGCTGATTCGCGGGGTCTCGGCGCCATGCTGACGGAGGTCGTTGGCTTGCTGCCCGGCGAGACGGCCACTGACGGCTCAGCAACCTATCGCAACGACGACCGCACCAGGAGGGTCTTCATCCAGGAGGGTCCACGAGACGACTGCTCCGTGCTCGGCTTCGAAGCGGTGAGTGACACGGCCTTTGAGGAGACTGCGGCGCGTCTCGAATCCGCCGGCTTTCCCTTGAAGGAAGGCGACGAGCAGTTGTGCGAGGCGAGGGGTGTGGCCCGGCTCGGGTACGCGGAGTCCCCATGGCGTCTTCGTTTCGAATTGGTGCAAGGTCTCGGGGCGGTCGAGACGCCGTTCTTTTCACCATTAGTGAAGGGCGGCTTTCAAACTATGGGCGTCGGTGCCGGACATACCGCCATTGCCGTCACCTCGTTCGTGGACTCTGAGCGCTTTCTCTTCGAGGGGCTTGGAATGGTTCAGTCCGATTGGGTCGAAACCGAAATCATGGATGGAATCGAAATTGAGATCCGGTTCTACCACTGCAACTCGCGCCATCACTCGATCGCGCTCGCCAAGCTTCCCTTCGACCTCGGCAAGTCCCTGCATCATTTTCAGGTCGAGGTCAACGAACGCGATGACATGGGTTTCGCGTTCGACCGCGCCTGGTCTTCTGGGCTCGAGTTCGCCAATGGAATGGGATTGCACGACAACGAGGGCGCCTTCAGTTTTTACGTCACTAGTCCCGCGGGATTTCTGGTTGAGGTCGGGTACGGCACGAAGAAGGTCTACTCGCCGTGGGACGGGAATCGCAGGTACGACCGTATAAGCCGCTGGGGTCACCAACCGATCGTTCGAAAGTGATCTGCCCACTGGCGCCTCGCCCTTTCCCACGCCGATTTGAAGTCGGCCCGTGAACGACCGCGGGCGTTTCGATGATCAGGTGGTGATCGTCTCGGGCTCCTCCAGCGGAATTGGCGAGGCCACGGCACGTCTCTTCGACGAGCTCGGCGCGCACGTGGTTGTCAACTCGTCAACGTCTCGCGAGGCAGGCATCAAGGTCGCTGACTCCCTCGCCAGCGGGTTCTACGTCCAGGCGGACGTCAGTGACGCCGAGCAGTCGGCGGCGCTCGTCGAGCAGACGATCGAGCGATACGGTCGGCTGGATATTCTCGTGAACAACGCCGGCTTCACACAGGTGATCGCACATCACGACCTCGACGCGGTCAGCGACGACCTCTTTCGGAGGATTCTTGATGTCAACCTCATCGGTCCCTTCCGACTTTCGAAGCTGGCACTGCCGCACCTGCGCCGTAGCGGCGGTGGAAGCATCGTGAACGTGAGTTCCATTACGGGGATCCGGCCGACGGGCAGTTCCATTC
>JBAUSF010000171.1:0-6038 GCA_049581565.1 Acidimicrobiales bacterium
GCTTCAACGACTGCGCACGAGCCGCCGAGGTGACGATGACGGCAATGCCGCCGTTCGACACCAGACAGCAGTCGAGCAGTCGAAACGGATCGGAGATCCACCGCGAATCGAGGTAGTCGTCGATCGTGATTGGCTGGCGCATCTGTGCGTACGGGTTCATGGACGCCCATTGGCGCTGTGCGACCGCGATTGCGCCAAACTGTTCTTGCGTCGTTCCGTACCGTTCCATGTGACGCCGCGCGGCCATCGCGTACATCGGCGTAGCCCCTCCGACACCCGATGCGCCCAGCAACGCGGACCATCCCGAGCTCGGTCGAGCCCCGCTGCCGTAGTCGCCGGCGCTGCCTCCGACGTGAAGGGGATTGTCCGCCCACACGCACGCGACGACGTCGACCATCCCTGATTCCACTGCCATGGACGCCACCTGCACCATCGCACCGGCGGTTGAGCCGTAGGACTGCATCACGGAGAGGAGCCCCAGATCCTTCAAGTTCAAATCGCGTTGCAGATCGAGGTCGACTCCGTTCGAGCCTCTCCCCGACATGAGCAAGCCGTCAATGTCGGAGATCGCGAGCCCGGCATCTTGTGCGGCCGCGCGTACCGCGTCCGCCGCAAACTGTGACGCGGTTCTTCCGTATACCTTCCCAAGTTCGGTCATGCCCAACCCGACGATGACGGGACTCCTGTGCGCGCTCACTGTAGTCATTTCGCGTTCATTCCTCTCAGCGTCCCTGCCACACCGGTGGTCGCTTCTCGGCGAACGCGAGCGCCCCCTCGTGGGCGTCGAGGGAGTGCAAGATGAGGACGCCCTCCCTCCTCGACGCCTCCCACCCGGCGGCGTCGTCCGGCACGTGGCCATCCACGATACCGACTGCTATGCGCTTGGTCGCCTGAACGGCGATGGGCGCGCCTTCGAGGATCTTCTCCGCCAAGGCGACGGCGGCGTCGAGCACGTCCTCCTGCTCGACCACTCGGTTGATGAGGCCCCACGCCAACGCCTGCTCCGCAGTGATCGGCGCGCCCGTCAGCAGCATCTCCATGGCGACCTTCCTCGGAAGCTGCTGGGGCAGCCTGAAGGCGCCGCCGGCGCCGGCAATTCTTCCCCGACGAACTTCGGGCAGGCCGAACTGGGCCGTCCTCGCGGCCACGACGAGGTCGCTCGCGAGACTGATCTCGGTGCCGCCGCCGAGCGCGATCCCGTTCACCGCCGCGATGGTCGGCTTCGAAATCGGATGCTGGACGTAGCCCGCGAATCCCCATCCTGCTTCAACGGGATCCTCCGGCATCACCCCCTCGCCGCTCGCCATCGCCTTCAAGTCCACACCGGAGCAGAAGGACTTGTCTCCCGCGCCGGTCAGAACGAACGCCCGGACGTCGTCGTCGTGCTCGCACTCTTCGAGCGCTCGGCCGATTCCTCGCCAGACGTCGCGATTGATGGCGTTGCGTGTAGCGGGTCGATTGATCGTCACGATCATGACGGGTCCGCGCCGCTCGACCAGCACCGCTTGCTCGCTCGCCGACTTGGCTTCATTTTCTACTGCCATCTTCTCTCCTCCGTCACGTGTGGTGTGAACCGTCTCACCGCACTTCTCCCTCGTCGAGCACGCCACTGGCCAGATACGCGTCGATCTCGCGATCGCTGAGCGCCAAGTGCTCGCGGACTATCACCCGAGTGTGCTCGCCGTACATTGGCGCAGGAGCGAGCTGGGGCTCCTCGATCGACGAGAAGTGCGCCGGCGCGCCGCCGGTAAAGACGTCGCCGATCTGCGGTTGGTGCATCGAACGAAAGACCGAGCGCGCAACGACGTGCGGATCCGCGGGCAGATCGTTCACTCGGTTCATGACGCCGGCGGGCACGCCCGCTTCTTGCAGCACACGCATGACCTCGCGCGCCTCGCGACTCGCCGTCCAGGTCGAACCCGCCGACTCGATGCGGTCGCGCTGAGCGACACGATCCGAAGCTCGCAGGAGGCCGTGTTCCGCCGCCAAACTCTCTGCGCCCATGGCCGAGCACAACTTCAGCCATTCGCTGTCGCTTCGAACGGTGATCACGCACCAGTGGTCGTCACCCGCGCACGGGAACACGCCATACGGCGTGTCGAACTCGCTGGCGTTGCCCCGGGCGATCATGGTGCCCGGCTCGATAGATTCGCGCAGGAACTGCTCTGAGAACTGGGTGAGTATCACTTCGGATTGCGCAATCGCGATGGTGCTGCCACCAGTCCCATGGCTTCGCCGCAAGAGGCAGGCCAGTGCGGCGATCGCCCCGAGGCGCGACGCCGTGTGGTCCGGATAGACGGTGATGCCGTCACAGAAGCCGTTGGGCTGATCGGGGTAACGCCATAGCTGGCTGAGGCCGGTGACCGCGCGAACCAGCGGACCGTAGCCCAAGCGATCGCTCCACGGGCCACCCTTGCCCAGTGCGCTGCTCTCCACGCTGACGATCTCCGGATTGACCTGACGCAGCGTTTCGTAGCCGATGCCGAGGGATTCGAGCGTTCCGGGCTTGAAGTTGCTGAGGACGACGTCGGCGCGGGCGACCAACCGCAAGAAGATCTCCCGGCCCTCGGGGCTGCGAAGATTGAGGCCAAGCCCCCGCTTATTTCGATGGCCCATCGCGAACGACATCGACATGGTCGCTCCCTCGGTCGTCTGGCGGTTCCCGTCGGGAAAGTTGCGGTTCTCCACCTTTATGACGTCGGCTCCAAAATCTGCGAACAGTCGCGACGTCTCCGCCCCAACGACGATGACACCCAGGTCGAGCACCACGAGGTCTTTGAGCGGCGCTCGCTGAATTTCCTCGGGATCATCGATATCGAGGTAACTGGACGAGTCAACCGTGTGGTGCCACTCCTTCACGACCGCTTCGAGGGTGACGGCCACTGGAGCCTCTCGAATTCCCAGTCGTCGGTTCTCCACCTCAATGCACCCGTGGGGCACGATTCCCACGGTCCCGTCGCCAACGTCAAAGGGCACCAAGGCACCGCGTTCGTGAAAGTGAGACGTCGCGAGGACCTCGGAGGCCGTTTGCACCGACTCGGTCGGCACCCCGTACCGTTGGCCCTCGCTGACTATCTCCGCGCGCGTCTTGTTCAAGAAGAGTTGTCCGATGAGTGGGTACAGCGACGCCGCCACGGAATATCGGATGTGCAAGTGCTCGTATTTGGGATCGGCGAATTCTTCCGGCTCGCCCAGCCACTTGAACATTCCCTGCCACTGGCGCACGGCGAGCACGCAGATCCTGACGAATCCATCGGCACACTCAAAGATCGGATACAGGTGACGAGCGTCTGGCCGCCCGGGTGGCAGATCGCTCGCGGGTGCGCCGACTCTCGCCGAACCGGCGATCCCGAATGGAGGATCCATCGTCTGCATCGACGAATCCAAGATGGATACATCGACGAGCTCCCCGAGCCCCGTCTTGCGCACTTTCCAGACAGCCACGAGGGTGGACCACGCAGCCTGCACGGATGCAGTTTCCTCGGCCAATGAACCTGGCGGGATGAGCGGGGGCTGGCCCGGGAGCCCGGATCGTGACAGCTCAGAGTTGAGCGCCATGAATACCGGATCCGTTGCGAGCCAATCCCGGTACGGACCGGTGAGTCCAAAATTCGTGATCGAGGTGACGACGATTCTTGGGTTTATCCGCAGCATCTCTTCTGGGACAATCCCGAATGTCTCGAGTTCGCGTGGTTCAAGGGATGCGATGAGGATGTCGGCGCCTTCTACGAGGGAGCGAAAGAGAGCGACCTGTATTTCATCGTCAAAGGACAGATCCACCACCCGTTTGTTGGCGTTGTGAACGACTTCTCTCAGCGAGTCCAGCTGGTTTGAATAGTGGACAATCGGATTTGATGGTCGCACACGTACGACATCTGCACCGAGATCTGCCAAGACCCGTCCGCACGTCTCGCCTCGACCTCGTGACAGTTCGACGACGCGAAGTCCGCGCAAGGGGAACTCCCTTGACGACGCGACGTCATCCATTCCGGTCATTTCAACGGGGCGGCCCGCGTGGGCTCACCGATGAGATGACCCGACGGCAATCCTGCAGTCATCATCCGTTCGACGATCCGTCCCATCTCGGATAGCCAAACTGCTCCGCGATACGGGGATTGTCGTTGCCGGACAGTTCGCCGGCGAGAAGATACTTCAGCTTTGACCGTCGCCACCCGTCCGGCGTTCGGACGTAGGAGTCGATGTAGCGCGCCCAACGGTGGTGATCGCGCACCGACGGATAGTTCACGTCACGGGTCCATGAGTACAGATAGCAGTACATCTCGGCCGAGTGTGGCGAGTGGAACACGATGTCGACGTTGGAGATGTGGTGGCTGCTCGTCTTCACGCTGGCGAGAGCTCCCTCATAGAACGCCTTCAGCTCGGCGATACCGTGGGTATCAGTGCCCGAGCCGGGCCAGAAGTCGACGTGGCAGTCGTCGGTGAATCCGGAGAGGATCTCGGGGATATCCAACGTGTCACACGCTCGTACGTACCGGAACTTCAGCCGTTGGATCGCCTCGCGGTCGATCATCTCTTGAATCTGTTCGTCTCGCGTCATCGTTCGTCTCGCTTTCAACGTCGGGATCTCTACACTTGAATTCACTTCAACCATAACCACTACCACATCGCAATCCTGGCCCGCCACTCCCGATCGCCCAAAGTGGCTTCAATCACAACCCGACTCATCCGCCGCTCGCCGTCGCGACGCGGGCCGCTCAGGCCGTCGACCCGCCGTCCACCGTCAAGATCGCTCCGTTCACGTACGACGCCTCATCGGAGAGAAGGAAGAGCGCGGCGTTGGCGATCTCCTCGGGTCGAGCATGCCGGCCCATCGGATTCATCTGGCCGTAGTTCGCGACCACCTCTTCGACTTCCTCACTGGACTTTTGGGTCGCGTCGGGGCGATTCTGGAAGACGCGAAGCATCGCCGTGTCCGTCGAACCAGGGCACACGACGTTGGAGCGGATGTTCTCCTTCGCGTAGCGCCTCGCGAGCGAACGCGAGAGGCCGACCACGGCGAACTTTCCCGCCGAGTAGATGGGGCTGAACGGCGAACTCACGAGCCCGGCGGTCGAGGCGGTGAAGAGCAGGCTCCCCCCTCCGCTCTGACGCAGATACTGGATGGCCTGGCTCGACACCAACACCGCCGAGCGAAAGTTCAGATCCATCGCGAGATCGAAGAGCGCCATGTCCATGTCCTCGTACGCTGCGGGTCCCGGATGCCCGGAGTTGTTCCACGCGAAGTCGAGTTTCCCGAGATGTCGAGCCGCCTCGTCGACGACGTGCTTGGCGAAGTCGTCGTCGGTGAGGTCCCCGCAGAGCGCGACCGCCTCGCCCCCTGCGTCCGTGATCTCCTCCACCACGCCGTGGGCACCTTCAACATTGATGTCGATGACGGCAACCTTCGCACCTTCTGCCGCGAGACGCAGCGCGCCGGCTCTCCCCATTCCCGACCCGGCGGCCGTCACGAGGCCAGCCTTGTCCTGCATTCGAAGCGTCATTGCGCCACACCCCTTCTCAACCTCTGCGCACCCGTTGCGCGTGAATCCGAAACTACGAGTCGCTCAGACCGGCCACTGGATGAACTTCGCCTCCAGGAACTCGCGAAGTCCTTCCTCACCCAGCTCTGCTCCGATGCCGCTGTGCTTCCACCCGCGCATGACACCGTCCACGCGAAGCGGTCCACCGCCGTTGATCGTGACGGTCCCGGCCTGTAGGCGCTCGGCCACGGCCTTCGCCTCCTCGAGATCGCCGTAGACGTGAGCGGCCAGACCGAGCGGGGAGTCGTTGGCGATCGCCACCGCCTCGTCGACGTCCTTGTAGGTGAGCAGCACCGACACGGGACCGAAGATTTCGTTGCGGGCCAGTTCCGAGTCGTTGCCAACATTTCCGATCACGGTTGGATTCATGAACCAGCCGCGAGGCTGATCTTCCGGGCGTCCTCCGCCGAGGACGATCGTGGCACCCTCGCCAAGAGCCCTCGCCACCCGACTCTCCACCCGGTCGCGGTGCGCTTCGCTGATGAGCGGTCCAACTAC
>JBAUSF010000172.1:0-15949 GCA_049581565.1 Acidimicrobiales bacterium
GGGGAACGGTGACAGAGGGGATGAGTGATCAACGATGATCATTGGCGTAGTCAAAGAGATCAAGTCGGACGAATACCGCGTCGCATTGACTCCCGCGGGTGCGCGAGAGCTCACGGTGGCTGGTCACAGGGTGCTGGTCGAGCGAGGCGCGGGAGTCGGTTCGTCGATCGCCGACGCTGACTACGTCGCCAATGGCGCGACCATCGTCGAGAGCCCCGACGAGGTCTGGGCCGAAAGCGATCTGCTCCTCAAGGTGAAGGAACCGATCGCCGAGGAGTACGGGCGCCTCGCCGCCCACAAGAACCAGGTCCTCTTTACGTACCTGCACCTCGCCGCGTCGCGCGAGTGCACCGACGCGCTCGTGGCGGCGAACAACGTGGCCATTGCCTTTGAGACGGTGCGTCTGCGTGACAACTCCCTGCCCCTTCTCACGCCCATGAGCGAAGTCGCGGGCCGCATGGCGCCGATGATGGGCGCGCACCACCTCATGCGTCCGGGCGGTGGGCACGGCACCCTGATCGCCGGCGTCCCCGGGGTCGCCCCCGCCAACGTCGTCGTGATCGGTGCCGGCGTCTCGGGACTGGCGGCCGCCACGATCGCCGCGGGCATGCACGCGAACGTGAAGATCCTCGACCGCAATTTGGAGCGGCTGCGCCAGGTCGACATCCACTTCGACGGACGCGTGCAGACGATCGCCTCCTCGTCGCTCGCCATCGAAGAGGCCTGCCTCGACGCGGACATCGTGATCGGCGCCGTCCTCGTGGTGGGCGCGAAGGCGCCGAAGCTCGTGAGCAACGAGCTCGTGAGCCGCATGCGCGAAGGCTCGGTGCTGGTGGACATCTCGGTCGACCAGGGCGGCTGCTTCGAGGCGACCCGCCCCACGACGCACTCCAACCCGACCTTTGAAGTCAATGGCTCGATCTTCTACTGCGTCGCGAACATGCCGGGCGCGGTGCCGGCGACGTCGACGAAGGCGCTCGCCAACGCGACCCTGCCCTACGTGCTCGAGCTCGCCCGTCACGGCTGGCGCGAAGCCGTCGTCGCAGATGACGCGCTCGCCGAAGGCGTGAACGTCGTCAACGGGAAGATCACCTACGGACCGGTCGCCGAGTCCCTCGGGCTGAACTACACCCCGCTGCGTTCACTGCTCTGAGTCGACGAAGGGACAGTGGCGGCATCCACTGTCGCAACATGATCCACGCGCGAGATGCGTGGCGACCGTGAGGACGCTGAGGCCGGTCCTCGGGTCCTGGTAGCTCGAGCGACACTCCCGGACCGCGCGTTCGTGCGCCTCGATGATCGCCTCGTAGTCATCGCGCAACGGATCTAAGCGCGACGGGTGCGGACGGGGAACGGGCATTGGTTCAAACTAACCACTACCGGTCGACGCTCAGCACGACCTTCCCGAACTTCCCGGGTTGGGCGAAGTACTCGTATGCGGCGGCGGCCTCGTCGAGCGCGAAGACCTTCGCGAGGGGCACCACGAACTCTCCCGTTCGCCATCGCGGGATGAGCGTGTCGCCGACGAGCCTGGCAACCTCGGCCTTCTCCTTCTTCGATCGCGACCGCATGGTCGAACCCGTGAGGACGGTTCGTCGTTGCATGAGTTTGAGCAAGTCGATCTCGACGTGAGAGCCCGAGCCGACACCGATGATGATGACGCGAGCGTGCGCGTTGAGTACAGAGAAGGCGAGCGAGAGGTGCGCCGCGCCGACGAGTTCGAGCACGACGTCGACGCCACCGAGCGAGGGAACCTCGTCGAGCGTCACCGTTTCGTCTGCGCCGAGCGCGCGCAGCTGCTCATGGTGCTCGTTCGTGCGGGTGACGGCAATCACTTCGGCGCCGAGGACGCGCGCGATCTGCACACCCGCCACCCCGACACCGCCCGCGGCGCCGGAGATGAGGACACGCTCTCGCGCGCGCAGGTCAGCCTGGGTGACCAGCGCGTCGTAGGCCGTCGAGAATGCTTCGGGAAAGCCGCCCGCCTGGTCGAAGTCGACGTGGCTCGGCAGGAACAAGAGGTGTTCGGCCGGTACGACACACTGCGTGGCCTGGGCCCCGCCGCCCACGAGCGCACAGACCCGTCGCCCGAGCAGCAGCTCGACCACCCGATCACCGACTTCCGAGACGACGCCCGCGAGCTCCATTCCGGGGATGTCTTCGGGCGAGCCGGGCGGCGCCGGATAGAAGCCCGCGCGCTGATGGAGGTCGGCCGCGTTGAGGCCGGCAGCGCGTACGTCGACGACCACGTCGTAGGGGCCGGGCTCGGGGGCGGCGCGCTCTTCGATGACCAGATCGGTGGAGCGGATCGTGACGGCGCGCACGACCCGATCATATGGTGCGGCGCCCGGTTCGGGGGATGGCACGTTAGGGTCTGGCCATGGACATATTCGACGTACCCGTACTCACGCTCGCCGGTGAGCCCGGTTCGCTTGCTCAGTTCAAGGGCGAAACGATACTCATCGTGAACGTCGCCTCGAAGTGCGGTCTTACGCCCCAGTACGAGGGCCTCGAAGAGCTGCAGAAGATGTACGCGGTCCGCGGCTTTTCCGTGGTCGGATTTCCGTGCAATCAGTTCGGTGAGCAAGAGCCCGGCACCGCCGAAGAGATTCAATCGTTCTGCTCGACGACCTACGGTGTCACCTTTCCGCTCTTTGAGAAGATCGACGTGAACGGCGAATACCGCAATCCGATCTACGCAGAGCTCGAGAAGGTTCCCGACGAGGACGGCTACAGCGGGGACGTGCGCTGGAACTTCGAGAAGTTCCTCGTGAGCAGAGATGGCACGGTGATGCGTTTTGCGCCCCAGGTCACGCCCGAGGACCCGAAGCTTCGCGTCGCCATCGAGACGGATCTCGACTAACCCGCGCCGATCGTGCGATGCAGTCGCACATAGGTAGGACGAAAGCCGTAGCGCAGCCAGAAGGCGGCGGCACGGTGGTTGGTCACCCGCCAGTTCGTTTCGACGTGGCGAAAGCCGTCGTCAAAGCCTTCGGACAGAGCGTGGCCGACGAGCGCTCGCGCGACTCCGTGATGGTCGTGACCCGGACGCACCGAGAGCGCACTGAGGTGCAGCGCGTTGTCGAAAGAGCCCCGTCGCGCTTCGAGCCCGAAGGTGAGACACTGCGCGACACCGTGTCCCTCATGGTTGACGACGTAGTAGCGAACGTCGGGGTCTTCGAGCATCTCGAGCATCTCATCGGGCCGCGACGCGTGTTCGACGAAGAGCGCAAAGCTGGGACCTCGCTGCTGAGCTTCGTCGAGCACGCGATCGAGTTCGAGCGCGAGCTCGAGGTCGCCCGCCCCGCCTCGGTGGAGCGTGTAGCCCGACGGAAGCGGCGTGTGCTCGCCGGGTTGGAGTGCGAGGGCACCGCGCACGTGCATGCGAGCGAAGCCGAGCTCGTACCAGGGGGTCGTGTCGGTCGGATCGTCGAAGATCCAGGCGTAGTGTTCGATCGCTTGGCGCTCGATCCATGAAGCGCCCGCCTCGGCGTAGAGCGCGTCCAGCACCGCCGGACTCTCGTACGACACGCCGTCGGGTCCGACCCAGGCGCCTCGGCCGTATTCGCGACTGTCGAGAAGCGCGCCGAAGAGGTGGCCGACAATGACACCCTCGTCGTCGAGGGCGACCCAGGTCTGGCTTGCCGCATCGCGCAGCGCGGCCGCAAAGTGGTCGTTCGAAAAGTGTGCGTTGAGGAGTGCGTTTCGGCGTGCGTCCTCTGCGAGGCGTTCGTTCACCCGTCTCACGACTTGGTCGATGTCGTGAGACTCGAGCCGACGCACGATCATTTCTTCACCGTAGCGGCGCGTGTGCAAAGGTAGTGCGGTGAGTTTGCGAGCAACGTTGTTTGACATGGACGGGCTGCTGCTCGACTCCGAAGTGCTGTGGCATAAGGCTGAGGTGGAGATCTTCGGGTCCCTTGGCGTACCGATCGCCGACGCGGACGGACGCTCGACAAAAGGGATGTACGTCAATGAAGTCGTGAGGTTTTGGTTCGCGCAGTACCCCTGGCAGGGTCCGTCGGCTGACGAGGTGGTCGACATGCTCCTCGCTCGGGTCGGAGAGCTCGTCGAGACGGAGGGTCGCTTCATGCCGGGAGCCGAACGCGCTCTCGATCTCACCGGCGAACGGGGACCGCTCGCCCTCGCGAGCTCGACGCCGATGGCGCTCATTGTTCGCTGCCTGAAGCACTTCGGTCTGCTCGATCGCTTCGCGGCCATCCACTCGGCGGAGTTTGAACCCTACGGTAAGCCCCACCCCGGGGTGTTCTTGAGTGCGGCGATGTCGCTCTCGGTCGCACCGACCGCGTGTCTCGTATGCGAAGATTCGGCGGCTGGCGTCCTCGCGGCGAAGGCGGCGACCATGACGGTCCTCGCCGTGCCAACGAGCGAGGATCGAGCGAGGCCGGAGTTCGCCATCGCCGACCTCGTACTTAACTCGCTCGAAGAGCTGACGCCCGAGTGGTTGGACGAACGCTTCGCCTAGAGAGACTTGGTGAAACGCGACGCGATGGGATACGAGAACGCTCCGGGCGGATACTGCCCCACTGGTTCCCAGCCGCTCGTTCGATAGAGCTCGAGCGCCTCGGGCTGGGCGAAACCTGATTCGAGGTACAGCTGAAGGAAGCCGATCCGTCGGGCTCGATCCTCGATGGCGGTCATGAGCACTGCGCCCACGCCGCGCCGCCGCTGGTCGGGCCTCACCCAGAGTCGTTTCACCTCGCCGAGCAGGCTCGCGTGGTCGCTGATCGCGCGCAGCCCGACTCCGCCGATGGGGTGCCCGTCGAGTCGTGCGACGACAAAGGCGCCCGTCGGCGGGAGGAGCTCTTCGACGTGCAGGTGCTGGTCCTCTTCGCTGCCGCCGTACCGGCGATTCAGTTCGTCGATCGCTGCGTGATACACGCTGAGTGCGCCGTGAGACGTGATGAGTTCATCGTCGATGAGGAGTTCTGGCATGAGAACACCGTAGGGGACAGACCGGCGCACTCACCTCGTTCACTACGATGTAATGACTCATTGAAGGAGATCCATGTTTCGCCCCGTCAGTGCCGACCTAGATTTCGTGTCCATCGAAGAGGCCGAACTCGCTCGGTGGAAGGCGAACAACGTCTTTGAACGGTCGATGAAGCTGCGCGAAGGCGCTGAGCCCTGGGTCTTTTACGAGGGACCCCCGACGGCGAACGGGCTGCCCGGACTGCACCACGTGTGGGCCCGCATCTATAAGGATCTGTTCTGTCGCTACCAAACAATGCAGGGCCACTTCGTCGCGCGTCGCGCGGGCTGGGACACCCACGGCCTTCCCGTCGAGGTGCAGGTCGAAAAGCAGCTCGGGGTGTCGGGCAAGAAGGAGATCGAAGAGCGCGTGGGCGTTGCCGAGTTCACGCGCCTGTGCCGCGAATCAGTCCTGACGTACATCGAGGAGTTCGAGCGGCTCACGGACCGTATTGGCTACTGGATCGATACGGAGCACGCGTACTACACGTTCCACGCATCCTACGTGGAGTCGGTGTGGTGGCACCTCAAGCAGCTGTTTGATCGCGGGCTGCTCTACGAGGACTTCAAGGTCGTGCCGTACTGCCAGCGGTGCGAGACCGGGCTCTCGTCCCACGAGCTTGGCCAGCCCGGCGTCTACACCGACGAGACCGACGAGAGCGCCTACGTCACATTTCGTCTCACCGACGCGCAGGACCGTCGCGACCTCGCCGGAGCAACGCACCTCGCGGTGTGGACCACAACCCCCTGGACGCTCATCTCGAACGTCGCCGTCGCCGTCAACCCCGAGGTCATCTACGCCGTGGTCGATGGCGTGATCGTGGCCGAAGACCTCGTGGCGTCCGTCTTTGGCGACGGGGCAACAGCGAGCGCGACGTTTCCCGGGACCGTGCTCCTCGGGCTGCACTACGAGCGCCCCTTCAGCGATGTGCCGATACCTGAGGGCTACGACACGCAGTACGTCGTGGGGGCGGAGTACGTCACCACCGAAGACGGCACCGGTCTCGTGCACCAGTCGCCGGGCTTTGGCGAGATCGACCGCCAGATCGCGCGCGAAAACGGGCTGCCGACCCTCAATCCGGTCGGACCGGACGGCACCTTTTCTCCGGTCGTGGGCTGGCTCGCCGGCAAGCACGTGCGCGACACGAACCACGAGATCAATGACGAACTCGAGCGCCGCGGGATGCTCATACGTCGCTTTAGCTATACACACTCGCTGCCGCACTGCTGGCGTTGCGGGACCGTTTTGATCTACTGGGCGAAGCCCAGCTGGTACGTCGCTACGAGCCAGTTCAAAGAGAAGCTGATGGCCGAGAACTCCGGGATCGACTGGCATCCTTCCTACATCCGAGACGGTCGGATGGGCGAGTGGCTCGCCAACAACGTCGACTGGGCGCTCTCGCGCGACCGGTACTGGGGGACGCCGCTGCCGATATGGCGCTGCGAGGACGGTCACCTCACGTGCGTTGCCTCGCGCGACGAGCTCTCTGCGCTCACTGGACGCGACTTGCACGATCTTGAGCCCCATCGTCCCGAGATCGATGAGGTCGTCTTTGAGTGTCCAACGTGCCAGCACGAAGCGCGCCGGGTCGAGCCGGTGATCGACGCCTGGTTCGACTCCGGTTCAATGCCGGCCGCCCAGGTGGGCTATCCGCACGTGCCCGGCAGCGACGGCGCGCTGCAGTTCCCGGCACAGTTCATCGCCGAGGCGATCGACCAGACGCGCGGGTGGTTCTACTCGTTGCTCGCGGTCAACACCCTCGTCTTTGGGGCGACGCCTTACGAGCACGTGCTCTGCCTCGGTCACATCGTGGACGAGAACGGAAAGAAGATGAGTAAGTCTGTTGGCAACGTGATCGACCCCTGGGACGTGCTCGACACGAGAGGGGCCGACGCGCTGCGCTGGTGGATGTTCTCCCAAGGTTCGCCCTGGACGTCGACGCGCGCGAGCCTTGGGGCGATCGATGCGTCACTGCGCGAAACCCTCGCCACACTGTGGAACACCTTCAGCTTCTTTACGACCTACGCATCCCTCAATCAGTTCAGTCCCGACGACGAGGACATCCCCGCCGTTGAGGAACGAAGCGCCATCGATCGCTGGATCATCTCGCGGATGGAGGGCGTGACCGAGACCGTCACGACCGCCCTCGATGGGTACGAGCCGCTGGGCGGCACCGACGCGCTCCTCGAGCTCGTCGACGATCTGTCGAACTGGTACGTACGCCGCAGCCGGCGGCGTTTTTGGCGCACCGACCCCACCGCGCCGCGTTCGGACTCCCTCGCAGCCCAGGCGACGCTGCTCGAGGTTCTCCAGCGCGTGACCTTATTATTAGCGCCGTTCTGCCCCCTCCTCACTGAGCGGCTCTACCAGGAGCTGTTTTCGGGGAGCGACGCCGATTCGGTGCACCTCGTTGACTGGCCGAAAGCCAACCTCGAGGGGCGAAACGAGGACCTCGAAGCGTCGATGGCCGTCGCTCGCCGACTGACGTCACTTGGTCGCGCGGCGCGCGCCGAGGCCGGCGTGAAGGTGCGCCAGCCCCTCGCTCGTGCGCTCGTCTTTCTCGCGGCCGGTTCCGCGCTGCCGCCCGAGGGAATCGTCGAAGACGAGCTCAACGTCGATCACTTGGAGTTCGGATCAGAACTCGCCGACGTCCTCACGTTCGAGTTGGTGCCCAACTTTCGTGTCGTCGGCCCGCGCCTTGGCGAAGCGGTGAAGGAGCTTCGCCCGGCGCTCGCGGCCCTCGATTCCGTCGCGGCCGCCGAGGCGATCGAATCCGGTCAGCCCATTTCGGTAACGCTCTCCACGGGAACCTTCGAGCTGGGTGGGGAGGACATCGAGCTGCGTGTGAAGGGACAGAGCGGTTTTGCCGTGTCACGCGACGGCGCCGAGGTCGTCGCGCTCGACCTCACGCTCACTGACGAGCTTCGCCGTCGAGGATTCCTTCGCGACGTCGTGCGCCAAGTCCAAGACCTTCGAAAGAACTCGGGCCTGGACGTGAGTGACCGGATCGTCCTGCACGTCACCGGACTCGATGACCTGGCCGAGGGCTTCTCGACGCTCGCGAACGAGGTGCTCGCCGTTGCGATCGAAACGACGCCCGGCCAGGGCGAAGGGACCGCGCTCGAGCTCGATGACGGCCGTGACGCGCGAGCCTGGGTGCGAAAGATCTAGCGCGGAGCGTTGAGCTTCGTGAGCAGCTGGGTCAGCTGACTGCGCTCCTCGTCGCTCAGTCGTGCAGCGAGGTTGTCGTCGAGGTAGCGCACGTGGATGGCGAGCGCCTCATCTAACTTGGCGCTCCCTGCTTCGGTGATCGCCACGTAGATGGCGCGCCGATCGTTGGCGCAGTGCTCACGACGCACGAAGCCCGCCTCCTCCAGTCGATCGACGAGCCGAGTGGTGCCCCCGGTCGAGTGAACGATCGCGTTCGCCATCTGGCTCATCTTGAGCCGGCCCTCGGCGCTGTTCTTCAGCTGCATCAAGACGTCAAACCAGGCGAGGGGCACCCGGCACTCGGCTTCGAGCTCCGCCCCGAAATCCTTGGAAAGTCGAGCGTTGGTCTCGAGAAGGAGGCCGAACAGGACCACCTTTTCGTCACCCGAGGGGCACGCCGCAGAGGAAATCATTGCTCCATCATACCATTAGTTGTTAGACAAGTAACTGCTTGACAAGTAGTTGCATAAACAACTATAATGGCTGGAGCACAGTGAGTGCCAACCAAAACAGGAGAACCATCATGACCGCACTTCCACCCCCCGGTGTGTACACCGTCGATCAGACCCACTCGAACATCGACTTCATCGCCCGCCACCTCGTTGCTTCGAAGGTTCGTGGCAACTTCACCGAGTTTGCTGGCACCATCACCATTGGTGAGAGCCTGGAAGACTCCTCCGTCGAGGCCACCGTCCAGGCGGGAAGCATCACGACGAACAACGAGATGCGTGACGGCCACCTCAAGAGCTCTGACTTCCTCGAACTCGAGAAGTACCCGACGCTCACCTTGAAGTCGACCAAGATCACCCACAAGAGCGGTGACGACTACGAGATGGTCGCCGATCTCACCATCAAGGGTGTCACCAAGTCAGTCACCTTTGACCTCGAGTACCTGGGCACGAACCCCTCGATGCAGCCCGGCGTCACCATCGCCGGCTTTGAGGCGAAGGCCGACATCGACCGCCGCGACTTTGACATCAACTTCAATGCCGTCGTCGAGAACGGTGGCGGCCTCGTGGTCGGCAACAAGGTCGTCATCCACCTAACGATCGAAGCCGCCAAGCAGGACTAGTCCCACGCGCCAGAGCTGAGAGAGCCGTCGGGGACGACCCGGCGGCTCTCTCTGTACGATGGTTCGATGGCCGAAGACAGTAAGAGCAAAGCCGTGAAGTCGAGCATCGGTGTGCTGGGCGCGCTCGCAACCATTATCTCTGTGTGGTGGTTCGCGTTTCGTCCACGTCACCACAAGGATGAGGGTTAGCCTCGACCCCTCGACGGTAAGTTGTCAGCGTGGCGTTAGCCTCGTTGACCCCTTTGCGACATAGAAGCTTCACGCTTGCCATCACCTCTTCTTTCGTGTCGTCAATTGGCACCTGGATGCAGAGTGTGGCGCTCGGCATCTACCTCACCGAGACGACGCGCAATCCGCTCTGGTTGGGTCTGCTCACGGTGTCGGCCTGGACGCCCGCGATCATCGGATCGCCGGTCGGCGGCGTGGTCGCCGATCGCTGGAGTCGCCAGCGCTGGATCCAACTGAACAACCTCATCATGGCGGGCACCGCGAGCGCGCTCGCCGTCGCGGCGCTCACGCACCACCTCTCACCGTCGCTCGCCTGTTATCTCGCGATCGGCGAAGGACTATGCAGCTCGGCGTCGTGGGCCGCGTGGCAGTCGCTTCTCCCGGACCTCGTCGATCGTGACGAAGTGCTCGCCGCCGTGTCGCTGTCCTCGGCGCAGTTCAATCTCGGCCGGATCATCGGGCCGGTCTTCGCGTCGGTGGCCCTCGTCCTTGGATCGGTGGGGATCTGTTTTCTCGCAAACGCGGCGTCGTTCATCTTCGTCCTGGTCGTCTTCTCGTTCGTGCGTACCCCGCCGCGTCCCGCGCCGACGACCAAGGTTCGCTTTTTCGCCGAGACGCTGCAAGGGGCCACGCGAGCATGGCGCGTGAAGGGCTGTCGCAATCCAATTCTCGGGGTCGGAGTGATCGCGATCGTCGCGAGCCCCTTCATCGCGCTCGTGCCCGCCATGGCGATCATCGCCCTTCATTCGGGCAAAGTGGGCACCACCTGGCTTGTCACGGCCCAGGGGATCGGCGCGGTCGCGGGTGCGCTCACCTTGCCGATCCTGGCCAAGCGCACCTCGAGGCTCGGAGTGCTGCGCGGATCCATGTTCACGCTCGCCTTCGCGCTCGTCGCCTACGCCCTCGCTCCGGATCTGGTCGTCGCGGCACTCGTCATGGTCGTCGTTGGTGGGGCCTACATGGGCACCTTGACCGGGCTCAACACCTCGGTCCAGGTCCACGCGCCCACGGCCGAGCGCTCGAGGATACTCGCGCTCTACACCCTGTCGCTGTCGATCTTCTATCCGCTGGGCGCATTCGTCCAGGCCGACCTCGCGAGGACCGTTGGCGTGCGCACCGTGACGCTGGTCGGCGCGCTCGCGCTCGTTGGTGTGCTCGTCGCCACGGCGATGTGGCGACCACAGTTCTGGCGTGAGATGGGCAGCCCGATTGAGGCCCCGATTTTGCTGGCAGACTAAACCAATGCCCTTTACCGCAATCAATCCTGCGACCGAGCAGGTGATCGCCGAGTATCCCGCTCTCAGCCGCGACGAGGTCGATGAAGTCCTCGAACGAGCGAGCAGCGCCTACCGCGCATGGCGGCGCGCGAGCTACGCCGAACGCGGAGCCTCGATGGTGCGTGCGGCAGAGCTCCTCGAGAGCGAGATTCCGGTCGTCGCCGAGCTTATGACGCGTGAGATGGGTAAGACCTTCGCCGCGGCGAAGGGGGAGGCGATGAAGTGTGCGGTGACGATGCGCCACTTCGCCGAACACGCGGAATCGATGCTGAAAGAAGAGGCCCTCGCGACCAAGGGCTCGCGCAGCGGCGTTCGCTACGACCCCGTTGGACCGATCTTTGCCGTCATGCCGTGGAACTTTCCGTGGTGGCAGGTCGTCCGCATGGCCGTACCGGCGCTGATGGCGGGCAACGTCGTCATCTTCAAGCACGCGCCCAACGTGCCAGGCTGCGCGACGTACATCGAAGACCTGTTTCGTCGCGCCGGGTTTGCGCGGGGCGTTCTCACGAGTGTCTTCGTTGAGGTGGACGACGTGGCGGACATCATTGCCGACCCGCGGGTCGTTGCCGTCACGCTCACTGGCTCCGAGCAGGCCGGTCGAGCCGTCGCCGAGCTCGCGGGCAGGAACTTGAAGAAATGCGTGCTCGAGCTCGGCGGGTCGGACCCGTTCATCATCGCCGCGTCGGCCGACCTCGAGCTCGCCGTTCCCGCGGCCGTCGTCGCGCGGATCCAGAACAACGGCCAAGGCTGCATTGCGGCAAAGCGCTTCATCGTCGCGCACGAGCGGGCCGAGGAATTCACCGAGCGCTACGCCGCCGCAATGGGCGCGGTGCGCATCGGTGACCCGATGGATCCCGCCACCGAGCTCGGCCCGCTCGTCTCGAGGGCTCAGCGCGACCTGCTCGACGAACAGGTCGCAACGTCGATCGACAAGGGTGCCCGGGCGCTCGTCGGCGGCTTCGTTCCCGACCGCACGGGCTACTACTATCCAGCGACCGTGCTCACCCACGTGCCTGAAGATTCGCGCGCCGCGTGCGAAGAGCTCTTCGGTCCCGTGTCGGTCGTGCACGTCGCGCGCGACCTTACCGACGCGCTGCGTATGGCGAACGACACGCCGTGGGGTCTTGGCGCGTCGGTGTGGGCCCGCGACGAAGCCGAGATCAACCAGGCGATTACCGAGCTGGACGTGGGCACGGTCTTTGCGAACGCCATGGTGGCGTCGATGAACGAGCTGCCCTTCGGCGGCACCAAACGCTCGGGATACGGCCGCGAGCTGTCGGTGCTCGGCGCGCGCGAGTTCACGAACGCGAAGTCGTTCTTCGTCGCATGACGCAGTACTACTTCGACCACGCCGCCTCGGCTCCTCGTCGCGACGAGGTCACCAACGCAATGGCTCCCTGGCAGCACGGCGTCGTCGGCAATCCCTCGGGTAGCCATCGAGCCGCGCGCGAGGCGCGCCGCGCCGTTGAAGAAGCGCGCGACGAGGTCGCCGAGCTCGTCGGGGCAAAGCCGGGGGGCGTGATCTTCACCGCCGGGGGCACGGAGTCATGCCAGCTCGCCGTCGTCGGTACAGCCCACCGGTTCCGTCGCGCGCACGAGCGCTGCGAGATCGTGGTGTCGAGAATCGAACATCACGCCATTCTGGACGCCGCCGAGATGATGAGTCGCGACTTCAGTGACGTCTGCGTTCGCTACGTCGAGGTCGACGCCGAGGGCGTTGTTGACCTCGATTCGTTGCGCGGACTGGTCAACGAGCACACCGCGATCGTGAGCGTCATGGCCGTCAACAACGAGACCGGCGTTCGCCAGCCCTTGGACGGCGTGAACTCCGTCGTGCGCGCCGTCCCCGGAGAGGCTCTCACCCACACCGACGCGGTGGCGGCGGCGCCGTGGCTGAGCCTGCCCGTGGTGACCGCGACGATGGACATGGTCTCCATCTGCGCCCACAAGATCGGCGGGCCGGTCAACAGCGGCGCGCTCATCCTTCGAAACGATGCGGGAATCGACCCCGTGACCCCTGGCGGGGGCCAAGAACGCGGGCGACGAGGCGGCACGGTTGATGTGGCGGCGGTCGTCGGACTCGCGGCCGCCCTTCGGTTGACGAACGCGGAGCTCACCGAGGTCACCGATCGCGTGCTCGACTACCAGGAGAAGCTGACGTCGGCGTTCAGCCTTCTGCCGGGGTGCCTCGTTACCGCGGTCGGCGCCGCCCGAGTGCCCGGCACGGTCCACGTCACCTTTGAGGGCCTCGCGAGTGACGAGATCCTCTTTCTCCTCGATCAGGCCGGCGTCGATGCGTCAGCGGCGGCCAGCTGCTCGAGTGGCGCAACGACCCAGAGCCACGTTCTCGACGCGATGGGCATCGCACCCGAGCGGGCCCGCGGCTCGATCCGCTTTTCCATGGGCGCCGAAACTACCGACGAGGACATCGACGCCCTTATCGGCATCCTCTCGACGGTCATCTACCGCCTCCGCGGCGAGGCGTAAGAGGTCCCTGGCAGACTGGGAGACGTGAAAGTCCTCGTAGCCATGAGTGGGGGAGTCGATTCGTCGACGGCGGCCGCGTTACTGCTTGAGCAAGGTCACGAGGTCGTCGGTGCGACTTTGAAGCTCTGGGGCGGCGTCTCGGATTCGGGCTGCTGCTCGGTCGCTGACGTCGAGGACGCTCGCCGCGTCGCTCAGACACTCGGTATCGACCACCACGTCTTCAACTACACCGAAGAGTTCGAGCGCCACGTCGTTGGTCCGTTCGTAGAAGGCCATCTCGCGGGCCAGTCGCCCAACCCGTGCATCGAGTGCAATCGCCACATCAAGTTCGATCTGCTCTTCGAACGCGCGCGCCGCCTCGGCTTCGAGGCCGTCGCGACAGGGCACCACGCGCAGGTCCTCGAGCGTGACGGTGCGCACCTCTTGGTGCGCGGTGCCGACGATCAAAAGGACCAGAGCTACGTGCTCGGCTATCTTCGCGAAGACCAGCTCGCGATGCTGCTCTTACCCATAGGACACCTCACGAAGAGCGAGGTGCGCGAACACGCCGGGCGTCTCGGACTTCGTACGTGGGATAAGCCCGACAGCCAAGACGTCTGCTTCATCGAGGCGTCAAAGGGTCGAGAGGTCTTCTTGCGCCAGCGCGCGACGCTCACGACGGCGAGCATCGTCGATGTCACGACGGGCGAGCAGCTGGGCGAGAGCGCCGCCGCCGAGCTCATGACCGTTGGTCAGCGCCGAGGGGTCCTGCCGGGACGCGACGGCGAAAAGCGGTACGTATCGAAGATCGATCTCGCGAACCAGCGCGTCGAAGTCGGCCGCCTGGACGAGATCCTCGTGACGTCCCTCGCTTTTGACGAACGCTCGCTGAGCTTCAGCCACGTCGAGCTGGACGACGGCACCGCGGTACTCGCCCAGTGCAGCGCTCACGGTCGGCCGATCCCGGCGACCCTTCGCCACGACACGGGCTGGCGGCTCGAACTGCACGCGCCGGCCCGCCCCGTCGCCGTTGGTCAGTCTGTCGTGATGTACCGAGTCGATGATCCGGCGGTCGTGGTGGGCGCGGCGATCGTCGCCGCTGCGTGAAACCCGCCGAGCGCGTCGAGTGGCTGCGCACGGAGATCGCGCGCCACAACGAGGCCTATTTCGTCAATGACGCGCCGACCATTCCTGACGCCGACTACGACGAGCTCGCCCGCGAACTGCGCCGACTCGAAGAAGAGCACCCCGAACTGCGCGAGGAAGGTTCGGTCTCCGAGACGGTCGGAGCCGCGATCTCAACGACGTTTTCTCCAGTCGTCCACGTCGAGCCGATGCTCAGCCTCGACAACGTCTTTGGCGTCGACGAGCTCGCCCAGTGGAGCCAGCGCGTCGCGAAGGGGCTCAGCGCCGACCCGGAATCTATCGCCTTTACCGTCGAGCCGAAGATCGACGGGCTCGCGCTCTCCATCACCTACCGCGACGGTGCGCTCGTTCAAGCGGCGACGCGCGGCGACGGGCGCACCGGCGAGGACGTCACCGCGAACGTTCGCACGATCCGAAGCGTTCCCGCGACGCTCAAGGGATCGCGGGGCCGAGTCGAGGTGCGCGGCGAGGTCTTTCTCGCCCGAGCCGACTTTCTCGAGATGAACGCACAGCAACGAGCGCTCGGTCTTCGCGAGTTTGCGAACCCGAGAAACGCCGCCGCGGGCAGTCTGCGCCAAAAGGACCCGGCGATGACGGCGAAGCGTCCGCTGTCCTTTCTCGGTTACCAGCTCGTCGATCTCGACGCGACGATGAACGTTCGTACGTACCACGAGACGATCGACCAGCTGCGCCAGTGGGGATTCTTCACGCCCAGCGAAGCGACGATCGAGACCGGCGTCACGGCGATGATCGCGCGCAGCAACTGGTTCGAGTCCCATCGACACGACCTCGCCTTCGATATCGATGGCGCGGTCATCAAGGTCGACGATCTCGCCGAACGCGCGCGACTGGGCTTTACGAGTCGCGCGCCGCGCTGGGCGATCGCGCGGAAGTTCCCGCCAGAGGAGCGGACCACTCGGCTCCTCGCGATTGAGGTCTCGATCGGCCGCACGGGACGCGCCACGCCCTTCGCGGTGCTCGAGCCCGTCGTCGTCGCCGGTTCGACCGTCTCGATGGCGACCCTGCACAATGCGGACCAGGTCGCCGTGAAGGACGTACGTCCGGGCGACCTCGTCATC
Source organism: Acidimicrobiales bacterium (assembly GCA_049581565.1). GTDB lineage: Bacteria > Actinomycetota > Acidimicrobiia > Acidimicrobiales > RAAP-2 > RAAP-2. The sequence goes on from JBAUSF010000172.1 coordinate 15,472, forward strand.
GTACGAAAGGCGGGCGACGTGATCCCCGAGGTGGTGGGCGCCGTCCCCGAGCCCGGAAAGCGCCGCGGAAAGCGGTGGACGTTTCCGCTCAACTGCCCCGAATGCGGTCAGCCCCTCGTGCGCCGCGGCGCCGAGAGCGACACCTACTGCGTGAACCCGACGTGCCCGGCCCAGCAGCTCGAGCAGATCGTGCACTTCGCCTCGCGCGGTGCGCTCGACATCGAGGGACTCGGGGAGCAGCGCGTCGCCCAGCTGCTCGCGGCCGGTCTCGTCGGCGACATCGCCGATCTCTTCGATCTGACGGTCGGGGACCTCGAAGCGCTCGAGGGATTCGCCGAGATCTCGGCAACGGCACTCGTGCGAGAGATAGAGCGGGTGAAGCGCGCGCCGCTCTCGCGCGTGCTCGTCGGACTCGGGATTCGCCACGTCGGTCCCGTCGCCGCGCGGCTCCTCGCGCGGCGCTTTCGCACCTACGAGG
>JBAUSF010000173.1:0-1592 GCA_049581565.1 Acidimicrobiales bacterium
ACTACCAGCACCAGCTCGACGCCATTATGGATCTGCTGACGACAAGCGCGCAGCAGCGTCCGGTGAGCGAGGCGTTGCTTGAACGCCTCCGCGCCTACGTGGCTCAGGTGCACACGCCCGAGGCGCAGGTCTTCGGTGCGCAGTACGAGTTCGAGTACTATCGCCGCTTCGTCATCTGCCTCAAGGCGCGCATCCAGCGTACGTTGGAGCGAGCGAGCGAACTGCCCGCCACGGCCGGCGTCGCGCTGCCGGTGACGCCTTACACTTTGGCGCGCGGACACGACAAGCTCACGCAGGCGCTGCCGGCCTATTGCTCGGTCCAGGATTTCGTTGATGACCTCGAGATTCTGCGCGCATCGCTGGCGGCCAACGACGGCATCCGCATCGCGCGCACGCTCATCGATCCGCTCATCCTGCAGGTACGCACCTTCGGGCTCCATCTCCACACGCTCGATATCCGCCAGCACGCACGCGTCCACGCCGCAGCGCTGCAGGAAGCCATCAGCGACACCATCGCGCCCACGCTGGCGGGCGGCCTCTCCGCTGAAACGTCAGGCGTGCTCGAGACATTTCGCGTGGTGGCCGAAGTCAAGAATGGATGCTCGCCCGAGGCGATTCGGCACTACGTCATCAGCGGCGCTGCAAATGTTGAAGATGTGCTCGCCGTAGTTCGCCTCGCGCGGCTGGGCGGCGTAAAGGTGGAAGGCGTGGGCGAAGGACCGGGTCTCGATCCAGGCTTGATGCCCGTTCCGCTCTTCGAATCGATTGAAGATCTGCGCAACGCGCCCGCCGTTTGCCGCGATTTGTGGAGCCGTCCCGACTACCGCAGGCTTCTTGAGTCCTGGAATAACTGGCAGGAGATCATGCTCGGTTATTCCGATTCGAATAAAGACGGCGGCATGTTGACCTCAACCTGGGAGATCTTCCGCGCACATCGCGATTTGCACGTCGTGGCGCGTGAAGCCGGCATCAAGCTGCGCATCTTCCATGGCCGCGGCGGCACAGTGGGCCGTGGCGGAGGACCCACTCATCGCTCCATCTTCGCCCAGCCGTTCAACTCCTTTGACGGCCAGTTGCGCATTACCGAACAGGGCGAGGTGCTCAACTTCAAATACGCTGACGAAGTGCTGGCCGAGCGCAACCTCGAGCTCATGATCGCCGCCTCGCTTGACGCCCTGGCCCGGCCCAATGCGCGCGATCCCGAGGGACACTTCACCGGCGTCCTCAAGCCGGAGTGGGAGGCTGCGCTCGACGAGCTATCGGCGCTTGCCTACGGGTTTTACCGCAAGCACATCCTTGAAGATCCAGACGTCATTACTTACTTCGAGCAGAGCACGCCAGTGGGCGAACTGGAAAACGCCAAAATCGGTTCGCGCCCTGCCAGGCGCAGCAATTCTCCGCGTCTCTCCGACCTGCGTGCCATTCCATGGGTCTTCGGGTGGACGCAATCGCGCCTGCTGGTTCCGGCATGGTTCGGCGTCGGCCACGCAGTCGAGGAATTCCTCAGTCGATCGGGCGCACTCGAACTCCTGCAGACCATGGCAAAGGAGTTCCCGCTCTTCATTGACCTGCTGCGCAACGTGGAGATGGCG
>JBAUSF010000174.1:0-2616 GCA_049581565.1 Acidimicrobiales bacterium
GTCCCTACCCTCATTCAAGACGGCGAGGCTCATCACGTGAAAGTCGACGCTGAGCTTGCGAACCGCGGCGGCTTCGAGGAGCCAGCGCGAGGTGAGCCAAGCCCACGGGCAGGCGGGGTCGACCCAAAGATCAACGTGATCGGTCATGATGTTTCCTTACTTGGTGGCGTGCGCTTCCAACACAGTAACGACGGCGTTCGTGACGCCAACCGCCATTGGCAGATCCAACATCTCGTCGATTGCGTGGGCGTTTGACTGCGGACCGTCGACGCCCGTCGCCACGAACTGGACGCCGGGGTAGCGCTTCGCGAGCGATCCGAGAAACGGAATCGACCCACCTTCTCCGGTAAAGCCCACCGAACGGCCGAATGCCTCGACGGAGGCGCGTTCGAGGGCCGGGGCGAGCCAGGGAGCAAGCTCTGGGGAGACCCACCCGTCGGCCGGATTGACGTGCGTGATCGTCACGTGCGCGTGCGAAGGCACGTCGGTCGTGAGGAGTGTGCGCACCGCCTCTTCTGCACGGTGGGAATCGACGTTCGGGGGAAGGCGGAAGGACAACACGACCGAGGTGTAGGGGCGCAACACGTTGCCCGCGATGTCAGGGGTTGGGATCCCGCCCATGCCGATGATCGACAACGTCGGATACCAGTTCCGCCTGAGGAGGCGATCCTCGGCGCTCGTCCCCATGACCTCGACGCCGTCGGTCAGAGGGACCTCTCGGGAAATGACGTCACCGAACTCTTCGGCGATGTCGTGGGCCGCCTGGCGATGGGCGAGGGGGATGACCGGTTGCATCTCGGCGACGAGCACTTCGCCGGTGCGTGCGTCTTCGAGCCGGTCGAGGAGCTGACGCAGCACGCGAAATGAAGAGGGCACCACGCCGCTCACCGATCCGCTGTGCTGACCCTGTTCGAGCACGCGGACCGTCACTTCCAGGTTCAACACACCGCGCAGCGAGGTCGTTACCCACAAACGGTCGTACGTGAGCGCCCCCGAGTCAAGACAGATGAGTAGCTGAACATCACCGAGGTGTCCGGCTAATTCATCGAGATACGCCTCGAGGTCCATGCTGCCGCTCTCCTCGCTCGCTTCGATGAGTACGACGCAGCGCGCGTGGGGGATTCCGTGCTGCTCCATGGCCTCGATGGCCGTGAGTGCGGAGAAGATGGCGTAACCGTCGTCGGCGACGCCTCGCGCGTAGAGCCGATCGCCGCGACGCGTGGGTTGAAAGGGCGCAAGCCCCTCGGACCAGTCGCCAAGGGGCGGCTGCTTGTCGAGGTGGCCGTAGAGAATGACGGTTCCCTGATCGCCAGCCGTGGAATCGACGGTCACGACCAGCATCGGCGTACGACCGTCGAGGCGATGGACCGCCACGTCGACGTTCGCGAGCTTTCGCGTGCGTGCCCACTCGGACAGCAGCGTCACGGCCTCTTCGAGGTGGCCGGTTTCGGCCCACTGTTCGTCGAACATGGGAGAGAGCGAAGGGATGGCGCCGAACTCCATAAGGGTCGGCAGGGCGTCACGTTCGAAGTCAGCAAGGGAGATAAGTGCCATGAAGTCGAGGCTACTGGGAGCGAGAAAGGTGTACCGCCTCCCAGCAGTACCACGCGACGTCCGAGCGCACTCCCGCAAAGACGTCGCCATAGCTCTTCAGATCGGGTTCGCTCACGAGCTCGTCGAGAGCGTGCAGTTGAGTCCAACCGTTGCGCACCCCGAGATCACCCGCCGGCCAGACGTCGTGGCGAGCGAGCGTGTGCATCAAGTACATCTGTGCGGTCCATGGTCCGATCCCTTTCACCGCAACCACGTCAGTCAGGACGTCGTGATCGCTCATCCGACCGTGCCGGGTGAGTTGAAGACGCCCGTCGAGCACCCTCGTTGACAGGTCGAGCATGGCCGCCGCCTTCGCGTTCGAGAGCCCGACGGCGCGGAGATTCGCGTGCCCCGCCTCGGCAATCGTCTCGGGCGTGACCGCTCCTCCGCAGAGTTCGATCACGCGCGCGTGGATCGTGTTGGCGGCCTTGGTCGCTAGCAGTTGGTAGGTGATCGAACGAGCGAGATAGGAGAAACGCTCGGCGACTGGTGCGCTTCGACGGGCGGGCGGCGGTCCGACGATCTGGATGAGTGTCCTGAAAGCACGGTCGCGCTCGCCGATTGCGACGGCCCGCTCATTTGGTGTGAGGGTGGAAGGCACGCCTCGACTATTGCAGACACCTCTCACATCGGTGTGGGAACGCGTTGATGCCAACTAGACGCGAGTCGCCCGGTCCGGCAGGTAGACGCCCTTGGGAGGATTGGCTGCGTTAGCGACGACGTCTTCGAGGAGCGCATGGATTGCTCGCACGGGCGCCGCCGGGAAGCCGAAGCGCCGACTGGCGAGCACGACCCTCCTTCTTGCGATGTTCTCGATCGGCAGTGCGACGAAGTTGTCGCGCAAGTGTGGCGACAGCATCGTTGCGGGAAGAATCGAGGGCCCGTGTCCGTCAAAGGTCATCGAAGCGATCGTGCGCAGTCCGTCGAGCTCAACACGCGGGTGCAGCTCGACGCCCACTTGGCGTGCCGCTTCGTCGATCTCGCGACGAATCGGGGTCCCGCGCATCGGCAGAAGAATGTCGT
>JBAUSF010000175.1:0-1773 GCA_049581565.1 Acidimicrobiales bacterium
CGCGAAATGCCGCCAGCCAGGCCGCGAACAGCGGTCTGTTCAAACCTGCCGTCCCGCCGCCGCTGCGCATCCAGCTCACCTGCACCTGGACATGTCCGCGCGCACAAGCATTCTTGACGGCCGTGCGCACGTCGCTCTCCATCGGATCCATTTCGGGCGGCATATGGAGGTGCAGGTCGAGTCCGCGATGGTTCACGCTCTTCAGGCTGACGACGATCTCGCCTTCCCCGATCGCCTTCCGCACCAGGGCAAAACCCGTCATGCTGCGTATACTCATAAGTCCATCGCCGCCGCGGCGCTATCGAACTGCAGGTCGTGCAGCCGCTGGTAGACACCCCCGTGCGCCACCAGCGCCTCGTGCGTTCCCACTTCGGAGACGCGCCCCTTTTCGATCACCACAATCTTGCCGGCCCGGCGTATGGTGGAAAGGCGGTGTGCGATCACAATCACCGTACGGTGCTCCATCAGGTTAGCCAACGCTCGCTGCACCAGAATCTCCGATTCGGTGTCCAGGTTGGAGGTGGCCTCGTCCAGGATCAGAATGGGCGCGTTCTTCAGCAGCGCGCGGGCGATGGCGATGCGCTGCCGCTGCCCGCCGCTCAGGCGGACGCCGCGGTCGCCGGTCACGGTTTGGTATCCCTCCGGCAGGCGCTCGATAAATTCGTGCGCCAGGGCCGCCTCCGCCGCCCGCCGGATGGTTTCCATAGACGTGCCGGGCCGGCCGTAGGCGATATTGTTCGCCACCGTGTCGTTGAACAGAAAAGTGTCCTGCGCCACGATGCCGATCAACGACCGCAGGGACGCCAGGTCCAGATCGCGCACGTCCTGTCCGTCGATGCGCACCGCCCCGGCGGTCACATCGTAAAAACGCGGCACCAGGTTGGCCAGCGTGGTCTTGCCGCCGCCGGAAGGCCCCACCAGCGCCGCCACCTCGCCGGCCTTCACCTCCAGGGTGATGTCCCGAATGCGGAAGCCGTCCGGCGCAACAGGGTAGTGAAACGAAACGCCTTCGAAAACGATTCCCCTGGCAAACTGATGCAACTGGGCCGCCGCCGGACGTTCCACAATCTCCTCGACGTGGTCCAGGTATTCAAAAATCTTGTGCGAGGCCCCGATGCCCTGCTGGAAGATGTTGTGGATTCCCACCAGGCGCTTGATGGGCTCGAGCAGCACCAGCAGCGCGATGACGAAGCTGGCGAAGTCGCCTGCCGTCAGGACGCCCGCCTTGATCTGGTTGCGCGCGTAGGTCAACAGCAGAACGATCACGATCGAGGCCATCATGTCGATCAACGGCGAGGAGAGCGCCTGCTGCAGAACATAGCGGACGTTGGTCTTCAGCAGCCGCCGCGCGGCCTCGCGGAACCGCCGATACTCGTAGCCCTCCGCGCCGAAGGCCTTCACCACCATGTGGCCGCTTAGAGTTTCCTGCAAAATCTGGTTCAGTTCCGCCTGCCGCTCCTGCGTACCGCGGCTGATGCGCCGAATGCGCCGGCCGATGCGCGTGGTGGGCAGCATCACCGCCGGCAGTGCCGTCAGACTGATAGCCGCCAGCCTCCAATCGTTGCTGAACAAGACGAACAGCAGCGCCGCCGCGCTAAAGAACTGGCGCAGAAAGTCCGCCATGATCTGCGAGGTGGCCACCTGCACCTTGTCCACATCGTTCATGATCGATGACATGAGCTGGCCCGTGGAGTGCGCCTCGAAAAAACTGGCGCCGTGCCGCAGCACTTTCTGAAAGACCGCGTTGCGCAGGTCGGTGACCGAAGAGAAGCC
>JBAUSF010000176.1:0-38298 GCA_049581565.1 Acidimicrobiales bacterium
TACAACAACGCCTCACTGCGCGCCGGCGAGCGACTCGTCACCAAGCTGAAGAGCGACGGCACGCGCGTGCGTCTCTACTGCGTCGGTAAGAAGGGGGCCGCGTTCTTTCGCTTCCGCGGCATCGACGTCGAAGGAAGCTTCAGCGGTTTCCTCGACCGTCCCCACTACCGCGACGCGCAACGCATTTCGTCAGAGGTGGCAGGTGCGTACCTCAAGGGCGACGTGCAACTGGTCACGCTCGTTTCGACGCGCTATCTCTCGGCGGGCATCCAGTCGGTCAACACCGAGCAGCTCTTGCCGCTCGTCGTGCCCGAGCTGCCCGAAACCAACGAGCCCACGACACTCAAGGGCTACACCGAGTTCGAGCCCGAAGTCGAGAAGCTGCTCGCGATCTTGATGCCGAGGGCCATCGAGAGCGAGATCTTCTCCGCCCTCCTCGAGGGCGCCGCCTCGTTCCACACCAGTCAGCAGCGCGCGATGGCCGCCGCCACCGACAACGCCGACGAGCTCGGCCAGACGCTCACGCGCGTCATGAACCGAGCCCGACAGGACTCGATCACCACAGAGATTATGGAAATCGTGGGCGGCGCCGAAGCGCTCCGCTCGGGAAAGTGAGAAGCAAATGTCCGTGACCGAAGAGAAGACCAAGTTGGAGACGGGTCGAGTCGTCGCGATCGCGGGGCCGGTCGTGGACGTTGAGTTCCCTCCCCACTCCCTGCCTGAGATCAATCACGCCGTCGAGATGGACATCGAGCTCGAGGGCCGCACCGTGACGGTCGTCGCCGAAGTCGCCCAGCAGATCGGTGAAGGTCGCGTGCGCTGCGTGTGCATGCGCCCGACCGACGGTCTCGTTCGTGGCGCCGTCGTGCGCCAGAGCGGCAAGGGCATCACGGTGCCCGTCGGTGACGCCGTGCTCGGCCACGTGTTCAACGTCATCGGCGAGCCCCTCGACACCGACAACATCGGAGCGATCGAGGACCGCTGGGAGATCCACCGCAATCCGCCGGCCTTCGACCAACTTGAGCCGCGCGCGACGATGTTCGAGACCGGCATCAAGGTGGTCGACCTGCTCGCGCCGTACGTACAAGGCGGAAAGATCGGCCTCTTCGGCGGTGCTGGCGTCGGTAAGACCGTCCTCATCATGGAGATGATCCGTCGCGTGGCCGAGCAGCATGAAGGCGTCTCGGTCTTCGCCGGCGTCGGCGAGCGAACCCGTGAGGGCACCGACCTCCTGCTCGAAATGCGCGAGTCGGGCGTCATCGAAAAGACCGCCCTCGTATACGGCCAGATGGACGAACCGCCGGGGGTGCGCCTGCGCGTCGCCCTCGCGGCACTCACCATGGCCGAGTACTTCCGTGACGTGAAGAACCAGGACGTGCTGCTCTTCATCGACAACATCTTCCGCTTCGTCCAAGCGGGCTCGGAGGTCTCGACGCTGCTCGGACGCATGCCGTCGGCCGTTGGCTACCAGCCGACGCTCGCCGACGAGATGGGTGAGCTCCAAGAGCGCATCACCTCGACGCGAGGTCACTCGATCACGTCCCTTCAGGCCGTCTACGTCCCCGCCGACGACTACACCGACCCGGCGCCGTTTACGACCTTCACCCACCTCGACGCCACGACCGAACTGAGTCGTCAGATCGCGGCGCTCGGCATCTATCCGGCCGTGGACCCGCTCACCTCGACGTCGAACATTCTGGCGCCCGAGATCGTGGGAGAGCGCCACTACGCGGTGGCGCGCCAGGTTCAGCAGATCCTCCAGCGCAACAAAGAGCTCCAGGACATCATCGCCATCCTCGGCCTCGACGAGCTGTCCGAAGAGGACCGCATCACGGTGACTCGCGCGCGCAAGATCCAGCGGTTCCTCTCCCAGCCGATGTTCGTGTCGAAGGTCTTCACCGGTATCGACGGCATCAACGTGCCGGTCCAAGAGACGATCGAGTCCTTCGAACACCTCGTCAAGGGCGACCTCGACCAGTACCCCGAACAGGCCTTCTTGAACGTCGGCGGAGCCTCTGACGTCGAAGCCAAGGCCGCCGAGATCGCGAAGAGCTAGTGGCGACGCTCAACGTCGAGGTTGTGGCGCCCGAGGCGGCACTGTGGAGCGGACGCGCGGCCGCGTTGATAGCGCGATCGTCCGAGGGCGACTTTACGGTGCTGCCCCAGCACACGGCCACCGTGGGCGACCTCGTCTCGAGCATTGTGCGCGTGGAGACCGACGAGGGCGAGATCGCCTTCGCCGTGCATTCGGGCTTCTTTCAGGTCGGACCAGGCCTCGAGCCCGAAACGACACTCGCGACGGTGCTCGCGAGCGTGGCGGAACGCACGAATGAGATTGACGTCGCGCGCGCGCAGATTGCGAAAGAGACGGCCCAGAACGATCTCGCCGCTGCCCAAAAGGCGGACGACGAGGGCGAGGCGCTGATCGCCGCCGCCGCCCTCGAGCGCGCCGAGCTGCGTTTGCGCGCGGCGCTCGTCAAGTAGCTATCGCCCCGAGACGTAGTCCAGCAGATCGCGCTTGTCGTGCTCGAGTTCGTCGAGTCGGGCCTTCACGATGTCGCCGATGGAGACGAGGCCGACGAGTTGGCGTTCCTCGACGACGGGCACGTGGCGGATCCGCCGTTCGGTCATCGTGTTCATCAGGGTAGTGAGCTCGGTCGATTCGGTGCAGGTTACAACGTCACTACTCATGAGGTCAGCCACCTCCTGGTCAAGTGCGTCCGCTCCACTTGTCGCAAGTGCGCGCACCACGTCCCGCTCCGAGAGAATGCCAACCAGGGGGGGCGACGCGCCCGTGACGACGAGGGCGCCAATGCCGCGCTCCTTCAGCAGTGCGACTGCGTCGGCGATGCTGCGCTCTTGAGAGATCGTCGAGACCTCTCGCCCCTTCGTTTCAAGTAGTTTTGAAACCTTCATACGCCTCCTCCACGCGAGCGCTTGAGTCAAGCGGCTCCCTAGAGGGCAGGCTAGGTGGGCAGAATCACGACTGCAACCAGCAAGTTTGTGAAATCTGTCTTATGGGGGTTGTCTAGAACCCCGCGAGGGTGAATTCCTGGAGCTTGTCGTGGCGATGGAAAGTTTCGATGGTGCGGATGGTGCCTGAACGCGAGCGCACGACGAGTGACTGCGTGGTGGCACCAAAATCATAGAACCGTACGCCGCGCAGGAAGTCACCGTCGGTGATGGCGGTCGCCGAGAAGAAGCAGTTGTCGCTCGCCACGAGATCGTCCGTCGTGAGGACTCTTGTGAAGTCGTAGCCGAGCGCTTCGGCGTCCGTTCGCACGTCGTCGTTGTCGGCGTGCAGGACTCCTTGAATCTCGCCGCCGAGCCCCTTCAGCGCGGCTGCCGCGATGACGCCTTCGGGCGTACCGCCGATACCGAGCAGCACGTCGGCGCCCGAGTTTGGCCAGCCGGTCGCGATCGCGCCCGCCACGTCGCCGTCGGTGATCGAGAGCACACGCGCTCCTGCCTCTCGGACTTCGGCGACGAGGTCGTCGTGGCGAGGTCGATCGAGAATCACGACACCCATTTCCTGAACGGGCTTGTTGAGGCGTTTCGAGAGCTCTCTCAAGTTGTCGGTGGCCGACGCGTTGACGTCAACCGCGCCACGGCCCCTCGGGCCGACCGCGATCTTCTTCATGTAGAAGCACGGTCCTGGGTTGAACATGGAACCACGCTCGGAGAGTGCGATGACGGCCAGCGCACCGTTTCGGCCCATTGCGGTGAGCCGGGTGCCGTCGATGGGATCGACGGCGACGTCTACGAGAGGAGGGTGGCCATCGCCGATCTTCTCGCCGTTGTAGAGCATGGGTGCTTCGTCTTTTTCGCCCTCGCCGATGACGACGATCCCGTCCATCTCGACGGCTCCGAGCACGAAGCGCATCGCGTCAACGGCGGCTTTGTCGGCGGCGATCTTGTCACCCCGTCCCGACCAGCGCGCGGCGGCGATGGCGGCGGCTTCGGTCACTCGGATCAGCTCAAGGGCGAGGTTGCGATCGGGCTTGAGCGGTCGTTGCACACGGCAAGCGTACCTGGGACCCGTATGGGTTCGACTGAGATTTTGGCCGAATCCGCCGAGCGGCAATACTGAGAGGGTGACTTCTCTCGTTGTAAAGCCCGCGGGGGCCCTCGTTGGCGATGTGCGGGCGTACGGGGCGAAGAACGCGGTTTTGAAGCAGATGGCGGCCTGCCTGTTGGCGTCGGGCGAGCATCGGCTCACGAACGTCCCACGAATCAGCGACGTCGCCGTCATGAGTGAGCTCCTCGTGGCGCTCGGGTGTCGGGTGTACTCACTTCGAGAGCACGAGCTCAGTGTCGTCGTGCCCGCTCGCGACCAGCTGCACCCTGTCGCGCCCGCACACCTCTTTGAGTCCATGCGCGCGTCGATCGTCGTGCTTGGTCCACTGCTCGCGCGCTGCGGCGAAGCCAACATGGCTCTACCCGGGGGCGACGACTTCGGACAACGCCCCATCAATTTCCACACCGAGGGCCTGAGCGCGATGGGCGCGACGTTCCACAACGACCGAGCTTTCATCCAAGCGACGACGACGTCGCCTCGACTGCGCGCGACGCGCATTACGCTCGAATACCCGAGCCATACCGCAACCGACAACCTGTTGATGGCGGCCGTGCTCGCCGAGGGCCGGACCATTATCGACAACGCCGCTCGCGAGCCCGAGGTCGAAGATCTCGGGCGTCAGCTGATCGCCATGGGAGCGCACATCGAAGGGCTCGGGACGTCCTTGCTCACCATCGACGGCGTCGAGGAGCTGTCTCCGGCGACGCACGAGGTGGTAACCGATCGCGTTGTCTCGGCGACGTACCTCGCCTCCGGTCTGATCACGGGGGGCAGCGTGCGAGTGGTTGACGCGCGGGCCGAACACATGGTGATGCTGCTGCGAAAGCTCGAGGCCATGGGTGCCGAAGTCGATCGGTGTGGACTCGGGGTTGGCGTGAAGGCAAATGGACGTCTGCGCGCGGTTGACATCGCGACGCTGCCCTATCCAGGCGTCGCGACCGATTACAAGCCAATTCTGACCACCATTCTGAGTGTTGCCGAGGGCGTGTCGGTTGTCACGGAGAACCTATTCGCGGGGCGGTTTCGCTACGTCGACGAGCTCGTTCGCCTCGGCGCGCAGATCACGACCGAGGGTCACCACGCGATGATCCGCGGGGTCGATCACCTGACCGGCACGTCGGTGCGCGCCACTGATATCCGCGCCGCCGCCGCGCTGATCCTCGCCGGTCTGGTCGCCGAGGGCGAGACAACTGTTACGGGGCTCGAGCACATGGATCGTGGCTACGATGACTTCGTCGGACGACTCAGTGCACTGGGCGCGCACATTGAACGGTTCTCGTGATCGCACGCGAACCCGACGTCCTGCTGAGTGAAGCGCGCGCTGGTTCGAGGGGCGCCCTTGCGCGCTTGCTGACCTACGTCGAATCGGGCAACGACCTGCACCGCGCGACTGTCGCCCTCGCGTACGCGACCCCTGCGCCCTACGTGGTGGGACTGACCGGCTCTCCGGGTGCCGGCAAGTCGACACTCACCGATCGACTGATCACCGCGGCGCTCCTGCGAGGTACCGTCGCCGACGCGGAACGGTTCGACCAGGTAAGCGTGCTCTGCGTCGACCCCACGTCACCATTTTCGGGTGGCGCGATACTCGGCGACCGGATTCGCATGCAAGACCACGCGACGAACGAACACGTGTTCATCCGATCGATGGCGACGCGCGGACACCTCGGGGGGCTCTCCCTCGCCGTGCCCGACGCCGTGCGCGTGCTCGGTGCGGCCGGGTTTACGTTCGTGCTCGTTGAAACGGTCGGTGTCGGACAGATGGAGGTCGAGATCGCCTCGGCGGCCGACACGACCATTGTCGTCACGAACCCGGGCTGGGGCGACTCGATGCAGGCGAACAAGGCGGGACTCTTGGAAGTGGCCGACATCTTCGTGATCAACAAGGCGGACCGGCCCGGCGTCAAAGAAACTCGACGAGACCTCGAGCAGATGCTCGACCTCGGACGGGGCCGCGAGTGGCGCCCGCTGATCGTCGAGACGACTGCGACCGAGGGTGGCGGCACTGACGAGCTCTTCGACGCGATCGACGCGCACCGCCGCTACCTCGACGAGGATCGTTTGGCTGAGACGCGGCGTCGACGCGCGCGCATCGAGCTGGACAAGGTGGTGAGCGTGCTGCTCCGTTCAAAGGTCGTAGAGCTCTCGCGCGGTGCTACATACGACACCGAGGTCGACGCGTTGGTCGCGGGGGCCACCGATCCGTATCAGGCGGCAGAGAGGCTGCTCCTCGAATCATGATCGCCACATCGGTGACGTACGACTGGATCTTCGTCGCGCACATCATCGGAGCCGTCGCTTCGATCATCGTGTTCGTGACGATGCGTTTTGCCGCCCTCGGCGTCGCCAAGGGTGCGGACTCGAAGACCCAGTTGCTGCGCTTCCCCGAGCGACGCAATTGGGCGGCCCGCGTCATTCACATCATGCCGATTACGGGGCTCATCATGTCCCTGAGCGGCGGGAAGTCCGTCGCGCTCTACCAGCCCTGGGTGATCGTGGGTCTCCTGTGCTATCTCGCAGCCGCCGGTCACCTTGAGGCGAGGACCTTGCCCGAAGAACGGGTCGTTGCGTCGAAGATTGCGCGCGACGGCTTGGCCGAACCCGAGCAGGGTCGCCAGCTCGTTCGCTCGATCGATACGGTCTTGCTCCTGGTGGGACTCGCCTTTCTGTCCATGCTGATCCAGTTCTAGCTGCTACTGGTTCCTATCTGGCAAGAATCTTCAATGCTGGCTTGACTTTTGATGGTCTCGTACTTAGTATCTTCACTTAATTAAGTAAGTTTCAACTTAATGGTTCGTCCTAAGGGGGGAAATGAGTCGTAAGAAGTCGAACGGTGTGTCCCAGCCGGAGCACTCCAGCGCAGCCCCCCTGCGCACGAACGAGGAACGGGACCCCGCTGCGCGCCCCAACCCGCCGCGGGGTTCTCGTTCCCTACTGCGCGACATCAACGTCAGCCTCCTCATCGAGCTGGTTCGTCGCGCGGATTCGATCTCACGAGCAGAACTCGCTCGCCAGAGCCAGCTGAGCGCCCCCACTGTGTCGGCGATCATCGATCACCTCATGAAGAGAGGGATCATCATCGAGACGACGACGGCCCCCTCAAGTGGCGGCCGTCCGCCGGTGCTCTTGAGCGTCGACCCGAAGGCCGGTTACGTTGTAGGGATCAAGCTTCGCGGTGACGGTCTCACGACCGTCGTGTGCGACCTCGACGCGCAGGTCGTCTCGAGCGAAGAGCATTACGTCAACTTGGTCGGTGACCCAATGGCGGCCCTCGACGCGATCGAGCACGAGACCAGGCGCGCGTTGGTAGACGCCGCGGTGCCAGCTTCGAAGGTCCTCGGCGTAGGTGTCGGGCTCTCGGGCATCATCGATTCGAGCGCGGGCGTCTGCCGGTTCTCCCACCTGTTGCAGTGGCGCGATGTCGACTTGGCGGCCCCCCTCCGTCGCCGCATGGGGCTTCCGGTGTGGGTGGAGAACGACGTGAACACGCTGGCGGTCGCCGAGAAGTGGGCGGGCGACGCACACGACGCGCGTGACTTCATCACGCTCAGTGTCGGCCGCGGCATCGGTCTCGGTATCGTGGTTGACCGATCCCTCTACCGAGGAGCCCACGGGGCGGGCGGCGAATTCGGGCACATGATCGTCGAACCCGGCGGACCGAAGTGCGAATGTGGGCGATTCGGGTGCCTCGAGGCCATGGTTGGCGAAGGGGCGCTTCGTCGGCGCGTGAGTGAGCGCAAGGGCCACGACGTCTCACGCGAAGAGCTCTTGATGCTGGTCGAGCTCGGCGACGCCGCGACGATCGATGTCATCGACAACGCCGGACGCAAACTCGGGCTCGCCGTCGCGAATGTGGTGACCCTGCTGAATCCGGAGTTGCTGATCATCTGCGGTGAGGGAACCGCGCTCGGGGCGCCCTTCATCGATCCGATCGTGAACGCCGTTCGCGATCAAACCTTCGCTGACGTGGGTCGCCAACTCGATATCAAAGTACAGAGCTGGGGCGATGAAGCGTGGGCGGTCGGCGCCGCCACGTTGGTGCTGCGCGAGTCGTTCAATCTGCCAGGAGCCGACGACAAGAGCCTCGCGATCTGGCATCGCGCGGGAACGTCGTCCGCGACCGGATCGAGCGAATTGAACGTCACTTATGGGAGCTGAATTGAAAAACGAACGTGATGAGCTCACCGTGCGCTCGAGCGTCGAAGTGATCTTGAAGAATCAATCGTCAAATGGATCGATCGTCGCGTCGCCGGATTTTGCCCAATACGGGTTCTGTTGGCTGCGCGACGCGTCGTTCATTGCCTACTCGCTCGATCGAGCCGGAGAACACGAAGCGTCGGGCCGTTACCACGCTTGGGTCAACGCCGCGGTGGCCGGCATCGGCGACGTGATTGACGGCGTCATTGCGAAGAAAGGGTTGGGCGAGCAGCTGGGCGTGCTCGATATGCCGCCGGCCCGTTTTGCGCTTGACGGGTCGACGGTCGTTGATGACTGGCCGAACTTTCAAATCGACGGATACGGGACTTGGCTCTGGTCACTCGGTGAGCATCTCACGCGCACCGGACGAACGAGCGTGCCAGAGGACCTTCGAGTGTCGGTGGAGCGCGTCGCGCGCTACCTGTCGACCTTTGCTCTGAGCCCTTGTTATGACGTGTGGGAAGAGAACGGCGACGCACAACATACCTCGACACTGGCGTGCGTCTACGGTGGACTAACGTCGGCGAGCCGACTTCTCGATGACGGTGCGTACCGCGCACGCGCCGAAGAGGTTCGAACCCATCTCGTCGAGCGCGCGAACCGAGACGGGTTCTACGTCAAGTCGAGTACCAACGGTGACGTCGACGGCAGCACGCTGTGGCTCAACGAGCCCTTCCGCGTCGTCGACGTCAACGATGAGCGCTTTGCCACGACCGTCAAGTTGATTGAGGACCGACTCATACTCGATGGCGGAATTCGCCGCTACCCAACCGACGTGTACTACGGCAGCGGCGCGTGGCCCGTACTCACCGGCTCGTTGGGATGGCACTACGTACGCGTCGGCAATTTCGATCGTGCCGAACGGTGCCGAAACTGGATCGCGTCGCATTTCGATGAGAACGGGCGATTGGCGGAGCAGTTCGACGGCGACGAGCGCGACTACGAGCACTATCACGAGTGGCTTCTCCGTTGGGGACTTCCCGCCCAGGATCTGATGTGGTCGCACGCAATGTTCATCGTTCTCTCCCTCGAACTCGATGAGGCGAGTCGCTCGACAGCATCTTCTGCGGTCCACGAGCCAGAGCTCGGTGCGCCGTGAAGAACTGGCTGATTGCGCGTTGCCAAGCGGCGCCACTGACTACGTCGGTCGAGAAGGCATTCAAAGGGGGGAGGGGGATGAAGGACGGGGGCTAGTGGGTTCAAGAGGCAGTGCGAGATCAAGTTGCGTAGGGCCGTGTGGCCCAATTGAAAATAGAAAGTGAATACCAATCATGAGAATGAACAAATTCATCAGGGGAAGGACCGCAAAGTCGATACGACTCGTTGTCGCGTTTACGGCGGTGGCCTTCGGCGGATCGATATTGGCCATTACGGGACCGTCCTCAGCGGCGCCGAAAGCGAAGTCGGTGGTGACGCTCCAGTATTGGAACACGTACAACCAGAAGGACGCCGAAGGAAGGACGATGTCCAACATCATCATTCCCCGTTTCGAGAAGCTCAATCCAGGCATCAAAGTTGTGTCGACGTATGTCGTGTACGCAGACTTGTTGCCAAAATTCATTGCCACATCGGCCGCCGGTGACCCGCCGGACGTCCTTCGCTCGGACATTGCATGGGTGGCGCAGCTCGCTCAGCAGGGTCTTGCGGTGAACGTCGGCAAGCTGAAGGCGTTCGCCTCCATCAAGTCGGCGGCACTTCCGGGACCGCTCGCGACAACCGAAGTGAACGGAAAGTACTGGGCCTTCCCGTGCGACACCAACACTCAGGCGCTCTACTGGAACAAGGCTCTCTTTGCCGCCGCCGGAATCAGCGGTCCACCGACCACCATCGATCAACTGCTGAGCGACGCCGCCACCTTGACGGTGCCCTCCAAGCAGCAGTATGGGCTGGGCGTTGACGGAACGGACATCTGGAACATGGCGCCGTACATTTGGAGCATGGGTGGATCCTTCACCAACGCGAACTACACGACGGCGAGCGGCTACATGGACAGCCCCGCAACCGCTACTGCGGTCACAACGCTGGTCAACCTGCTCAAGGCTGGCGACATCGGCAGCGACTTCCAGGGTGGCGCGAGCGCCGTCTCCGGCGAGACCGGTTTTCCGAAGAACGAGTACGCCATGTACATCGACGGACCCTGGGCAGTGCCGACGTATCTGGGAGAAAGCTTCAGTGACTACGGCATCGCTCCGTTCCCGAGTGGATCGGCTGGCTCGATCTCGACGGTCGGTGGCGAGGACAACCTCGTCGCGACGGACGGCCACCATGTCTCGGACGCGGAGAAGTTTGCCGAGTTCCTTGACTCGCCTTTTGCACAGCTCGAAATGGCCAAGCAGGGCGACATGTCGGCGATGAAGAATGACGCGGCCCAAGAGGTGAAGAACACTCCCTACTACAGCGTCTTCACCAAGCAACTCCTCACGGCGAGGATCCGTGCGAACAGCCCCGGCTACAGCCAGCTGGACGCGGACTGGTCCAATGAGTTGGGCCAGATCCTTTCGGGATCGGTGTCGGTGTCGGCGGGGTTGCAGACGGCCGCACAAGAGGCGGACACCGCGCTCGCGGGTAGTTAATGGATAAAGAGGCGACCAGTCTCGTGCAGGGCCCGGCGGCAACTCCGCCGGGCGCTGCAGTGAAGCGTCACTACCGGGTCCGGCGATGGTTGACCCCATACCTTCTGCTGTTGCCGGCTGGTTTCCTCTATATCCTCTTCATCGCCTACCCGATTTTCAAACAGTTCGACATCAGCTTCTACAACTGGCACGTGTTCCCCGGGGCCAGCAATCCCTTCGTCGGTTGGTCAAACTACGTAAAGATCTTTCACGATCCGGAACTCAAGACGGCGCTCATGAACACGGTGCTGTTTGCCGTGATCACCGTCCCCGTACAGATGGTGCTCGGCCTCTTTGCCGCAGCTCTCTTGACGGATCGCATGCCATCTCGCGGTCTCTGGCGAGCCCTGATATTCATTCCAGTGGTCACGTCGTGGGTCGTCGTGAGTTACGTGTTCGCCTACATCTTTGCCGACCAAGGCGGCGTGGCGAACGCGGTGCTGTCGATCTTCGTCGGCCATACCGTCCACGTTGACTGGCTCGCCAACCGGTGGACAGGCAACGCAGTGATCTGGATAATGAGCATCTGGAAGGGGATCGGCTGGTCGTTCATCATGTTCTTGGCCGCCCTTGACGGCGTACCGCGCGACCTCCTCGAATCGAGCCGCGTCGACGGCGCCTCCGAGCGAAGGGTCTGGCGCTATGTGGTGATCCCGAATATTCGCCCGACCATCACGTTCGTGACGGTACTTCTGCTCATCGGTGCGAGCCAGGTCTTCACGCAGGTGTACGTCATCACTGGCGGCAGTGCGAATCAATCGCTGTTCGTCTCGATGGGCGTCATGCTCACCCAGGCCTACCAGGACGCGTTCACGTTCTTCTACTTTGGTTACGCCGCGGCGATCGCGTCGTTGATGGCCGTCGTCATACTTGCCCTCAGCATTTGGTACATACGACTGATGCGGAGGAGACCATGAGCACGTTTGCGTTGAAGGACGCTCGAAGGGATACGCGCAACCATCGGGTCACCGATCGCCGGTCAAAGGCGCCCGCGCCGCCCGGACTCTTCGGAGTTCGATCGTGGAAGAAGTCGCGTCTGGTCATGGCGATCGTCTTCGGCCTGATCTCGGTGTTCCCCTTGGTCTACATGGTCTCCCTCTCGTTCCAGCCCACGAGCGACATCCTTACGTCTAACGCCGTACTCTTTCCAACGCATCCGACAGCGGCAAACTACATCTCGGCGTGGACGCAGAACAGTTTCAGTTCGTTCTTCCTCAACAGCCTCATCGTCGCGCTCGGCACGGTCGCCGTTACCGTCGTCGTCGCCTCGCTGGCCGCCTTCGCCTTTGCGCGTTATCGATTTCCGTTCAAGGAGGTGATCTTTTACGTCTTTCTCGCAGCCCTGGCGGTGCCGAGCGTCGAACTGATCATTCCCCAGTACCTGCTCATGCTGAGGCTGCATCTCGTGAACTCGCTCTTCGGTCTCGTGCTGATCTACGCGAGCGAGAATCTCCCGTTTTCGATCTTCCTCCTACGCGGGTTCTTCGAAGCGGTTCCAAAGGACCTCGAGGAGTCGTTTCGCCTCGATGGCGCCAGCACGCTTCGCGTGCTGACCCGGCTGATCGCGCCCCTCTCCGCGCCCGCGCTCGCGGTGGTCGCAATGTTCACCTTCAACTTCGCGTGGGAGGAGTTCATCGTGGCGCTGACGCTGCTGAACAGTCAGTCGCACTACACGTTGCCGATCGCACTGACGTTCTTCATCACGGCCCACCAGACTGACTGGGGCCCCCTCTTTGCGGCGTGCACGATCGCGACGCTCCCCAGCGTGATCGTCTACTTCATCTCACAGCGCTGGTTCCAACGCGGCGTCTCGCTCGGAGGAATTCGCTGATGAGCAGCGGTGCGTTGCGCGACCTCCGTTGCGCCTATCTCCTCAACGAATCGATCGCCGTCGGTGATCTACCCGCGGACACTCATCGAGTCGTCGTGCGTAGCGCCGTTGGAGGGACCTACGCAGCGACGTTGATCGACGGCGTGGCGGTGGTGACCGGGGTGCCCGAGGGTACCCACGTCCTCGAGGCGCTTTCTTCCAACGGAACGCTGCTCGCAGAGGAGATGTTCGGCGTGCGCGCACGGCCCGGCGAGGATCCCGTGCCGGGCTTTGTCACGAGCTTCGACGATTCCTCGAGCGACGGTGTGCTCGCGTGGCTGCGCGATCTTCGCTGCACTGCGGTGCAGGTCTACGACTGGATGGACAGCTACTCCACCGCGCTGGCGGAATCCGGTGACTACGAAGACCCTCTCGGACGACCAATCTCTCGAGGCGCACTCGAGAGATTGGTGAGGGGCATCAAGGAACTCGGCGCGGTGGCGCAAGCCTACGCGCCGGTCATCGCCGCCGGAAGCGACCTCGCGACGGAGCACCCCCAGTGGCGCCTCTATCGAAATGATGGCCTGCCCGAGTCACTGGGCGATCTCTTGGAGATCATGGATCCAGGGAACCCGCAGTGGCAGTCGTATTGGATTGAGAACTACGGCACCGCCGCTGACGCCCTCGGCTTCAATGGTTTTCATCTCGATACGTACGGTTACCCGCGCGACGCTCAAAATGAACGCGGGAAGCGCGTCGACGTGGCGGCGGGCTACGCCTCTTTTGTCCACGCTGTGCGACGGGCGCGACCCGAGGACGTGCTCAGCTTCAATCAAGTCAACGGCGTGCCGCGCGGCTTTATGACGCCTGCGCCACCGAGTTTTCGATACGTCGAAGTCTGGCCGCCGAATGACCGTTGGCGCCATCTCGAAGGCCTCATCGCGCGCAGCGCAGGGGGCGCGCGACATGGTGACACCCTCGCTATCTACCCGCCCGTGTGGGACGGCGAGCGAGCGAGCGCTCTGCATACGTGCGTGCTGAGCGAAGCGGTAGTGACGGTGCTCGGTGCCAACACGCTTATCTGGGGCGACAACGACGGCGTCCTGCGTCATCCTTACTACGTCAACCACGAGACCCTGCAGAGCGACGAGCGACTGGTCGCCCTCGAGTGGCACCGCTTCGGATTGCGCTGTCGAGATCTCTTCCGCGCGGCGACCGACACCAGTTGGTACGAGCTGTCTGACGAGAATGCGTCAGTGACCGTGTCGTGGACGGGCGAGTCTCGACCCGAGCCCGTTGGCGGCGCGCTCTTCGCGCGGGTCTTTCGAGACGAGAACCTTATCGTTGTCAGCCTGATCGACCTCACCGGTAGTAATGAGGGATCCTGGTCCACGAGAACGGAACGAGGCGGGTGCATCAGTGCGGAGGTCGAAGTACTCCTCTTCGATCCCGAGTCGTGGTGCGTCGATGTCGCAGTCCTCGGTCAAGACGAGGGTCGCTTTGCGCCGGCGAGCTACGGCGGAGTGACCATGCGCGAGGGCCACGGTATTCGAATCTCGGTGCCGATCGCCGACGGGTGGTCGGTGCTGCGCCTGACGCCGAAGAAGGCACCGTGAAGCTCACGGTGTTTCGGACAGCGCACGTGAAAACACGATCGCTCGGTGACGCCGAGCGGAGAGGCAGCACATGACATCGGTACGACTCGACAAGGTCTCCAAGATCTACCCCAACGGCTTCGAGGCCGTCTATGACCTCGATCTCGACATTGACGACGGCGAATTCATGGTCGTCGTGGGGCCATCGGGATGTGGCAAGACCACCGTGCTCCGCATGATTGCGGGTCTGGAGGATATCTCGTCGGGCACCGTCAGCTTCGGCGATCGAGTGATGAACGAGGTACCACCGAAGGACCGCGACGTCGCCATGGTCTTTCAGAGCTACGCACTGTACCCCCAAATGACGGTGGGTCAGAATATCGGCTTCGCCCTCAAGATGAAGAAAATGCCCAAGGACGAGATCGATCGCCGCGTGCGTGACGCGGCGGCCGTGCTGGGACTCACCAACTGGCTCAATCGCAAACCAACGCAGCTCTCGGGGGGTCAGCGCCAACGTGTCGCGATGGGACGGGCCATCGTTCGAAACCCCAGTGTCTTCTTGATGGACGAGCCACTGTCGAACCTCGACGCCAAACTTCGAGTGCAGCTTCGGGCAGAAATCGGGCGGGTACAGCAGCGCATCGGCGTCGCCACGCTGTACGTCACGCACGATCAGACCGAGGCGATGACCCTCGGTCATCGGGTGGCGGTGCTTCGTGATGGAGTGCTGCAGCAGTGTGATTCACCTGAAGTGCTCTATCAGCGGCCGCGCAACATCTTCGTCGCAGGATTCATCGGATCGCCGGCCATGAACTTGCTTGAAGGGACCGTGTCCACGGCGGTCGACGGTGTTGCCCTCGGGAGTCAACGGATCACGATGCCGAACGACGTGATCGACGAACACCCGGGACTCAAGAGATACGCGGGCCGGCAGCTCGTGGTCGGCATTCGGCCAGAGGATCTTCCGGCAGCAGAAGAAGGCCGGGACGGTCAGATTCTCTCTGGCGACGTTCATCTGGTCGAAGCGCTCGGAGCAGAAAAGCTGGTGCACTTTCGGTTCGACGCCCCGGTCGTTCAACTGGAGGACACGTCAATCACCGACCAGGGTGACGAGGTCCTCGTGAGCAACCAATCAGCGGAGTCTGAGTGCGTCGCCCGCGTCGAACCGCGGTTTCGCGTGAGCGCCGGGGAGCGTTTCAGCTTTAGGGTTTCACCTCACCGACTCGAGTTCTTTGATACGGAGACGGGTCTTGCGATCTGGGAGTAGGTGGGGTGGGCGAACCAGCGCGAATCGCTCAGCTGATTAGGCTGGCCGACTAGCCAATCGTTCAACTCGAGGAGCCACCATGGGGCATAAAGTGCCCGTTTTCCGTGCCGTCGCGTGCCTCGTGCTTGCTTTCGGCGTTGCGGGTGTGGCGACGGCAGTGGCAAACGCGACGACCTCAGCCTTCGACAACCCACTCGGTGTTGCGGCGACGGCGACGCACGTCTGGGTCGCCAACGAGGCCAACAACTCGGTCACGGAGCTGAACTCGAATGGATCGGTCGTGCGTGTCATCGACGCGCCCTCCGACGAGTTCAACGCTCCGATCGCCATTGCGGTAAAGGGCGCGAACGTGTGGGTGGCCAACAAGACGGGCAACTCGCTCACGGAGCTGAACGCTTCGGACGGGTCACTCGAACGGGTGGTGCGCGGGGTCGGCTTCGGATTCGCCGATCCGATCGGACTCGCCTTTTCCGGGCCGTACCTGTGGGTCGCGAGTGAGGAAAACGCAGTCACCGAGGTCAGTGCGATCAACGGCGCGCTCGTGCGCGTCGTCGAAGCACCGGCCGACGAGCTCGACAACCCGATCAACCTGACGGTCGTTGGCGGTGACGTCTGGGTCACGAACGAGGCGGGCGACTCGCTCACCGAGCTTGACGCCACATCCGGAGCGCTCGTGCGCGTCGTGGACGCCAAGGCGGACGACCTGAATAGTCCAATCGGGATCGCGGCGAGCAATGACCACCTGTGGGTGAGCGACGCGAGCGGCGACGCCCTCACCGAGATCAGCGCCGCGACGGGGTCACTGATCCGTGTAGTGAATGCCGCCAGCGATCATTTCGCCGCACCCTGGAACCTCGTCGCGGCGAACGGGCGGTTGTGGGTCGTCAACTCAAACGGCGACTCGGTGACCGAACTCACGACGTCGAACGGCTCTCTCGTGCGAGCGCTCACCTCGCACCGCTTTGGCCTCGACAACCCAATTGACGTGGCTATCGCGGGCAGCAATGTCTGGGTCGCGAACGGCGCGGGCAACTCCGTGACCGAGTTCAACTCCTCGTCAGGGCAGTTCGTTCGCTACGTGAGCTAACGCACCTCCGTCGAACCGGAGACGATGATCGGGCTAAAGCGAAGAGCGCTCAGGAACACCGCGAGGTCGAGCACCGCGTAGCTCGCGAGCGTGAAGGGCACGACTCGCACGCCAAAGTGCGATACGAGAAGGCTGATCAGTCCCGGACCTGCGACGCCGCCGATCATCATGATGAGGATGAGCAGTGACAGCCCGTCGCTGTCGTGGGGGCACAGCTTTGTGTACCACATGAGACCCATGGGAAAGACCGACGAGATGATGAGTCCGAGCAGTGGGTACACGACGGGAGCCACGGGATCGATGGCGGCGAGCCCGCAGAGAATCGTCGCAGCAACGAGTCCGCCGAGCACCAGCTTGGTTTCCGACAGCCAGTGGTAGAGCGGGCCGCCGGCGAGTCGCCCGGCGGCGAGCCCGCACCAAAAGCCGGCCGTGACGAGACTGCCGATCGATTGGGAGTAGCCAACACCGTGCAGCTGGGTTGCCATCCAGCCTGACGAACTCGTCTCGATCGCGACGTAGATCACGTAGGCGGCGATGAACGTGAAGAGGATCGGTCGACGCTGCGCCTTCATCTTCGTGATTTCGTGCTGGAGCGCTTCGGTGCGCAAGGGCGGTGCGTGCACCCCGCCGTTCAGGGCGGAAAGGACGAGTGCGATCACACAGAGCCCGGCGAAGAGGGCACCGAAGTGCGAAGGCCCGAGTCCGATGATGATCAGTGGACAGATGACCGCACCAACGCCGTAGCCGCCGTTGCCGATGCTGAGTCGACGCGCACGACCCTCGGGGGCCGTGCGGGCGAGCAAGGTGTTGAGCGCAATGTCGAGGGCTCCAAAGCCGAGCCCGATCACAAAAATGCTGATGAGAAAGAGCGCCCAGGAATGATCGAACGCGGCTCCCGCACCACCCACGGCAATTGCCACGAGGGCGGCGGTGAGCACGTGGCGACCGTGAAGTCGCTTCAGCCCGAGCCATCCTGGCAAGACGCCGAGCGTTGCTCCGACGAAGTAGACGCTGAGCGCGGCGCCAGCGGTTGGCAGCGACACGTGAAAGTGGCGGGTGAAGTTTTCGAGCAGCGGCCCGAAGAGCGACGTGACGGCGCCCATGAGAATAAAGATGCCCGTCGAGCTCGCAAGCGCAAAGGGGCGAAACGAGACCTCGGTCGCGGGAGTAGCGGGAGGGGGCGACGGTTCGAGGTTCACGAGCCACCTAGCCTACGGGGTGCTGATCGTTGGTCAGTTCCACGCGCCCTACACTGCCGACATGAATCAGTTGTCGAGCACCGCCGAGTCGGACATTTTGTCGGTTGACATCGGCGCCACCACCATCAAGTTCGGAGTGGTCGACGCGAATGGTCGCCTCGTCGATGAGGTCGTGAGGGTTCCGACGCCCTATCCATGCTCGCCCGACCGACTGGTTAGCCTCGTCGCCGAGGCGATCGTCTCGAGCGGATGCACCAAAGTGGGCGTTGGTTTTCCCGGTGACTTGCGCGACGGGCTCGTGGTCGAACCAGGGAACCTTGCACGCCCGGGCGGGTTTACTTCGTCGGTTGATTCTGCGCTGCACGACCGGTGGCGGAACACGAACCTCCAACGCACCTTCTGTGACGCGACTCACCGGGACGTTCGGGTCGTCAACGATGCCACGTTGGCGGCGCTCGGCTGCTGCGAGGGGACGGGCAACGAGCTGGTCTTCACGCTCGGTACCGGATTCGGCATCGCGCTGGTGGTCGACGGCTCACTGGTGCGCATTCGAGACGTCGGTGCCGAGATCTTCGTTGAGAACGAGAGCTACGATCGGCTGCTCGGCGACCACGCTCGCTCACTCGACCAAGAACGCTGGACAGTGCTGCTCGTCAGGGCCGTCGACGGATTCGTCGACGAATTTGATGCCACTACCGTCCATCTCGGCGGCGGCAACTCTCGCCGGGTCAACTTGGCGTCGTTCGGGTCGAAGTCGTATCGGATTGTGGTCAATGACAACAACGCCACGTTGTCGGGCGCTGCGAAGCTCTTCTCTCCAGAACTAATGGGGAGTTAGGTGACCGCTACGCTACGTGCGAGCAAGTGAGGTTCGATGACCACAGTCTTTGAAGAAGAGATTCGCGTTCAGGCTCAGCTCCTGTCAGAGCGCGCGGTGCAAGGCGCGATCGAGGCGGCACGCGTCGCCGAGGTTTTTCGTGGTGTCGAGTACGCACTCGTTGCCGCTCGCGGTTCCTCGGACAACGCGGCGGTGTTCTTTCAGTACTTGGCGGGCCAGGAGCTCGGGCTCGTCGTCGCTCTCGCGGCGCCCTCGCTCTACGAGGGCGATCGCACCATGGGACTCGCCGGCGCGGGGGTGCTCGCTATCTCGCAGTCCGGGCGAACGCCCGGCCTCGTGAACGTCATGGAGCAGGCGGTGGCACAGGACCGTCCTCACGCCGTGATCACGAACGACGTTGGGTCGCCGCTCGCGATCGTCAGCGCCAACGTGATCGGGTTGCGGGCCGGTGCGGAGCGGGCCATCGCATCGACGAAGACCTTCTCGACTACCTGGCACGCTCTGGCTCAACTGGTCGAGGCGCTGAAGGGCTCTCCCCTCGAGGGACTCGAATCTCTGCCCGACGTAGTTGGGCGTACCGCGGAGTGGGCGCTCTCGGGCGATCTGCCGACGTCGCTCCTCGACGTTGACGGCGGCCTCACGGTTGTCGGGCGTGGCGTCGGTCAGGCGGTTGCCGCCGAAATCGCGCTCAAGATTCGTGAGGTGACCGGCATTCGCGCCGAGGCTTTCTCGGCGGCGGATTTTCTTCACGGGCCGATCGGTGCGGGCGGCGAAGGGTCGACCTTGCTGCTCGTTGTGACGAGCGAGATGACCGACGCCGTCGCGAACGAGCTCGTGAGCGAGTGCCGACGCTTTGGCATGCGCACGGTCGTGCTGCGAGCTGAAGACCGAACCGAAGTGTCCGGCGACGCCGACATTGTCGTGACCGAAGCGATGGCGAACTGGTGCCTCGGGCTCGCGGAAGTGATCGTGGGCCAGGCGCTCTCGCTGCGACTCGGCGAACGACGCGGTCGGCCGATCGATACTGCGCCAGGCCTCAAGAAGGTGACGCTCTCAGCCTGAATTCTCACATCCGGAGAAACGCCCGACGCTCGCGAACGCGAAATAGGGCGAAAATGCGAAATTTTCTCGGTTCAGCGCGCCGTAACTGTTAAATTCTCTCAAGATGAGGTTGATTCATGTTAAAAATTCACATATTGTGACGACGAGCGCTCTCGTGGACTCATGGGGCGTCCGATTCGAAAAGCAGTAAAAAGGTAAACGCAGTTGGTATTTGAAAACGTGAGCTGAGGGGCCAGAGGTTCTTCAAGGGAGGGGTTTCACTGTGAGGAATAAGTACAAGGGGGGCCTGCTCGCTACGGCGTTCATCTTCGTGGTGAGTGCGTGCGCGGTGGCGATTCCTTCGGTCGTCGTGCCGGTCTCCGCCGGTGCCGTGACGCAAGTGCCGCTCAATCTTGCCAACGAGCAGGGTGAAGAGTGGTCCTGCGCCTTCAACCCATTCATTCCAACGTCGTACCCGTATTCGGTCGGTCTCACGTACGAAACGCTGGACTTCGTCAACTCCCTTCAGAGCGGAAAAGTGACGCCGTGGCTCGCAACGGCGTACGCGTGGAGCAACTCGAACAAGACCCTCACGTTCACGATCCGTTCGGGTGTGAAGTGGTCCGACGGCAAGGCCTTCTCGGCGGCCGATGTCGTCTACACGTTCAATCTTCTAAAGAAGTACTCGGCCCTCGACACCAATGCGGTCTGGTCAGTGCTCTCGAGCGTGACGCAAAAAGGTAGCGACCAAGTGGTCTTTAACTTCACCGCGCCGGCCGTTCCGTACTTCTACTACGTGGCGGGTCAGACGCCAATCGTGCCCGAGCACATCTGGACCAAGATCAAGAATCCGGTGACGAATGCGATCACCGATCCGATCGGCACCGGCGGGTACATCATGTCTCGCTGCACTCCCCAGAACATCCAGTGGACGTCGAACCCGAAGTACTGGCAGACGGGCAAGGCCGTCGTCGAGACGGTGAACATGCCCGCCTTCCTCTCGAACAACACGTGCAACGAGTACCTGGCTACGGGTCAGTCGCAGTGGGGCTCGCAGTTCATCCCGAACATCAAGACCTACTATGTCGACAAGAAGGCCGGCAACACGTACTGGTTCCCGCCAGTCGCGAACGTGTCGCTCTTTCCCAACTTGACCGTGGCGCCGCTCAACAACGTCGCCGTGCGCGAAGCGATCAGCTACGGATTGGATCGTTCGGAGATCTCGGTAAAGGGTGAGTATGGATACGAGCCACCCGCGAGCCAGGTAGGCATCGTGGCGCCTACGTTCTCGTCGTGGACGAGTAGCGCGGCGACTGCGACCGTCGGCAACGGCTACGACCCCGCGAAGTCGAAGTCGCTGCTGGAAGCAGCTGGTTACAAGATGGGCAGCAACGGCTTCTTCTCGAAGGGCGGCAAGGAGCTCAAGTTCACGATCATCACGAATGGTGGCTACTCCGACTGGGTCGCGAGCATCCAGGTGATGTCGCAAGAACTCGCCAAGGTCGGTATCGACGCGGTTCCCGAGACGCCGGCGGCGAACACGTTCTACGCCGACGTGTACGCGGGCAAGTACCAGCTCGCCTACAACGTTGAGACCGGTGGACCGACGCCGTTCTACGAGATGCGCCAGTGGCTCTACTCGAAGAACTCGGCCCCCATCGGCACCGCGGCGTCGTCCAACTGGGAGCGTTTTGACAGCGCGTCGGTTGACAAGCTGCTCGACCAGTACGGCATGACGACGAGCACCGCGACCCAGCACTCGATCGTGGACCAGCTGGAGAACGTGATGGCGACGCAGTTCCCCGTCATCCCGGTCCTCGAAGAAGTCGACTGGTTCCAGTACAACTCAAAGGAGTTCTCTGGCTACCCGACGGCGTCGAACCCGTACGCGCAGCCCGGCCTCTACAACGAGCCCGACTGGGGTTACGTCCTCGACAACCTGAAGCCACTCTAAAGAGATCTGACTGCTGGACTGAGTCGGGGAGATGAGATTCTTAGTTCGGCGTTTGGGCTTTCTGCTTGTGGCACTGTGGGCGGCCCTCACGCTGAACTTCTTCATCCCCCGACTCATGCCGGGCAACCCGGCCGAATCGATGATGGCGCGATTTCGCGGGCACGTGAATCCGAACGCGCTCCACGCGCTCGAGGTGGCCTTCGGGGTTAACACCCACCAGGGACTCATCTCGGCGTACTTCGAGTACATCGGCAACACGTTGCACGGAAATCTCGGCACGTCCATCAGCTACTACCCGATACCGGTCTTTACGACCATCATGCGCGCACTGCCCTGGTCCCTCGGGCTCGTCGGCCTCAGCACGGTACTTGGCTTCATCATCGGTACCGCTGTCGGGGCGATCGCCGCGTGGCGACGAGGCGGGCTCTTGGACAGCGTGCTGCCACCAGTGTTCATCGTGATCTCCGCCTTCCCCTACTTCTGGGTGGGGCTGCTCTCAATCTGGATGTTTGCGCTCACCCTCAACTGGTTCCCACTGCTCGGCGGCTATAGCGAAACGGCAATACCCGCGTGGAACTGGCCCTTCATCGGCGACGTCTTGATGCACGCGATCCTGCCCGCCTTCACGATCCTCATCACGTCGATCGGCGGATGGATCTTGACGATGCGCAACAACATGATCACCGTCGTCGCCGAGGACTATGTGAAGATGGCTCGCGCGAAGGGACTTCGGCCCCAGCGGATCCTCTGGCAGTACGCCGGGCGAAACGCAATGCTGCCCAACCTCACGGGCTTTGCCATGTCGCTCGGGTTCGTCATCTCCGGGGCCATTCTCGTGGAATACGTCTTCAACTACCCCGGCGTTGGCTTCATGTTGCTCCAGGCCGTCCAGAACGAGGACTACCCGCTGATGCAGGCCCTGTTCTTGCTCATCACGGTCGCCGTGCTGCTCGCCATCTTCATCTCGGACATCGTGACGGCGGTGCTCGATCCGCGAACGAGGGTGCGCACGTGAGTCGACTCAACGCCCTTCGTCGAGGTGCGGGCGGTGCGTGGCGATTCCTGCGGCGCGACAAGAAGGCGGCGACTGGTTCGATCATTCTCTTCGTTCTGCTCGTGATCGCCGCCTTTCCCCACTGGTTTGCGCACGACAATCCCGCGGCCGAGATCTACCCGCCCGGGGTCGGCGTCTCCTGGTCGCACCTGCTCGGCACGACGTCTTTTGGCCAGGACGTGTGGTCGCAGCTGATCTACGGCACTCGCCAGTCGGTGATGATCGCCTTGATCGTCGGCTTCTTCTGCACGGTGTTGTCGGTGAGCATCGGGATCACGGCCGCGTACTCAGGTGGTCTCATCGACGACTCGTTGTCGCTGCTCACTGACGTCATCCTCGTCATTCCGACGTTTCCGCTCATCATTGTGCTCACCGCCTACGTGAAGAACGCGAGCTTCTGGCTGCTCGTCGCCGTGCTCGTCTTTACCGGCTGGTCCTACGGTGCACGACAGCTTCGCGTCCAGGCGCTCTCGCTTCGTAATCGCGACTACCTGCTCGCGGCGAAAGCCCGCGGCGAGTCGAGTTGGTACGTGATCACCGTTGAGCTGATTCCGCCGATGACCTCGCTCATCGTGGCGAACTTCCTGTCGGCCGCCCTGTACGCCGTGCTCGCGGCCTCCGCGCTGCAGTTCGTCGGGCTCGGGAACATCAACACAGAGTCGTGGGGGACGATGCTCTACTGGGCCCAGAACAACGAGGCCCTGGCGACGGGGCTGCCCCTCTGGGCGCTCGCCCCCGGTGTCGCCATCGCCGTCTTGGGGTCGGCGCTGGCGCTGCTCAACTACGCCTTCGACGAAGTGTCGAACCCGGCGCTTCGGCCGGTGTCGGCGAAGCGGCTGAAGCGCGATAAGAAGCTGGCGGCGACCGCGTGAGCGAACCAATTCTTCAAGTCCGCGACCTCTACGTGGAGTACGCGACGGCGGTGGGACCCGTCCAAGCCGTCCACGGGGTCTCGCTCGACCTCTATCAAGGCGAGTTCCTCGCGATTGTCGGCGAGTCCGGGTGCGGCAAGTCCACGTTGCTCTTTGCGATCGCCCAACTCTTGTCGTACCCCGCGAGCACGGTCGGCGGAACCGTGCTCTTCAACGGTACCGATATCACGTCGCTCAGCCCCGACGAGCTCCGACTGCACCGCTGGCGCGACATTTCGGTCGTCATGCAGAGCGCGATGAACGCGCTCAATCCGACGCTCACGATCGGCGCCCAATTGGCCGACGCCTGTCGAGCCCACACTGACTGGGACGACAAGCGTATTGCCCAGCGTTCGGCCGAGGTGCTGTCGATGGTCTCGATCGACAAAGTGCACCTGCACAGCTACGCCTTTCAGCTTTCGGGGGGCATGCGTCAGCGCGCAATGATCGCGATGGCCCTGTTGCTCGAACCACAGCTCGTCATCATGGATGAGCCGACGTCGGCGCTCGATGTCGTGGCCCAGCGGTCGCTGATGCGCCAGGTCGAGTCGCTGCGCCACGAGCTCGGGTTCTCAGTGCTCTTTGTCACGCACGACATGAGCGTCGTGTCGCACTTTTCTGACCGGCTCGCCGTCATGTACGCGGGCGAAGTGGTCGAGCTCGATGCCACCCGCGAAGTGTTCGACCGGCCCGAGCATCCCTACTCCCAGGGTCTCATGGACGCCTTTCCTTCTCTGCTCGGTGAGGCCCGTCAGCTGACGGGCATAGCCGGCACGCCGCCGGACCTCATCGACCCTCCACCGGGCTGTCTGTTCGCTCCGCGGTGCCCACACGTGATGGACATCTGTCGAACGACGCGCCCCCAACTCGTCACGAAGGGCTCGCGTGCCGTGCGGTGCCACCTGGTAAATCCGCCCGAGGAGGTGGCGTGAGCGGCCCGATCCTCAAGGTTGACAATCTCTCGCGTTACTTCCGCGTGGGCGGCTTTCGATCGCAGGGACTGCTGCACGCGCTCGACGAGGTTTCATTTGAAGTGGCGCCCGGTGAGATCGTGGCCCTCGTGGGGGAGTCGGGATCGGGCAAGTCGACCATCGCGCGCGTGCTCGCGGGGCTCTACCGGCCCACCGTTGGCTCGATTACGTTCGAAAACGAGGTCGTGAGTGACCATTCCAACCGGGCGGTGCGCGGACGAATGCCGATGGTGTTCCAGGACCCCTTCGGTTCGATCAACCCCGTGCTTCGAGTTGGTCACAGCCTCCTTCGCTCCCTGAAGCTCCACCGGCCCGATATCGCGAAGTCCGCCCGCCACGACGAGGCGGTCGCGCTCGTCGAGCGCGTAGGACTCACCCCCGGCGCCGAGGTCCTTCGCCGCTATCCCCACGAGCTCTCGGGGGGCCAGCGCCAGCGCCTCGGTTTCGCGCAGGCCCTCGCTTCGAACCCGTCGCTCATCCTCGCCGACGAGCCGGTGTCGATGCTCGACGTGTCGATCCGCATCGGGCTGCTCAACGTGATGAAGGGACTGCGCGATCGCGAAGGCGTCTCGCTGCTCTACATCACCCACGACCTCGCGAGTGCGCGTTACGTAGCCGACCGCATGATCGTGCTCTACGCCGGGCGGATCGTAGAAGAGGGCCTCACCGAAGAGGTGATTCACTCGCCGGCTCATCCCTATACCCAGCTGTTGATGTCGACGGCGCCCGACCCGCGTCTTCCCCTGGCAGAGATCGATGGCGAGCGCGACCTCGGCGAACCGCCGAAGGTGATCGACCCGGGCCCGGGATGCCGCTTCGCACCGCGCTGCCCGCTCGTGATGGACGTCTGTCGATCGACGACGCCGCCGATGGTGACGATCTCGCCTACCCACCATGCGGCCTGCTTTGCGGTGACGGGGCAGTGACGCGGGCGCTGCTCCCGCGCCCGAGATTCGTTGACTATCTCGAGGGATCGGTGCAGTGGCGCTCGCCGCTTCGGGTCTCGGTGGACGCCCCGTGGCGCGAGGTCGTGGCTACGTTCGCCGACGATCTTCGCCGCAGCGTCGGCTGGGACGTTCAGTTCGTTCAGCCGAGCGATCCCTGCGACCTCGAGGTGCGTGAGCTGCCCGAGCTCGGGGTTGAGGAGTACCAGCTCGCTATCGCCGAGCGCACGATCGTCGAGGCGGGCACGGCGAGGGGGCTCTCCTACGCGCTGACCGTGCTGCGCCAGCTCGGACCGCTCGAACTGTGGAGCGAGTCGGCGACGCCGCTCGAGGTGATCGAACTACCGTGTCTCGTCCTCCAAGATGGACCGGACTTCGAATGGCGCGGCGCGCATCTTGACGTCGCCCGGCACTTCTTTGGCGTCGAGACGGTCTGCCGGCTGATCGACCTGTTGGCGGCCCATCGACTAAATCGCCTGCACCTTCACCTGAACGACGATCAGGGCTGGCGTGTGGAGATCCCCGCCTGGCCCCGGCTTCGAGAAGTTGGCTCGATGCGACGCTCGTCGCCCGTTGGCCACAACCGCGACGGCGTCGACGACGGGGTACCCCACGGCGGGTGTTACAGCGTTCACGATCTGGCGACCATTCGTGAACACGCGCGACGTCGCCAGGTTGAGATCGTCCCTGAGATCGATCTTCCCGGCCACGCCCAGGCCGTCATTGCCGCCTATCCCGAGCTCGGGAACCACCCCGGGGAGTCCCTCGAGGTCTGGACGAAGTGGGGCATCTCCGAGCACGTGCTCAACGTCAGCGATGCTGCGCTCGACTTCGCCGACGACGTCGTCTCCTTCGTCGGGAGTCTCTTCCCCGACAGCCCCGTGCACATTGGCGGAGACGAGTGCCCCACGACCGAGTGGGAGACGAGCGACGCCGCCCTCGCGACCATGGCTGAGCACGGCTTCGCTCGGGCCCGCCAGCTCCAGGGACTCTTCACCGAGCGCATGGCCTCGACGCTTCGCCGAAGCGGCCACGAGGTTGTGGCGTGGGACGAGGTCCTCGACGCCGGCGTTCCCGCGGGCACCGTGATCGCCGCCTGGCGCGGCGTCGACAAGGCCCTCGAAGCGGCTCGGCGCGGCCTTGACGTCGTGATGGCGCCGATGCAGTATCTCTACTTCGACTGGCTGAGCAGCGAGGATGCCGCCGAACCGGTCGCGGTGCACGAGTCCCCTTCGGTCACGACGTGGGAGAAGGTGTACGGCTTTTCGGTCGTACCGGTCGATCTCGAGCCGTGGCTGCGCCACCATATCCGAGGGGCCCAGGCGCAGCTCTGGAGCGAGTACATCTCAACCCGCGACCGGCTCGACTACATGGCTTTTCCGCGACTCGCCGCCTTCAGCGAGGTCGTGTGGGGAACGACTACAACCGAGCACGAGTTTCGCGCTCGGTTGGTCGAGCATCAGGCTCGCCTCGCGAGGATGGGCGTCCACTCGCGCGACGTGGAGTCCACCTCGTGAGCGCGGCGGACGTCATTTCAGCGATGCGCGCCTTCTTGCCCTTCGCGTCGAGCGAAGCGGAAGCGATCGTTCGCGACACGAGCTCGAGCACGCTCGCGGCAACGCTCGAGACGCTCAAGCTTCGAGAGGACCAGATCGCCGAAGTTGTTGGGCACTGGGACGAGTTTCGCGGTGACGAAGAGTGGGTGAGCCTGCTCGGCGCCTGCCTCACGATGCTCGAGGTAGATCGCGGCTCGTATGACGCACCACTTCCCATCTGGCCCGACCTCGACGACGCGGACCCGTGTGGTCGGTTGTTCTACTTCTATCTCTTCGCCGTCGACTACCCGAGGGCGCTCGCCTTTCTCGAGCGAAGCGCGACGCCCCCGAGGATCATCGACGCGACAATGGAGGTGCTCTCACGCCACGCGGCGACGCACGAGCGCAAATGGGGCACACTCGGCGTCGACGCGGGATGGTGGATGTTGCCGATCCTGCGTGGCGAGATCCTGCAGATCGGCGTGCTCAAGTTTCACCGTCTGACACTCGGTGTTGGCTCGCTCTCCCCGTCCCCGTGGCTGAGCGACGATGAAGCAGCCGCCCGTGGGCCCGGCTTTCGACGCGGCGACGCGCTCATTGGCCTCCACATCCCCCAAGGGGCCGATCTCTCTCCGGCCGCTCTCGACCTCACGTTCACCGACGCGCGCCGGGTGCTCGGCAATCTTTGGCCGGTCGAGGAGCGCCGCATCGCGACGTGCCAGAGCTGGATGATGGACGAGCGCCTCGGGGACTATCTCGACGACGAGACTAATCTCGTGAGCTTTCAGCGTCGATTCACCATCATGCCGCTCTGGCGCGATGACGACGACGACGTGCTCGACTTCGTCTTTCGCTGTCCGGGGGTGGCGCTCGCCGACCTGCCACGGACCACGCGACTCGAACGCGCGATCGTCGAGGTTCTCCAGCGCGGCGAACACTGGCACAGTCCCGTTGGATGGCTGGACTTCGACGGTGTGCGTCCGCGGGCGCGATAAGTGAGATGCGGGGAAGATTGTAACTTTCGTTCAATATGGGAAGGAGTTATTGTGAAAATCTCTCAGTCTTTGGTTGAAAAGTGTTAAAAACTCACATAATGTGGCGCCATGGACTCTAAGACCCGACGGGCCACGATCGCCGAACAGCTCCGGGTCGAAGGTGAGGCGTCCATTTCAGAGCTGGCTGCGCTCTTTGGCACCTCGGAGATGACGATCCGCCGAGACCTCGACCTCCTCGAGGTCGAGGGGCTCGCTCGACGAGCGCGCGGAGGGGCGATCTCGGTCCAGAGCCGTTCGTTCGAACCGCCGGTCCTCCAACGTGCCGCGCACATGTCCGAAGCCAAGCGACGAATCGGTGCCGCCGCGGCCGCGTTGCTGTGCGAGAACGAGACAGTGATCATCGACGTCGGAACGACGACCCACGAGCTGGTGAAGGCGATTCCGGGCGATCTTTCGATTACCGCCATCACGAGCTCGATCCTCATCTCGACCGAGCTCTCGACGAAGGCGTCGGTGAAGACGATCGTGACCGGAGGCGTTCTTCGTCACGGCGAGTTGAGCCTGATCGGTCCGAGAGCTCAGCACGCGTTCGGCGATCTCAACTGCGACACCGTCTTCCTCGGCGTGGCGGGCATCAGCGCCATCAGCGGACTCAGTGAGTACAACCTCGACGATGCGGACGTGAAGCGTGCGGCCCTCGCGTCGGGTCGACGGATCATCGTGCTCGCCGACGCCTCCAAGATCGGGCGCGTCGCGTTCGTCACGTTCGCGCCAATCAATGTGGTCGACCTGCTCATCACCAACGCGTCGCCCGATAATCCCGCGGTCCGGAGTATCAAGGATCACGACGTCGAAGTGCTCCACGTGGAGCCGTTTGAAGAGGAGAAGGACTGATGTCCCGATTTCGTTCGCTGTTTCCCGACGTCGACAAGCCACTGATCGCGATGGCCCACGTGCCACCGCTGCCGGGGACTCCGCTCTATGACGCGGTGGGCGGCGTCCAAGGACTCATCGACCAGGTGAAGCGCGACACCGCGCTGCTCCTCGAAGGCGGCTTTGACGCGGTGCTCTTTTGCAACGAGGGCGACCGTCCCTATCAGCTCCACGCGGGCCTCGAAGCAGCAGCCGTGATGACCCGCGTCGCGACCGAATGTCGTCCGAGCGACCGGCCGTTCGGCGTTGACTTCCTCTGGGACGCGCAGTGTGCGCTCGCCATCGCCGTTGGCAGCGGCGCGTCGTTCATGCGAGAGGTCATCACCGGCTCCTGGGAGTCCGACATGGGACCCTGGAATCCCGACGCCGCGACGCTGATGCGCAATCGGCACCACTTTGGTCGCGACGACCTTGCGATCTTTGCCAACGTCACCCCCGAGTTCGCCTCCAGCACGGGTACGCGCTCGCCCGCCCAGATGGCGAGATCGACCGTCGTGTCGAGCCTCGCCGACGTCATCTTGGTCTCCGGCCCGATGGCGGGCAGCGAGCCCGACGTGCGCACGGTGGCCGACGTCCGCGAGGCCCTCGATCCCGACGTGCCGGTGCTGCTCAACACGGGTGCCAAGGCCGCGACCATCGCGGAATACCTCAAATACGCTGACGGCTGCATCGTCGGGAGCGACCTCAAAGAAGACGGCTACACGTGGAACAAGGTTGACCCCGAGCGCGTCAAGCGCTTCATGGATGCGGCCCGTAGTGCCTGAGGGCCGCGGCGATCTCCTGCTTGGAATCGATGTCGGTTCATCGGGTGTCAAGGCGGTGCTCCTAGACCCGAGCAACGGCATTCTCGCAACGGCCACTCGAGCCGTGGCGCTCTACAGCGACCACGCGGGCTGGGCCGAAGCGGAGACCGCCGAGTGGTGGGATGCCGTGTGTGCGGTGGTCGATGAGCTCCTCGTGAGTTCGGGTGCCGCCAATCGCGACATCGCCGCCGTCGCCACCTCGGGCATGGTGCCCGCGGTCATTCTCGTTGACGGCGATGGTCGGGCGCTTCGTCGAGCGATTCTCCAAAATGACGCTCGGGCGGTTCGCGAGATCGACGAACTGCGCGACCGTCTCGCCAGCGTCGACCTCTTGACGCTCACGGGTTCGGCGCTCACCCAGCAGTCGGTCGCCCCGACTGCGCTCTGGCTCGCCCGACACGAAGCGGCGTCGTGGCACGACGCAGCGGGGATCGTCGGGTCATACGACTGGCTCGCGCGTGCGCTGGGGGCGGACGCCCACGTGGAGCAGAACTGGGCGCTCGAGAGCGGGCTCTACGACATGGACGGCGCCCCCATCGACGAGGTCGTCGAAGCGACCGGCGTTGCCTGGCCGCCGCTCGCAGAGGTGAAGGCTCCGGGCACGCCGATCGGTGAGGTCAGTGCCGCCGCCGCCTCGGCGACGGGCCTGAGACAAGGCACGGCGATCGTTGTCGGAGGGGCCGACCACGTGCTTTCGGCCTACGGCGCGGGACTCGTCACCCAGGGCGACTGTCTCGTCAAGCTCGGCGGATCTGGCGACATCCTGGCGGTGAGCGATCACAAGGTGCTCGACGAGCGCCTCTACCTCGACAAGCACCCCATGCCCGGCAAGTGGCTGCCGAACGGCTGCATGGCGACGAGCGGCTCGCTGCTTCGCTGGGAGCAGGCGATGTTCGACGCGATACCGCTCGACGCGCTTGACGCGGCGGCGGCGGTGAGCACGCCGGGAGCGCTGCTCACCTTGCCGTACTTCCTTGGCGTGAAGACCCCCCTTAACGATCCCAACCTGCGCGGGGTCATGATTGGCCTGCACCTCGCGACGACGCGCGGGGATATTCACCGTTCGTTTCTCGAGGCCATCGCCTACGGCTTTCGCTCGCACTTTGACGTCTTTGCCGAAGATGGTCTCGCGATCGACAGTACGCGGGTGACGAACGGCGGATCGAAGTCGCGCCTCTGGCGAGAGATACTCGCGGACGTCTTGAACCGCGAGCTGATCTCGATCGTCAATCACCCGGGCGCCTCCTACGGCGCGGCCGTCATCGCCGGGATCGGCGTGGGCAGTATCGGCGACTGGTCCTACGTCGCCGGATCGCTGGAAGCGGGCGAGTCGATCTCGCCGAACGAGGCGAACGTCGGGGTCTACGAAGAGCGGTACCGCGAGTTTTTGCAATTGAACGACGCGACCGCGCCGTTCTCTCATCTACTGGCGAGGAGTTCATCGTGACCAAACCGATTGCGGGCGTGACCGGGGCGGGGTCGGGCATCGGCGCCGCGATCGCCAAGGAGCTCGGCGCTCGCGGCTATCACGTCGTCGTCACCGACGTCGACGCGGTGAGCGCCCAGGCCGTCGCGAGTTCGCTCGAGAGCGCCGAAGCGGCTCCGCTCGACGTGACCGACCCCGCGGCCTGTGACGCCCTCGTCAACGCCGTCGTCTCGATGCACGGTCGGCTTGACGTCTGGGTCTCTAATGCGGGCATCTCGAAGATGCAGCGATTTCTCGACATCTCTCCGGCCGACGCGACGCGCACGCTCGAGGTCAATACGCTCGGCGTCTTCTACTGCGGCCAATCGGCCGCGCGCGCGATGATCTCGGTGAACTCACGGGGAAGCATCATCAACACGGCGTCGATGGCGGCCAAGCAGGGCGGCGTGCCGTTTCTCGCCGACTACGTGGCGAGCAAGTTCGCGGTGCTGGGACTCACTCAGGCCATGGCCTACGAGCTCGCTCCCTACGGCATCCGGGTGAACTGCGTCTGCCCCGGTTTCGTCGCCACGGCGATGCAGACTCGCGAGCTCGCCTGGGAAGCGCAGCTGCGCGGCGTCGAACCCGAAACCGTGACGCGCGGGTGGATCGAGGCGACCCCGCTCGCGCGGCTGGAGAGCCCCGAGGACGTCGCGAAAGTGGTCGCCTTCCTCGCCTCCGATGATGCTGCGTTCCTCACGGGCGAAGCCATCTCGGTCAACGGCGGCGCCTACATGGACTAAACGGAGCTCGATCTTCGGCCCCGAACAAGAAGTGTCGCCGAGGTGGTACGTTCGCTTGACGCGAGTTGTCAAGCGACCAAGAGGTACAACGTGGCAGACGATCTTCCCCTCGACGAAACGCCCCCGACCTCACAGCAGGTCCTGGCCTCGCTCACCGAGTCGGCGATCTTTCTCTCGATGACCATGAACAGGGGCGCGGAGGAGGAGGTTCGCGACTTCCTGACTGACCTCTCGGGCCTCCAGCGCACCGTTGGCTTTCGGGTGCCCGAAGCGCTGCTCAGCGTCGTTGCGGGCGTTGGCTCACAAGCGTGGGATCGGCTCTTCTCCGGGCCTCGGCCACACGGTCTCCACGACTTTCTCGAGGTTCGCGGCGAGAAGCACGTCGCCCATTCGACGCCGGGCGATCTCTTCTTTCACATCCGAGCACGCCAGATGGATCTCTGCTTCGAAGCGGCGACGCTCATCATGGAGCGACTTCGAGACGTTGTCGTTGTCGCTGATGAGACCCACGGCTTCAAGTACTTCGACGAACGCGACCTCCTCGGCTTCGTTGATGGAACGGAGAACCCGGCCGGGCGTGCCGCCGTCGACGCCGCGATCGTGGGCGCGGAGGATCCCGGCTTTCAGGGATCGAGCTACGTCATCGTGCAGAAGTACGTCCACGATCTGCGAGCGTGGAACGCGCTCTCCGACGAGGAGCAGGCGAGGGTCGTCGGTCGCACGAAGCTGACGAACGTCGAACTGCCAGATGAAGTCAAGCCCTCAAACTCGCACGTGGCGCTCAACACCATCATCGACGACGACGGCGTCGAGCGCCAGATCGTGCGTGACAACATGCCCTTTGGTGCGGTCGCAGAGGGCGAGTTCGGCACGTACTTCATTGGCTACGCCTGTGCTCCCGCCGTCACCGAGCTGATGCTCCAACGGATGTTCGTGGGTGATCCGCCGGGAAACTACGATCGAATTCTCGATTTCTCAACCGCGATCACCGGATCGCTGTTCTTCGTTCCAACGGCCGACTTCCTCGACGATCCGCCGCCACCACCGAACCGGTAGGCCACCTTCGGCGGCGGCGGCGTTCGCGAGACCTACGCCACCGCCGAGACCGTGTAGCCAGTTGGTACGCTCGCGAGCGCGGCGCCGAGCACGTCGGCGACGCTCGCCGCCAGATGGAACGTCATCTGCTCGCGGACTTCCTCGGGCACGTCCTCGAGGTCCGGTCCGTTTCGCTCGGGTAGAACCACCTCAGTGAGGCCGGCGCGGTGGGCGGCGAGGACCTTCTGCTTCACACCGCCGATGGGCAGCACTCGACCCTGGAGCGTGACCTCGCCCGTCATGCCAACAACCGGTCGCACCGGTTCGTCCCGCAACAGGCTCACGAGGGCGGTCGTCATCGTCACGCCCGCCGAAGGCCCGTCTTTGGGCACCGCACCCGCGGGGACGTGCAGGTGAAAGCGCCGACCGGTGAACGCGCTCGAGCTGATGCCGAGCTCGGTCGCGTGCGAACGCACGTAGGACATCGCGATCTCTGCGGACTCTTTCATGACGTCGCCCAGCTGGCCGGTGAGTGTCAGGCCTTCGGGACCGTCCGAG
Source organism: Acidimicrobiales bacterium (assembly GCA_049581565.1). Taxonomy (GTDB): domain Bacteria; phylum Actinomycetota; class Acidimicrobiia; order Acidimicrobiales; family RAAP-2; genus RAAP-2. Next base: position 33,626 of record JBAUSF010000176.1, read on the forward strand.
ACGCTCGCCTCGACGAACAAGACGTCGCCGCCGGCACCCGTGACCGCGAGTCCGGTCGCAACGCCGGGCACGCTCGTGCGGTCGGCCGGTTCGAAGTAGAACCGGGGCCGGCCGAGCCACTCGCGGACGTCCTCCGCGTTCACCGTGATCGGCGCGGCTCGCTCACCCGACGCCAGCTTCGTCGCCAGCTTTCTCAGAAGCCGACCGATCTCTCGCTCGAGGGAGCGAACGCCCGCTTCGCGCGTGTAGTCCGCGGCAATCGTGCGTAGCGCGTCGTCGCTGATGATGACCTCGTCGTCTCGCAGCGCCGCCCGGGCGAGCTGACGTTCGACCAAGTGGTGCCGGGCGATCGAGACCTTTTCGGACTCGGTGTAGCCGTCGAGACGGATCACCTCCATACGGTCAAGGAGCGGCCCGGGGATCGTGTCGACCACGTTGGCGGTCGCGACGAACATCACGCGCGACAGGTCGAGGTCGACCTCGAGGTAGTGGTCACGGAACGTATGGTTCTGTGCGGGGTCGAGCACCTCGAGCAGTGCGGACGACGGGTCGCCGCGAAAGTCCGAGCCCAGCTTGTCCACCTCGTCCAGCACGATCACTGGGTTCATCGTCCCCGCTTCGCGCAGGGCTCGCACGAGGCGTCCGGGTTGGGCGCCGACGTAGGTGCGACGGTGCCCGCGGATCTCCGCTTCGTCGCGAACTCCGCCGAGGGAGACTCGAACGAACTTGCGTCCGAGCGCGTTCGCAATGGACTGGCCGAGCGACGTCTTACCGACGCCGGGGGGGCCGACGAGGGCGAGGATCGCCCCCGACCCTCGGCCGTCGACCGGAACGAGTCCGCGCTCAGCCTGGAGCTTTCGTACGGCCAGGTGCTCGAGGATGCGTTCCTTGACGTCTTCTAGACCGTCGTGATCGGCGTTGAGAATCCTCGCCGCCTCGTTGACGTCGAGTCGGTCTTCGGACTCAGTGCCCCACGGGAGCTCCAGCACCGTGTCGAGCCACGTGCGGATCCACCCGGTCTCGGGGCTCTGATCGCTGGTGCGCTCGAGCTTGTCGATCTCTCGCACGATCGCCGTGCGCACGTCCTCGGGGAGGTCGCGGTCGGCAATCTTCGAGCGGTAGTCGTCGGGGTCTGCTTCGTCACCGTCGCCCAGTTGGCCGAGCTCCTTCTTGATCGCCTCGAGCTGGCGGCGCAGCAAGAACTCGCGCTGGGTCTTTTCCATGCCCTCTTCGACGTCGGTCTTGATGCGCTCGCGCAGCGTGAGGTCCGCCAACGTGTCGCGAGCCCAGCTGAGGACGAGTTGGAGCCGCACTTCGACGTCGAGGGTCTCGAGCACCTGGACCTTTTGGACGAGCGAGAGGTCGGGGGAGTAGCCGGCGAGATCCGCGAGGCGACCGGGTTCGGTGATCTCACGGAGCTGGGCGGCAAACTGACGCGCCCCGCGACTGAGGAGAATGTTCTCGAGCACCGCGCGGTACTCGCGAGCGAGATCGACGGCGGCGCTTGACGCCTCACCCTCGTCGAGGGGATCGGCCTCGACCCAGAGGGCGTCGCCCGTGCCCGGGACACCGGTTCCGATCACCGCGCGCTGGTCGCCGCGAACCGCGACCGCTGGCAAGCCTCCCGGTAGGGCTCCTTCTTCCATGACCTCAGCGATGACGCCCACCGTGGCGTAACGGCCCTCGATGTGCGGGACGAGCAGGAGTCGGCCGCCGGCGGAGCGCGCCGCGTCAACGGCCACGCGGGCCTCGTCGGACTCGAGCGCCATGGTAAAGACCATCCCGGGCAGCACGACGCCCGATTTCAGGGGCAACAGCGGCAGGGTCACGTGTCCATCAGCCACATTTCATCCTTAGAACGAGGTGGCGAGCGCCACCATCCACTCAGCGAGCTCGCGGTGAATGTTCCATGCCGAAGAACTCGTATTCGGGCCATTCAGTATACGTGTCGTGGCGAGATTTCGAACCGGCTCGTTCTGGTACGAGAAACCTATACTCACGAATCATCGCGACAGGTGGTTCGCGACATCGAGAGGAGTTCCTCATGGCACTGGCTCCCGGCGAGGCGGCCCCCGACTTCACGCTGTTCGCGACTCCCGACCAAAAGATCAGCCTCTCGGAGCTCGACCAGCCCGTCGTTCTGATCTTCTATCCGGCGGACTGGAGTCCCGTGTGCGGTGACGAGCTCACGATGTTCGAGGCGGCGAATCGAATGTTCCGCGAACGAGGAGCGCAGCTGCTCGGCATCTCCGTCGATGGGGTCTGGAGCCATCAGGCATTTCGCACCGAGCACAAGATCGATTTCCCCCTGCTGTCGGATTTCCATCCAAAGGGCGAGGTCGCTCGTTCCTACGGCGTCTACCGAGATGAGGACGGCGTCTGTGAGCGAGCGCTGTTCGTCATCGATCGCGAGCAGAAGGTGGCGTGGAGCTACGTTTCACCAATCGGCGTGAACCCGGGAGCGGACGGAGCCCTGCGGGCAGTGGAGGCACTCTCGTGAGCGAGGCCCGTCTCGCCGTTCCCGTTAGTGCCAGCGACCACTCGCGTGGGCCAGCCGACGCCGCCATCACGCTCGTCGAATACGGAGACTACGAATGTCCCTACTGCGGCGAGGCCTACCCCATTATCGAAGAGATCGTTCGAACCTTCGGTGATTCGCTGCGCTTCGTGTTTCGAAATCTCCCGCTCGCCGAGGTGCACCCCCACGCCGAACGAGCAGCGGAGATGGCTGAAGCGGTGGCGATGCAGGGGCAGTTCTGGGCAATGCACGATTTGTTGTACGAGCACCAGCGTGCGCTCGGCGACGAGGCACTCGAGGGCTACGCCGCCCAGGCGGGAGCCGACCTCGACAGGCTTGTCGCCGATCTCGCCGAGGGCTCGCCGCGTCGACGAGTGGAGAGCGACTTCGAAGGAGCGATCCGTAGCGGCGCCAATGGTACGCCGACCTTCTACGTGAACGACGCGCGCTACGACGGGATGTGGACCTACGAACCGTTCAGCGAATACCTGAAATCCTTGCTGCGAGAGGACTAATCGCTAGCCGACGAATGAACCGTCGGAATCGTCCGGTTTGAAGAGCGTCAGAGAGTGTGGTGATGACGACGTCGCCCGCTCGATCCGAGCAGCGCGAGACCGATCACGAGAATGACGGCGCCGAGCACCGCGTAGCCGCCGTGGCCGCTCATCCCCGAACCGTGGATCACATTCACGCCCTGCAAGATCCACACGACGCCGACCACACTCAGCACCACTCCGAAGGTTCTGCGAATCCACACGACGGCTCCCTTTTCTTGACATAACTTGATCGCCACTGCTGAGTACCAACAAGGGACTACGAATGTTCAGCCGAGTCGTCAGTCGCTCGCAGCTCCTTCAGCCACCCGGCCGCGTGTGCGGCGGCCCACCGTTCGCTCACCCAGCCCTTGAAGATCGAGCGCAGCGAATCGCGGTGGGTAAGCGCCATGATGATGTGCCCAAAGACGACCACGAAGATCACCAACGCCACGCCGTCGTGTACGAACGTGGCGCCTTGACGCCACGGCACCGGAAAGAACCTGAACCACTGGAGCACCGAACCAGTCGCCAGCATCACGATGATGACCGCCCCGATAAAGATCGCGTTCAACTTCTGACCCGGGTTGAATTTGTCGGCTTCGATCGGCGTTCGCGCGAAGGATCGCAACCATTCGATCTCCTGGCGAGTCCAGAAACTAAAGCGATGGACGTCGCGGCGCATCTGGCGGCCCCACGGTCCGAGCAGGGAGACGATCACCGGAATCGGCAGGGCGAGCCCGCTCCAGAGATGAATCTCGGCGATGACGTGTCGCGGAAAGACCACACCGAGGAAGGAGCCAAAGTAGAGGGGAATCGCGGTGAACATGAGGACGCCAAAGATCGCGGCGTTCGCCCAGTGCGCACTGCGCTGGACCATGTCGAAGCGAAGTATCTTAATCGTGTCGCGGGTCGCGTGCTCGGTGATCGCCATGGCCTAGGTGAGGTCCGGATCGGGATTGTTCGGACCCGTTGTGCCGTCCAGCCAGCCATTCACCGGGTAACCGTTCTGCTCCCAAAAGCCGGGCCGCACCTCGTTCACGACCCTGATGCCCGAGAGCCACTTGAGCGACTTGTAGCCGAACATGGGTGCAACGTAGAGCCGAACCGGACCGCCGTGCTCGGTCGTGATCGGCGCGTCGAGCATTCGGTAGGCCACGATGACGTCGGGCAGCTTCGCCTGATCGAGCGTCAAGCTCTCGGTGTCCGCGTGGTCGTACGAGTCGAAGGTGAGCGCGACCGCACCCGGCTTCACTCCGACGGCGTCAAGGATATGCGTGAGGTGAACACCCTCCCAGTGAACGTTCGGAACGCGCCAGCCGGTCACGCAATGGAAATCCTTGTCCAATTTCGTTGCGGGCATGGCCATCAGATCGTCCAGGGTGAACGTTTTCGGGTGGTCCACGAGACCGCTCACCTTCAGTCGATAGTCGATGTTGCGAATAGTTGGGTAGGTGCCCGTGATTGAGTAGATGCGAAAGCGATCACCGCCGGGCAAGATACCGCCGAGTCCCGAGCCGAACACGTTGCCGAGAAAGTTCTGGATGCTTGCGCCAAAGATGACCCCAAGGGCGCTCAGTCCCGCGACGCCGATGAACACCCGACGACCGACCGGGACGCGC
>JBAUSF010000177.1:0-6342 GCA_049581565.1 Acidimicrobiales bacterium
GGCCATCGTCGGTGGCGGATTCACGGGTCTATGGACGGCGCGTGAGCTACTGCGCCGCGACCCACACCTCACGGTGTGCGTCCTCGAGCGCTCGGTGTGCGGATTTGGGGCGTCGGGGCGAAACGGCGGCTGGGCGTCGGCGCTCTATCCATTGAGTGACGGTGCCGTCGTCGCTCGCCACGGACGAGAGGCGCTCACGAACCTTCGTGCTCACCTGCGACGAAGCGTCGTGGCGCTCGGTGAGTCTCTCCGTGACGACGGCATCGACGCCCACTACCTGCGCGGCGGCACCCTGGTCTTTGCCCGCAGCGAGCTACAGGCCCGGCGCCTTCAGCGAAGCGTCGTGGCGGCGCGCGAGCTCGGCGACGGGCCCGAACACCTCGACTGGTTGGCGCCCGAAGAAGCCAACGAGCGTGGCGTCCTGACGCACTCCTACGGTGCGACCTACACACCGCACTGTGCGCGCGTTCATCCGGCCCGTCTCGTTCGCGGGCTCGCCGACGTGGTCGAGCGGCTCGGTGGCCAGATCTTCGAAAACACGAGGGTCGCGCGAATCCGCGGTGTACGACGCGGACGCCCCGCCGAGGTCGTCACCGAGAACGCGAGCGTCCACGCACGCGTCGTCGTGCGAGCGACCGAGGGATTCACTCCGACGCTTCCCGGCGAACGGCGCACCCTCGCGCCCATCTACTCGCTCATGATCGCGACCGAACCCCAGACGGACGCGTTCTGGGACGAGGTCGGCTTCTCGGGGTGCGAGACCTTTGCCGACGATCGCCACCTCATCATCTACGGACAGCGCACCAAGGACGGACGAATCGCCTTCGGCGGACGCGGCGCGCCGTACCACTTCGGTTCCACCGTCGAAGAGCGCTTTGACGAGAGCCCGAAGGTGTTCGCCCTGCTCGAAGCGACGGTGCGCGAGCTCTTTCCTTCCCTCGAAGGCGAGATGACTCATCGATGGGGCGGTCCCCTCGCGATGGCGCGCGATCAGTCACCGTCGGTCGTCGTCGACTACGCGAGTGGACTCGCGAGCGCGGGCGGCTACACGGGTGACGGAGTCGTCATGAGCTACGTGGCGGCGAACGCGCTCGCTGATCTGATTATCGATCCAGATGCGGCCACGGCGGCGGGCGGCCTGCCATTTGTCCAGCACGAGAACAAACGCTGGGAGTTCGAACCGCTTCGCTGGCTCGGAATCAACGCCGGACTCGGCGCCGCCAACTGGGCCGACCGAGTGGAAGCGCGTCGCCAGCACGAGAGCCGCGCGGGTCGCTGGCTCGAGCGCTTCTTCGACTGACTCAGCGAAGGATGTTGACGGCCTCGCCCGCGATGATGACGATGGTGGTGAACGAGATCAGCGCTTCGGCCCCAAACAGTGCCTTCATCTGACCCGATAGGGGCATGGCGTCCGCCGGGGCAAAGCTGGTCCCGTTGGCAAATGAGGTGTAGAGGTAGTCAAAGAAGCGTGGGTGCCACTTCTGTGCGTCGTAGGTCGCCGCCGCCATCTGGGGGAACTGCAGATCCGGGCCCCGCGCGTCGCCACCGGCCCGTATGTGTGGGCCGCCGCGGTCGAGCTCCCAGAACCAGAGCCCGAAGACGATGACGTTCGTCGCCCAAATGGACGCGGCCGAGTAGAGCAACCCGCGCCCGATGACGTTGGTCGCGTAGAAGACCCGATTGATGAGCAAGATCAGCGACACGACGTTGGTGAGCGTGATCAACGCCACCAGCGAGATCGCCAGATACCGCGCCCACTTCGCGCCTTCGGCGTGGCGCCATCGGAGCGACAACGGGATGAGCGGCAACACGACGAGCGCGGGCAGGAGCCACCGCGGTCCGACGACGAGACGGTTTGACAGCGGGACGTAGAGCCCCGCGCAGACGACCAGCGCGAGTGAGGCGGGCCAGCGCGGTTCGAGGCGGGTACTCATCGATGACTAACTGATAGATGTCTTCGACAGCGAAGTCAAGTCGCGCGGGATGAGGAGCGAGGCGAAGTCTTGGCTCTTCAGGAGCTTTTCGAGCCCCGCGAGGGGCAGTGGCTCGAGACTCGAGTTCGAGGGCACCGAAATCGCTGCGGGTTGATTGTACGAAAGAACCTTCACTGACACGGTTGTCGTCTCGTGTTTGGACACGATGACGAGGGTGGTCGCCGAGGCCTCCCCCTCGCTTCCTACGGTGATCGACCATCGTACCGAGCCGAGGGTCGAGAGTCCTTTTGAGGGTCCGAGCAGGCGGGTGAGGACGAGGTGGGACCGACGGAACGTATACGTCGTCGAATAGCCGCTGTGGCTCACCGACTTCTTGAAACCGGAGATGAGATAGATGTCAGGCTTCGTGAGCTCGAGCGAGACACCGAAGAGGCTCGGCGTCGTATAGGCGGTGTCGTACCAGGGGCCACTCGAGACGTCAGCGGAGCGCGCATAGAGGTGGTTGCCCGACATCGTGAGGTCGACGGCGGAAACGGAGATCAACGTCGGAAAACTCACGAGTGCGCTCACGCGGTTCTTCAGAAAATTGACCGTCAGGTCTGCGTTGAGGGCGAGCCCGCCCGAGGTCGACAGCGAGAGTTCGAGGCTCGCCGAATGTGGCGGATAGCCGTTCAGGGCGAGCGGGTCTTTGCCAAGTTCGGCCGGATTGGGGTCGGTTGCGGCAAGCACGATGCCGGTGACGGTGAGGGCGAACGCGACGAACGCGATGACGATGGCCACCAGACGCATCCTTGCGGTCATCGTTCCACCCTAGTGGTTGGCTTTCGCGCCTCCCCTGGCCTCAGCCGAGTGGTGCTTGCAGTAGTTCGACGAGGAGTTCGTGGGCGATGTTGCGTCCGCTCGCGATGAATCCGATACGAGACGCGGCGTCACCAACACGCTCATTCGCGATGGCCGCGTAGGAGGCGGCGGCCGACCCTTCCATGACCAAACCGTTCGTCTCGGCGACTTCACGTACCGCGCGACGAATCTCGACTTCGGGCACGAGGACGAGTTCGACGCCACTCTTCTCTACGATCTCATTCGTGATTGCGCCCTCGTCGCCGCCGCCGGCGAGACCGTCAGCGATGGTCGGGTGGTGCACGACGTCACTCATGCGAGCACCGCGCAGGACGTGATAGAGCGCGGCGCTCTCTTCGGGCTGGACGCCCGTCACGCGGATGTCGGTTCGCCCACGCCGGTCGCGCGTGAGGAGCGTACCCGAGATGAGTCCCCCACCCCCAACCGAGACGACCACGTGCTCGATCTCGGGTGCCTGCACGAGCATCTCGTCAAAGATCGTCGACTGACCGGCGATCACGTCGCTGTCGTTAAAGGGAGAGATGAAGCGAATCGAGCGCTGTTCGGCGATTTCAATGGCGTGCAGCTGCGCGTCGTCGTACGAGGAGCCGAACTGAATGAGTTCGATGTCGTAGGTGGAGAGCTTCTTCACCTTGGCGACCGACGCGTTTGCGGGCACTACGACCGTCGCTTTCACGCCGAGCAGCTTTGCCGCGTGCGCGACACCGAGTCCGTGGTTGCCCGCCGACGCGGTCACCACCGCGCCGTTCGGGTCGTCCCGGTGCGCGGCATCGACGGCGGCGAGCGCGCCGCGTATCTTGAAACTCCCGGTCACCTGCAGACTCTCGAGCTTCACGAAGACGGGACGCTCGCGAATGGAGATCGTGACGGTTGGCGTGGGAATCAAGTAGTTCGAAATTATCTCGCGCGCGTGCTCGAGCTGGTCGTTCGTGGGGGGCGAAACGTGACGAATCATCACGAGCAGCCTAGTGCTCGCTGTTTTAGCCATTCCCTACTCTCAAGTAATCTCACCGGGTGCAGACGTTTCTCGTTGTCGTGATCGTCTCATCACTCGCGTATCTCGGCACGATGTTCGACAACTACTTCGCTTTTGCTGCACGGCTCATCGTCACCGACCACGACAGGTTCCGCCGCCTCTGCTGGGCACAGGGACTTGGCGTCGTGGCGCTCGTCGCACTCGCGGCGGGCATCGGGACACTTCTTGCGCCCATTCCGCTTCGATGGGTCGGGCTTCTCTGCGTCGCGCCATTCAGCTTCGCCCTCTACGCGTGGCGCCATCGCGACGCCCCCGAAGAGGTCCACAAGCGCGGCGGTTTGACCACCTTCGTCACCACCCTCGCCCTCGGTGGTGACAACATTGCGGTCTGGATTCCCCTCCTTCGGGCGAACGGCGTTACCCGCGCGGTTGTGACGGTCGTGGTCTTCGCGTTCTGGGAAGCTGTCTTTTTGTTCAGCGCGCAGCGTCTCGCGAAGCATCCAAAGGTCGTAGCCCGGGGTCGCCAGTTCAGTCCCCATCTGCTCCCGGTCACGTACTTTTTGCTCGGTGTTCTCGTCCTCGTGGAGTGTCGCACCTTCTAGCCGTCATGTCCTCGTCACGGGGCCCACCGGTAGCGTGGACGTCATGGCTCAGAGCAGCGCCGACCGGACTTTGCGCCGTCTCACGATCATCGTGGGCATCCAGTGGATGGGCGCCACCTTGGGTCTCCCGCTTCTCCCGCTCTTCCTCGAGCATCGAGGCGGCACCCCGAGCGTGATCGGCCTCGTGATGGCGTCGTTCTTCGTCGCGGGTATCGCGACTCAGTTTGCATTCGGTCACCTCGCTGACAGGTTCGGTCGGCGAAAGCTACTCGTTGTGAGCCTCGTGACCTACGGACTCGCGAGCATGACCTTCCTCCTGCCGATCTCGGCACCGTGGTTTGCGCTCACCCGCGTGATTCAAGGAGCGTCGGCTGGCGCGATCGAAGTCGCCTCAATGTCGGCGGTCGCGTCACTCTTTCCCGAGGCGCAACGCGGAAGGGCGGTCTCGCAGATTTTCGCCGCCCAGCTCTTCGGCCTCGCCATTGGTCCGGTCGTGGGCGTCGTCGCCTCCGTGCACGACCTCGGCTGGGCGTTCTTCGCGGCGGGCCTCGTCAGCCTGAGCGCCGCATTCGTCGCGGTCAAGACCGACCTCGGCGATCGCGAGTACGACGCGTCACCGCTACCGAAGCTGCAGTGGAGCTCGCAACTGACCGGAGCTCTCGTCGCCGCGAGTGCGGTCGGTCTCGCCGTGGGCGTCTACGAAGCCTGCTGGAGTCTTTTGATGCACGCCCATCACGCGAGCACGCTGCAGATCAGGCTCAGCTGGACGTTCTTCGGGCTGCCCTGGATCGTGCTCTCTCGAGTCGGCGGTTGGCTGGCCGACCACGCGAATCGTCGACTTATCACCCTCTTCGGACTCCTCAACGGGGCGTTCTTCCTGTCGCTCTACCCGCATATCCACAACAACAACGTCATCTTGGGCTTGGGGTCGCTCGAGTCGGTCGGCGCGGCACTGTCCTTGCCGTCGATCTCTTCACTGATGAGCCAAGGTGCCGTTGACCGCGAGCTCTCGCGACGCCAAGGACTCTTCGCCACCTCGAACACCGCGTCGCTCGCGCTCGCGGCCGGAGTATCGGGTTTCCTCTTCACGGTTAATCCGGCGCTGCCGTTCACCGTCATCGCAATCGCGTCGGCGTCATTCGCATTTACCACGCTCTTTTGGTGGCGACACGTGCGAGGACGAGTTACGCCGATCTCTTCGAGCGACCCGATGCGGGTCGAACCACGTCCATCGCGTGAGTCGATTTAGCTACGACAGCCAGATCTGATCCCAGCGAGCGGATCCGCCGTCAGGGCTCAAGCAGCGCGTCGTGCCGTCGGCGGCGGTACCGTAGGCCCAGTTCTGAACGTTGCTGCGCGCCGCCCAGGCATTCACGGTGACGTCCAGCCACAAGTAGGGGATGTCTTTTGCGAACTGGGAGTTAACCGCGCGCCAGGCGCGGATCTGAACCGGCGAGCTCGGCACCGCGGCGAGGGCAGCGAGCATGTTCTGCTCGACGACTGGATCCGCCTGGTGTGCGAAGTTGACCGCTCCAGCGATGAAAACGTCCGCGGGCAGCGACGTGAGACTGAGGCCCTCGGGATACGAAGCCGCCGCGGGCAGTGACACAAACCACACGTAGTTAAGTGACGGATCAACGCCGCCCAACTGGGTCCACGTCGCGCAGTCGTACTCACCAAAGATCACGTTGTTGATGAGCGTGCTCTGCACGAGCGGTCGCGGCGTCACCGTAATGCCGACGGCACCGAGCTGCTGCTCGAAGAACGAGAACTGCTGGGTAGCCGTCGCGTTACCCGAAAGAATGTCGATGACGAAGCTGACGCTCGTGACGTTGTTCGTCGACTTATACGCGTCGACGAGCGCCTTCGCCTTGGTCGGGTTGTAGTCGGGATAGCCCGGGTCCTCATAGAACGGCGAGGTCTTGCGATATAGACCGTTCGCAACGGCTCCAACGCCCGAGTCGATGAC
>JBAUSF010000178.1:0-2612 GCA_049581565.1 Acidimicrobiales bacterium
ATCATGGACGGCGCGATGGATGCCCTCAATCAAGTCACCGCCCAAGTGCTGCAATTCGGGGACATTGCGCTCGTCGAGAATCCGACGTTCCCACCGTTGCTCGACCTCCTCGACGCTGTCGGGGTGCGCATCATTGGCGTCAACATCGACGGCGACGGATTGATGCCGGCTGAGCTGAAGGAGGCACTTGCTCATCGACCGAAGGCGGTGTTTCTCCAACCCCGGGCCCACAACCCGACGGGGGCATCGCTGACTCCCCGAAGAGCACGGGAGCTCGCCGGGCTCTTAAAGACCAGTCCCGTCGTCGTTATCGAAGACGATTCGGCGGGAGCCATCGCGACGACACCCCCAATCAGTCTCGGGGCGTGGTTGCCGAATCAGACCGTGCACATTCGCAGCTTCTCAAAGTCGCACGGTCCCGATCTGCGAATAGCCGCACTGAGCGGGCCGACTTTGGTGTTGGAGGGTCTTCGCGAGCGGCGGCTCCTCGGACAGGGATGGACGAGTCGACTGCTGCAAAGCGTGCTCCTGAGTCTGCTCACCGGGGACAAGTCAAGAGGGCAAGTCGAACACGCGAGAGCTACCTACTCGCATCGTCGCTCGATGATCACGTCGGAACTCAGACGCCGCGGTGTTGCCATCGAGAACGGCGATGGGTTGAACCTCTGGCTGCCCGTCGAAGACGAAACGTCCGCGATGGTCTCTCTCGCTACTCGCGGCATCGGAGCGGCTGTCGGTAGCCCATTTATGTCGAAGGACGACGCAACGCCACACCTGCGACTCACGGTCGGTCTCGTACGGGATGACTTCGTAAGCATGGCATCGGTGTTCGCGGATGCCTCACTCGCCTCTTCAACGGTCGGACCGCGCTGACACGTCGCCCAATGCCGCCCCGGGATCGCGATTCCCATACGTCGCAGAAATACTGGGAACGTGAGCATAGAGAATCTCATGAGCGCGCAGCGCGAGCCAGAGGATCGAGATGTCTTCGGTCTCAGAAAGAGTGCGGCCGGTGATCTCCTCAACTCGACGCATCCGGTAGATGACGGTCTGTCGGTGTACATGGAGAACGTCGGCGCAACGTTGCCACGACCGCTGCACTGCGAAAAATGCGGAGAGCGATCGGACAAGATCAGTGCCGTTCGCAGTGTCGTATTCGATAAGCGGACCAAGAACCCGACTGATGAGCGCGTGCGCTTCCTCCTGACTATGAAGAGCAGGCAGGGGCGACGCGTCTTCGTACTTGACTGCCGGCGACTCCGAGGTCGCACCAGCGAGCGCCCACAGCGCCTCGCTGGTAGCCGCGGGCATCCGAGCCGGATCGCCGAGCGGGCTGCTCACGCCCACGACACAACCTTGACCAAGGCGCGCTAGCACCAAGCCCATCGCCAGCGAGGCGTCATTCTGCGCGGCATCGGGGCCTTCTTCGAGCAAGAGGAAGAGAACCTGTTCGCGACGCAGCAGCAAGTGTGCGACCTCCCTTCTGCGCAGTCCAATGTGCACGCGTCGCTCGACGTTGACGTCAGCACCCTGAATGGCGAGCAGGCGACTCGACGGCGCCGACAGTCCATGGTGGCGAAGCTGGGCAGCGCTGGATGCGAAGTCGAGACGCCGCTCGATGAGATTCGCGAGAAGTTCGGTTCCAAGCTGTCGCTGGTTCTCACTTCGAAGAGACGCGTGAGCGACCTCCACCGCAACCGCAGTGGCAGCGTGCTGAAGAAGCTCAAGATCGGGAGGTTGCCGACCACCGAAGGTGGCTACAAGAAACGTGGGCTCCTCGTAGGGAACCTCCGCGACTGCCACCTTCATTCTTCCCGGGCCGACGAAGCGAAGCGCACCGGGAAACGACCCGTGCGCCGTTTCGATCTCGTCGCGAATGCGATCACGCAACGCACTGGGAAGTGGCGGCGTACCGATAAGGATGGGATGCAGGGTTTGGGAATCGATGATGTAGAGATCGCACGACAGTTCAGCTTTCAGCAGGGCAAGAAATTGACCGGGAGCGTTTCCGGCGACCGCTCCGTGAATGGTGTTGTAGATCTTCTCGGTGCGCGCGATCCGTGACGCTTCTTCGCTCAGAAGGGCGTCGGCGACGGCTCGACTCAGCACGATGAAACTCATCGAGTACGGAACGCTTAGGACCGGCATTTCGAGGTCGTCCGCGCAGCGCAGCGCGCCCTCGGACACTTGGGGGGACTCGGGATCAGAACCGATGACCAGCGCACTGGCATGTGCTGCGGCGAGACCACGAATGAAGTCGACCTGTTGATGCTCTCTTCGGGGAAACGTTCGGCCGTTCTTCATGAGGAGCTCGCCGCCCGAGAGCCAACCCCACGGTTCCTCAAGGTCAGAAGAATGGGCCCACGTCACCACGTGATCGAGGCCCGCGCTGCCAGCGAGCGTGTCGAGGCGCAGATGGGGAAGACCGACGAGCTCTCGCACCGTGATTGCCATATTTTCCCCCGTGAAGTTGCTATACAAATGTCTAAAGAGATAATTCAGTTTGTATCAATTGAACACTATTTTGATGAGCTGAGCCGTCGTACGCTTTCGCCAAGTTTTGAACCGGGGGGAAATCAATGATGGACGTTCCAGATGCTCATGGCGTAGAG
>JBAUSF010000179.1:0-1799 GCA_049581565.1 Acidimicrobiales bacterium
GGTGAGACCGCCCTCGACGTTGTAGACGGCAGCGATCTCGCGCTTCGCCTCGAGGTCCTCCACGCTCAGCCCGTGGATGCGCTGGGCCCCGTAGCTGATCGGCCGGTCCGGCACCACAAAGAAGTGCTCGCTCCAGACCGGTGTGCCGAACCGGTAGGCACAAAAGCCGTAGGAGATCGCCCGCTCACTGAAAACGCTGAGCCCTGTCGTCTCGGTGTCAAAGCCCAGGATCAGTTCAGGCACCTGGAAGTATCGCTTCGCCACACCTCTACTCTTTCAGCGTCGTGTAACAGACGCCAACCGAGACGCCCGTAAGGTTTCACACGTGAACGCGCCTGACCTGTCTGCGCGCCCTCATACAGTGGATGACGCCGTGAACAGTGACATCACGCGAGAGAAAGGGTAGGAAATGGCCGGCGTCAGGAAAGCAGAGACCGCGGGGTCCGGCCGGAACGCAACGATCGCCCCCCTCGACAATCCTGTCTTTCACGCGCTTCGCGACCGCCACCGCTCTCTCGCCCTCCATCACGGTGCCGCCTGGCGATACGTCCCAGAGGTCTCATCCTTTGCGGGTCTTCCCGACACGCCAGACGAGGACTCCTGGAACGACATGCGAGCGCACGTGACCGAGCAGCCGTTCATCCTCATCCGCGACGGCTTCGACGTGCCCCGAGGTTGGACGCAAGTCTTCTCGGGCCGCGGGTTGCAGTACGTCGGAGCAGAAGTCACCGGAGAGCACTTCTCGCGCGCAAGGTCCCTCGATGCGAGCCATGTCGCCGCCATGTCCGACCTCGTGAAGCGCACCCGCCCCGGTCCCTTCGCACCGCGCACGATCGAGCTGGGCAACTACGAAGGCGTGTTCGATGGTGATCGCCTCGTCGCGATGGCTGGGAATCGCTTCCGCCTCGCGGGATATCGCGAGATCAGCGCCGTCTGCACCGACCCGGACTATCGGGGTCGTGGGCTTGGGGCCGCCCTGGTGCGCCACCTGGCCGCGCTCACGCTCGCCGAGGGCGACCAGCCGTTCCTCCACGTCGCCGAGACCAACACACCCGCCATCACTCTCTACGAGCGACTCGGCTTCACCCTGCGCCGGCACGTTGTCTTCGCGGGGTTCAAGCCCTCGGCGGACTGATCAAAGCGGGCACTGCCGGTTCTCTCCGGTGGTGATCAGCGAGCGCCTGATCGCCACCAAGGCGGACTACCCCTCGAGCATCTCTCGGACCATCGGGGCGACCTTTGAGCCGTAGAGCTCGATGCAGCGCATTAGTCTCTCGTGCGGTAAAGCCCCCGCGCTGTACTTCATGGCAAAGCGGTCGACCCCGAGGGCGCTCACGGTTCGGGCGATCTTTCGAGCCACGGTCTCGGGCGATCCCACGTAGAGCGATCCGTGCTCGCTCGCCTCGCGATCGAAGCTCTCGCGGGTCATCGGTCCCCACCCGCGTTCGGCGCCGATCCGGTCGCGGTTCTGCTTCATGTACGGCCAGAGCTCTTCGCGAGCCTCGTCGTCGCTCTCGGCGACGTAGCCCGGAGAGTGGAGGCCGATCGGCAGCGGCGCCGAACCCGCCGCGTCGAGCTCATCGCGGTAGAGGTCGATGAGCGGCTTGAAGCGGAGCGGGTTGCCGCCGATGATGGCGAGCATGAGGGGCATCTGGTAGCGCGCCGCGCGCACGACGGACTGGGGACTCCCGCCCACTCCCACCCACGTCGCGAGCGGCGCCTCCAGGGTTGGATAGACGCGCTGGTCCGAGAGTGCCGAACGAGTCGTGCCGCGCCAGGAGATCGGGCCGCCTTTCAGC
>JBAUSF010000180.1:0-3949 GCA_049581565.1 Acidimicrobiales bacterium
CGAGCTCGGCCACCCGACGCCGTGTCCCAAGTACGACGTGGCCGGACTGATCGACCACCTCGTCGAAGCGGCCCACCGGGCCGCCGCACTCGGCCGCGGGCAGGCCCCGCAGCCTGGGGACGGGTGCCCGCACGTGGATCTGTCCGATGCGCCCGGTCAGCTACGTAGCGCTGCGGCGGAGGCGGCACAAGCATGGAGTGAAGACTCCAGCTTGTCGTTGACGTACACAATGCCGTGGGGCGAGGTGTACACGGGAGTCACCCTGGTGGACATGTACCTGGCGGAGCTGGCTGCACACGCCTGGGACTTGGCCCGGGCCACCGGACAGACCGATAAGTTGGACCCCTCCCTTGCCTTGCCGGCACTCGAGGGGGCACGGGCCATGATCAAACCTCAGTACCGAAACATGGTCGAGCCTGGAGCCCCGTTCGGGGCGGAGGTTTACCCCGCTCACGATGCTGACGACTGGGAACGCCTCGCCGCCTTCATGGGCCGCGACCCACGGACAACGCTCGGTCTCTAGGGGGTGAGCGGGGCACCGGGCCCTCAAAGTCCGAGAGCCAGCCGAATCTTCTTGCTCAGAAAGTGGCGAGAACCCGGGACGAAAATGCGGTGCTCGGTAGAATCGACCCGCAGGTGAGGGCAGCAGTTCGTCAAATCCTCGATAAAGGGAAAGTATCGGTCATGGAGAAAAGCGGATCGAAGCCAAGCAAGACTCCTTCGCAGCTAATCGACGAAAGAATCAGCGAGCTAGACGACTGGCGAGGGGCGATGCTCAGCCGGATTCGTTCTTTGGTGAAGGAAGCCGATCCCGATGTCGTCGAGGAGTGGAAGTGGCGCGGCGTTCCGACGTGGTACGACGACGGAATGATCTGCACGGGAGAGACGTACAAGAGCGCCGTGAAGATGACATTCGCGAAGGGGGCCGCCCTCAAGGATCCTACGGGCCTCTTCAACTCGAGCCTCGAGGGGAACGTGCGACGCGCCATTGATTTTCACGAAGGCGAGAAGATCAACGAAAAGGCGTTGAAGGCGCTCATCCGTGAGGCCGTAGCTATGAATAAGGTAACGGCCAAGCGCTAAGTCGAAGGGCCGACAGAGTTGGTAACTCAGCTCGACACGACCGCCAGCCGGTGGTTGCGCACTTCACCAGGATGTGGAGTGGTTCGAGCCCCGAGAGTTTGCGGAGGGCTCGCGTCAGCGCACCACGCCGCCGCTCTCGGTCGGGGAGTGCGAGACGACGCGCGTCGGCGAGTCGCGTTCCCAAATTGGTGCAGAAATCTCGCGTTCAGGACCTTCGTCTCTAGTTGTTCCCACTGATTGCGGGGGATGATTGGACCGTGCGCTACGCCGCCGATTCTCGACATTGTGGTCGCGAGGCGGGAGGCTGACTCATGGCCCCCTGGCTCCGGCACGGTTCGTGCGAACTCGGCCATTTCGGCGACTCGGCGAGTCCCGCGCTGCTGGTGTTTTCTTAGAAGGAGAAAACCATGAATCAGGGGAAGTACGTCAAGTTTTTCGAAGAGTTCGGTATCGAGGACATCGCATCGGTGGGCGGAAAGAACGCGTCACTCGGTGAGATGTATCAGAAGCTCTCGGGACAAGGGGTCCGCGTACCAAACGGCTACGCGATCACTTCTGAGGGATACCGTTACACCCTCGAGCACACCGGGGCGCTCAAGCTGCTCCACGAGGCCCTGGACGATCTCGTCCCGAGTGACATGGCCGATCTCACCCGTCGCGCAAAGCGTGCACGTGAGATCGTCTACGGTGCGGGCCTGCCCGACGACCTCGCGGCAGAGATTCTCGAGAGCTACCACCGACTGCAAGAAGAGTACGGAGAGGACGTTCGCCTCGCGGTGCGTTCCTCGGCAACGGCGGAGGACCTGCCCGACGCGAGCTTCGCGGGCCAGCAGGACACCTTCTTGAACGTTCACGGCGAGGAGAGTTTGCTTGACGCGTGTCGGCGCTGCTTCGCGAGCCTCTTCACCGATCGCTCCATCCACTACCGCCTCGAGCGGGGATACGACAACTATGAGGTCGCGCTTTCGATTGGGATCATGAAGATGGTCCGCTCGGATCTCGCGTCGTCGGGCGTCATGTTCTCCCTCGACACCGAATCGGGTTTTCGCGACGTAGTCTTCATCACGGGTTCCTACGGACTTGGCGAGAACATCGTCCAGGGAGCGGTCGATCCCGACGAGTTCTACGTGCACAAGCCGACACTCGCGGCGGGACACCGAGCGGTGCTCCGTCGGCTCCTCGGCGACAAGGCCGTGAAGATGGTCTTCGTCGAAGGCGACACGAAGGCGACGACTCGCAACATTCCAACGCCCAAGACCGATCGGGACCGCTTTTGTCTCACGGACGAAGACGTCCTCGAACTCGCCGACAGCGCGGTCGCCATCGAAGCGCACTACGGGCGTCCCATGGACATGGAGTGGGCGAAGGACGGCCTCGACGGCAAGCTCTACCTCGTTCAGGCGCGACCAGAGACGGTGGCGTCGCGGCGCGAGGCGACCGTGTTCGAGAGCTACGTGCTCGAGGGCAGCGGTGAGCTCATCGTGGAGGGTCGTTCGGTCGGCGAGAAGATCGCGACCGGGACAGCGCGAGTGATCGAGAGCGTCGCGAACCTTGGCGATTTCAAGCCCGGTGAGGTGCTCGTCGCGGACGCGACAACCCCGGACTGGGAGCCCATCATGAAAACCGCTGCGGCGATCGTGACCAACCGAGGCGGACGCACCTGTCACGCGGCGATCATCGCCCGCGAGCTCGGTGTACCCGCCGTCGTGGGCACGGGCGACGCGACGACGAAGGTGCCGAGTGGCACCATGGTGACCGTCTCGTGCGCCGAAGGCGATTCGGGACGCGTCTACCGAGGAGAAGTGGGCTTCCACGTCGAGCGCAGCGATGTCGGAAACCTCGCTCGTCCGAAGACGAAGATCATGATCAACTTGGGTAATCCAGACCTCGCGTTCAAGACATCGTTCTTGCCCAACGACGGGGTCGGACTCGCTCGGATGGAGTTCATCATCAGCGAGTCGATCCGTGCGCACCCGCTGGCCCTGCTCCACCCCGAGAAGGTGCGCGACGGCGAAGTGCGCGTGGCGCTCGCCAAGCTGACACGCCACTACCCGAGCGGTGAGGCGTTCTTCATCGAGCGGCTCTCGGAGGGAATCGGCACGATCGCCGCGGCGTTTTGGCCAAAGCCAGTCGTCGTCAGAATGTCGGACTTCAAGACGAACGAATACGCGAGCCTGCTCGGCGGAGCCGACTTCGAGCCGTTTGAGAGCAACCCGATGCTGGGCTTTCGTGGGGCGTCGCGATACGCGCACCCCGCCTACGAGGAGGGCTTTGCGCTCGAGTGCAAGGCGATGCTTCGCGTGCGCGAAGAGATGGGCCTCACCAACGTCGTACTCATGTTGCCCTTCGTCCGTCGGGTTCCCGAGGCCGAGCTGGTCCTCGCGCGCATGGCCGAGTTGGGCCTGCGCCGAGGCGAGAACGGTCTTGAGGTATACGCAATGTGCGAGATCCCGAACAACGTCATCTTGATCGACAAGTTCTCGCAGTACTTCGACGGCTTCTCGATCGGTTCGAACGATCTCACCCAGCTCACGCTGGGCGTCGATCGTGACAGCGAGATCGTCGCCTTCGACTACGACGAGCGTGACGACGGAGTGAAGGAGATGATCCGGCTCTCCGTCGAGGGCTGTCGGCGTAACGGCATCCACTCGGGACTGTGCGGTCAAGCGCCGTCGGACTATCCGGACATGGCGGCGTTCCTCGTCGAGATCGGCATCGACTCGATGAGCCTCAACCCCGACACGGTGTTGAAGACGACCCGACAGGTCTTGGAGCTCGAGAGCCAGTTGGTGAGTTCGTAACCTCTCCCCACCTCTGGGCGTCAACGCCCCAGGCGGTGGGGAAGTCGGGTTTCGGCGCGGGCCTG
>JBAUSF010000181.1:0-9482 GCA_049581565.1 Acidimicrobiales bacterium
CCCGAGCCCTGCTCGAGGGATCCCCCAAGGTGACTAATCCCTCTCACACGAGGCTGCTCGCCATCCCGGGGCGTCCTCCGAACATGCTCGATCTCCCATCCGGCTGCGCGTTCGCGCCGCGGTGTGCCTACGCGACCCATCAGTGTCGAAACGAGCGCCCCGAACTCGAGCCGTCGAGCGAACCTGGCCACGCCTTCGCCTGCTGGCATCCGCTCCCCGTGACCGAAAGGATCTCCGCGTGAGCGAGGCCTCCACAACTCTTCTCAAGGTCCGCGACCTCACGGTCACGTTCGGTCACCGCCGTCGGCGCGTGAGCGCCGTCGCGGGCGTGAGCTTTGACATCTTTCAAGGCGAGACCCTCGGGCTCGTCGGCGAGTCGGGCTGCGGCAAGTCGACGACCGGCAAGGCTCTCATGCGCATCGTCGAGCCCTCGAGCGGCTCGATCGAGCTCGAAGGCGTCGAACTCACGACACAGAAGGGCTCGGCCCTGCGCAACCTGCGCACCCGCATGCAGATGATCTTTCAAGATCCCATCAGCTCGCTCAACCCCCGCCGTCGCGTCAAGGACATCGTCGCCGAGCCCCTCGACTGCTGGAAGAGCGTCGTGGGAGAAGAGCGCGACCACCTGGTCAGTGATCTCTTGACGAAGGTCGGCATCGACCCCGAGGTCTACGGTGATCGCTACGCCCGTCAGTTCTCGGGCGGCCAGTGCCAGCGAATCTCGATCGCGCGCTCGCTCGCCATGCGCCCGAAGCTCCTCATCTGTGACGAGATGGTCTCGGCCCTCGACGTGTCGGTGCAGGCCCAGATCCTCAATCTCCTCGAGGACCTGAAGGCCGAGTACGGGCTCACGCTGCTCTTCATCGCCCACGACCTCGCGGTCGTGAAGAACGTGTCGGACCGGGTTGCCGTCATGTATCTGGGAAAGATCTGCGAGATCGGACCGGCCGACGTGCTCTACGACGCTCCCGAGCATCCCTACACGAAGTTCCTCCTCGGCGCCGCCCTCGAGGCCGACCCCGACGTGCCCGTGCACGGCGAGGTCTTAGGCGGCGAACCGCCCAGTCCGCTCAACCCTCCGAGCGGCTGTCGCTTTCGCACCCGGTGCCCGTACGCAACCGAGAAGTGCGTGAACGAAGAACCGCAGCTGGTCGAGCTCTCGAGCGGCCACCAGGTGGCCTGCCACTACCCGCTCTCGCTCGCCCGCACCGAAGGCGCCGCCCAGACGAGCCTCTAGCTTCCTAAACTCGCGGTCGTCGGCCGACCGGGAGGTGACGGTGGCTCAGCTTGTCGATTTTGACGCGACCGCGCTCTATCGGGCGCTCGATCACGATCGCGAAGCCCGCGGCCTCTCCTGGAGCGGCGTCGCCCGAGAAGTCTGGCAGCTCTCGTCGACGCTGAACGACGCTCGACGCGACCACCCGATCAGCCCCTCGACGATCGCCTCAATGGGGCGACGCGGCGACGTCTCCTGCCAGCACGCGCTCTTCATGCTTCGCTGGCTTCGTCGCACGCCCGAGAGCTTTCTTCCGGGTGTGCCCGAGCGCGACGACGCGGTCCTTCCGCTCGTCGGTCCCGACCGACGTCTCCGCTGGCACCTGCGCCGCACCTATGAAGCCATGAACGAAGAACGCCAGCGGCGCGCGATGACCTGGAAGCAGCTGGCCGTCGAGCTGCGCTGCACGCCGAATCAGCTGACGGGGCTGCGCACCGCAAAGTTCGCAACCTCCATGACCCTCGCCATGCGGATAGCTCAGTGGCTCGACCGTCCCGCCGCCGACTTCATCTACGCGGGCAGGTGGTGAGCTACTCGCTCGCCGTCGCCTCAGCCGTGGTCTCGGTCTCGGCCCCCGCTCCGGTTTCGGATTCGGCCTCATCGCCGGGCTTCGTCGCGACCTCGGTCGCGTACTCGGCCCACGCGGCCTGCGCTTCGGTCTCGGGTGTGAACTCTCCGTATTCGATGGCGCCGATGTAGTTCCCGTCGGCGTCGTAGGCGTGCGAGCCAAAGGCCTCGCGGTACTCCTCGGAGACCTCGCCACCCTCGGCGGCCTGCTTGATCGACAGGCTGATGCGCCGGCGCGCGGTGTCGAGCTCGATGATCTTCACCCACAGCTCTTCGCCGGCCGTGACGACCTGATCGGGCGACTCGACGTGGTGAGCCGCCATCTCCGAGATGTGCACGAGACCCTCGATGCCCTCGCCCACCTGGATGAAGGCGCCGAAGGGCACGAGCTTCGTGACTCGGCCGTAGACCAGCTGGTCAACGGCGTGGCTGTCGGCGAAGACCTGCCACGGGTCTGACTGGGTCGCCTTCAGCGACAGCGAGATGCGCTCCTTCGAGAAGTCGACGTCGAGCACCTCGACATCAACTTCGTCACCGACCGCCACGACCTGGCTCGGGTGGTCGATGTGCTTCCAGCTGAGCTCGGAGACGTGGATGAGTCCGTCCATCCCGCCGAGGTCGACGAAGGCGCCGAAGTTGACGACCGAGCTGATGACGCCGTGACGGCGCTCGCCCGGCTTCAGGTTCGACAGGAAGTCGCCGCGCTGCTCTTTCTGGGTCTCTTCGAGCCACGCGCGGCGCGACAGGACGACGTTGTCGCGGTTGCGGTCGAGCTCGATGATCTTCGCCTCGACGGTCTTGCCGATGTAGGGCTGGAGCTCGCGTACGCGGCGCAGCTCGACGAGCGAGGCGGGCAGGAACCCGCGCAGTCCGATGTCGACGATGAGACCGCCCTTCACGACCTCGATGACGACACCCTTTACGACTTCGTCGCGGTTCTTCAGCTCTTCGATGTTGGCCCACGCCTTTTCGTACTGGGCGCGCTTCTTCGACAGGACGAGGCGGCCCTCCTTGTCCTCTTTTTGAAGGACGAGGCATTCGACGCGCTCGCCCATCGAGACGATCTCGGAGGGATCAACGTCGTTTCGGATGGAGAGCTCGCGCGAGGGGATGACGCCCTCGGACTTGAAGCCGATGTCGAGCAGGACTTCGTCGTGGTCGATCTTGACGACCGTGCCGACGACGAGGTCGCCGTCGTCGAACTCGAGCACGCTGTCGCCAACGAGGGTGGCGAGGTCGGTGCCAACGAGGTTGTCTTCGGTGACGACGCGCGGAATGTAGTTTCCGTTTTCATCGAAGGTACCCATCTGCTGGGTTGAGAGGAGGCTCGTGCCGTCCGTCATGGTACGTCTTTCGTTCGACCACACCGGGGTCTGACTAGTCAGTAGGGCTGGGTCGCCGGTGTAAACCCAGGTTTCAACTCTACCACCTTGCCCCCTAACCCTTTGCGGCTGCCCAGTTCTCGCCCCAGTTGAGCGACACCTCGAGCGGCACCGAGAGCCGGGCGGCGTTCGTCAGCGCGTCGATCATGATCGCGCTCACGCGGTCTTTTTCGTGCTCGGGCGCCTCGACGACCACTTCGTCGTGCACTTGAAGGATGAGGCGCGCCTCGAGGTGGTGGGCGGTCAGCTCGCGATCGAGGCGCACGAGGGCCGACTTGAAGATGTCAGCCGCGAGTCCTTGAATGCCCGCGTTCATTGCCTGGCGCTCGACCGCCTGGCGTTGTGGCCCGACGGCCGTCGCGAGATCGGGGAACGGTCGAACCCGCCCGAACTCGGTGCGCGAGAAGCCCTGAAGACGGATCTCCTTGACGACGTTGTCGAGGTACGCGCGAAGGCTCGGGAAGCCCTCGAAGTACTTGTTCATGATCTCTCTCGCGGCCGAGACCGGGATGCCGAGCCGGCGGCTCAGCCCGAACGCCTCCATCCCGTAGACGAGGCCGTAGGAGACAGCCTTCGCGCGCTCGCGCTGCTCGTTGGTCACGTCTTCGGGCGAAACCCCGAATACCGAAGCCGCGATCGTGCGGTGCACGTCCTCGTGGGACGCGAAGGCGGCGAGCAGTCCCTCGTCTTGAGAGAGGTGCGCCAAGATGCGCAGCTCGATCTGGTTGTAGTCCGACACGGCGAGCAGCCAGCCCTCGCTCGGCAAGAACGCGTAGCGCAGACGCCGGCCCTCGAGCGAGCGCACGGGGATGTTGTGCAGGTTCGGGTTCTCCGACGAGAGGCGACCGGTTCTCGCGACGACCTGGGAGAACATGGCGTGAATGCGCCCGTCGCTCTCGACCGCGTCGATGAGCGGCGCCCCGTAGGTCGAGCGCAGCTTTTCGATCTCTCGGTACCGCAGGATCAACGAGACGATCCGGTGCTCGTCTTCGATCGCTTCCAGACTCGTGGCGTCGGTCGAGTAGCCCGACTTGATCTTCTTCACCGCGGTGAGTCCGAGCTCTTCGAAGAGCACCACCTGGAGCTGCTGAGGGGAGTTCACCTTGAACTCGTGACCGGCCACCTTTTGGATCTCGGCTTCGAGCTCGCGCGCTTCGGTCGCGAACTCCTCAGAGATCGTCCGCAGCAGCTGGGCGTCGACGCGGATGCCACGCGCCTCCATGCGACCGAGGACGGCGACGAGGGGCAGTTCGACCTCTTCGTAGATGCGTGTGAGCTCCCAGCGTTCGATCTCGGCGCGCAGCACGTCGCGAAGGCGGGCGATCTGCTGGACGTCGCGCACGAGCGTGTCGTCACTCGAGGCGCTAAAGAGCGATGGTCGGGTGTCTTCGATCGGTTCGCCGAGAAAGCGCAGCGCCACGTCCCCGAGTTCGTAGTGTCCGCTGATCGCGTCGACGAGAAAGGCCATGATCGAGGTGTCGTCGGCCGGTTCGCGCAGTTCGATGCCGGCCTCGCCCGCGAAGCGGTAGAGCCCCTTCACGTCGTGGCCGGCGAAGGCCACCTCCCTCGCCATCGCAAAGAACTCCGCGAGGTCGACCACCGTGACGGCACCCGACACGGGATTGAGTGCGGCGACGCGTTCGTGATTGAACGCGACGATCGGCGTGGTGTCCTTCGCCGCGACCGCCGCGAGCGAGGACTCCGGCACGAGCGTCAGGGCGGACGCGGCGAGTGCCGCGGGCTCCGCTTCGTCGGCGCTCGCCGGTTCGCCGAGGAGGCCGTCCTGCATCAGCTTGTTGAAGCGAGTTCTCATGGAGTTCATCTCGTAGCGCTCGAAGAACGCGTTCACCTCCGAACGGCGCCATCCCCCGAGGGTGAGGTCGTCGAGCGAGAAATCGAGCGGCACGTCGCGCACGAGGCGCATCACGTTTTCGTTGTTGCGCGCGCGCGTCTCGTAGGCGGCCAAGTTCTCGCGCAGCTTCGGCGTGAGGGTGTCGAGGTGCGCGTAGAGATCGTCGAAGTCCCGGTACTGGGAAAAGAGCTTCGCCGCGGTCTTCTCCCCCACGCCCGGCACGCCGGGCAGATTGTCCGACGTGTCTCCGCGCAGGGCGGCGAGCAACGGGTAGCGAGCCGACTCGATGCCGCAGCGCTCGATGATTCCCGCCTCGTCGTAGAGCGAGTAGTCCGAGACCCCCCGTCGGTTGTAGAGGACCTTTACGAAAGGGTCTTCGACGAGCTGAAAGGTGTCGCGGTCGCCCGAGACGACGACGACGGGAATCTCGGCGTCCCGCCCCCAGGTGGCGAGGGTGGCGAGCACATCGTCGGCTTCAAAGCGCTCGACGCCGAGTACGGGGATGTGCAACGTCTCGCACATCGTGCGGATGAGGTCGAACTGGTGCTCGATCTCGGGCGGCGTCGCCGCCCGCCCGCCCTTGTAGTCCTCGGTCAGCTCGTCACGAAACGTCCCGCCCGCGAGGTCAAAGGCCACGGCCACCGCGCGGGGGTTCTGGGAGCCGACGAGCGAAACGAGCATCGACGCAAAGCCGTGCAGGGCGTTCGTGACCACGCCGGCCGAGGTCTGAATATCGACCGGCAGCGCGAAAAACGCTCGAAAGGCGAGCGACATTCCGTCGAGCAAGAGGAGCGGCCGCTGATCAGCCCCGCTCGAGGGCTCAGCCAACGAACTCACCCTTCAAGATCTGCTGAGCCACGTCGCGCATACGCGTGCGCGCTCGCATGGCCGACTGCTGAATCACTTCAAAGGCCGCGGGCTCGTCAAGTCCACGCTCGCTCATGAGCACCTCTTTTGCGCGCTGGACGATCTCGCGCGTCTCGATCTTGTCGTCGGCGCTCGGCACTTCGCTCACGAGCGGCCCGCTCGCCGCGGGGTTCAAGATCGCCGCCAACTTGGGCAGGATCTCGCTGCTGCGAAACGGCTTGACGAGGTACGCGGCGACCCCGGCGTCTCGAGCGCTCTCGATCAGCGTGCGCTGGCTGAACGCCGTGAGGAGCACGACCGTCGTCGACGAACCCTTGAGCGCCCGGGCGACTTCGATGCCGTCGAGGCCGGGCATCTTGATGTCGAGCAGCGCGAGGTCGGGCTGGTGCTCTTCGATCATTGCGAGCGCGTCGTCGCCGCGCGCCGCTTCGCCCACCACGAGATAGCCGTCGTCTTCGAGGATCTCTTTCAGATCGAGCCGAATGATCGATTCATCGTCGGCGATGACTACGCGCTTATCCATTGTCGTCCTTTGGTGTCCACTCTCGCAGCAGTTCGTCTCGCTGGGCCATCAACTCTCGAACCTCCGATGACCTGCGCTGCATCTCCGCGTTCGCCACTTGCACGTGACGCGAGAGTTCATCGTATTCTTTCGACTGCAGCGGAGTCTCCGAGACGAGCGCTCGAATCCTCGCGTCGTCGAGCGCGTCGTTCCACACGACAACCTGTTCTTCGAGCACGGCCAGGCTCTCGCGGGCGTGGGCCAGCTGGCGTTGCACGTCCTCCAGGCGACGTTTCACGAGTCGAGATCCCACGAAAATCAGTCTAGAACTGGGTTCTTCAGCGAAGTGTCAGGGCTTCTGCGGCGTCGAGCATCGACGCCGCTGGCTCCACCCCGAAGCTCGCCGTCACGCTCGATATCTCTCCGGACGCGTCTTCGAGCGCCACCACTCCGAGATCGCTGGGTTCGGTGACGTCGCACCCGTACGCGAGCGCGCGCAGCACGCGCCGGGCGTACGGCGATTCGAAGAAACCTCCGACGTAGACCCGAAATCCGAGCTGCTGACCGCGCGAAATGATCGAGCGCGCGTTCGCGAGCCCGCCGACCCGCGCGGGCTTCACGCAGATCATCGACGCGGCCTCGTAGCGCACGATCCGGGTGAGGTCACGGATCGAGCGCACACTCTCGTCGAGGCAGAGCGCAACGTCAAGGCGCGCGGCGAGCCTGGCGTGATCGGCAACGTTGCCGATACCAAAGGGCTGTTCGACCGCGTCGATCGTCGCGACCTCGCCAATCACGTCGACCTGCTTGAGCACCTCATCGATGCTCCGCGCCGAACAGTTGAAGTCGAGCAACACGGGCACGCGTAGTGCGGAGAGCTGTTCGAGCGCGCGTTCGCTCACCTCGCCCGACGATGTCTTCACCCGCAGGCGCGAGTCGAGGCTGTGGTAGACCCATTCGCGATCATCGAGCGCCGAGACGGTGCTCTGGCGGGGCGTGTGGGCGCGCGGGAGCCAGAACTCGCCAATCGACATGACGTTTCGACGGAGCTCACGATCAAGGAGCGCCATCTCGATCAGTGCTCCCGCCGCTCTTCGCTCGGACGTATCGCCCGCGAGCGAGGACACCATGCTCCACGACGGAAGCACACCCTCGCGGGCTTGGAACTCGACGACCCGGCTGAGGACCTCGCGCGTTGCTTCAATGACCTCGTCGACGCCGGGATCGCCGAAGAGCTCGATGGGCTGGGGTGCCACCTCGCCGAATCCGACGCCATCTTCCTCGATGCGCAGAAAGAGGCGCGAGCGATCCGCGTGGAGCTGCGCGCTCGCGCGCACGGGACGTTCAAGCGACACGAACTCCCGGTAGAGCGAGGCCTTCACAAGTGCCACACTACGGTTACTGCTACCGTGGTCGCCGCAGCCCGGATGGCGGAATTGGCAGACGCGGAGGCCTCAAAAGCCTTTACTCGAGAGGGTGTGTGGGTTCGAGTCCCACTCCGGGCACTCGGCGGACCACTGTTAGCGTTGGAGGGTGGCGGACCACGTGAGCCCGAAGTTTCGCGACGACGTCGTGGCGCTGTTTCCCGGTCAGGGCTCTATCGCCGGCGGAGCCGGAGTCGCCTGGAAGTCCTCGAGCCATTGGCCGCTCGTCGAGCGCGTCAGCGACGTCGCTGGCGTCGACGTCGCGGCGTTGCTCCTCGAGGCCAGTGACGAAGAGGTGGTGCGCACCGACCGCGCCCAGATCGCCACCTTTGCGCTGTCGCTCGTCGGCTTCCACGAACTGCTCGACCGGGGAGTTCGCCCGCGTTACCTCCTCGGCCACAGCCTGGGCGAGTTCTCAGCACTCGTCGCCTCGGGGCTGCTCACTGTCGACGAGGGCGCACGGCTCATCGCGGCGCGCGGCAGTGCGATGGCGAAGGCCGCATCCATTGCTGAAGGTTCGATGGTTGCCGTGATGGGCGGTGATGACGGGGCTCGAGCGGCGCTCGCCGAGATAGACGATGTCTGGGTCGCCAACGTGAACGGACCCGCCCAGATCGTCGTCAGCGGCACCCGCGAGGGACTGGATGTGCTGCTCGATCGCCACCGGGAACTCGGTTGGCGCCGCGCGGCACCGATTCCCGTGGGCGGCGCGTTTCACTCGCCGCTCATGGCGTCCGCTCAACTCGAGCTCGACGAGGCGCTGCGCGAGGCGAACTGGGGCAGGACCCAGGCGGTGGTGATCTCCAACGTCGACGCCATCGAGCACTCGGATCCCGAAGAGTGGCGCGACCTCTTGAGCCGCCAGCTCACCGCGCCCGTGGAATTCCTCGCGGCGACCCTCGCCCTGCCCAGTTCCGTGCGGATCTCCGTCGAGATGCCCCCGAGTGGCGTGCTCACCGGCCTCACCAAGCGCATACGTCCCTTCGAGCGACAGTTCGCCCCGATGTCACTCGACGAGCTACAGGAGAGCGAGCTATGAACCGTCACGTCCTCATCACCGGTGCTAGTCGCGGCATCGGAGCGGCCGTCGCCGAGCACTTCATCAACGAGGGCGACCGCGTCGTCGCCCTTTCGCGGTCGGCCGCGGCGCCCCAGGGCTGCGCGAAGTCCTTCAGGGTTGACGTGGCCGACTCGGCGCAGGTGAACGACGCAGTGAAAGCCGCGGTCGCCGAGTTCGGGCCCGTTGAGGTCGCCGTCGCCAACGCCGGGGTCACCCACGACGGTCTCGCGCTGCGCATGTCCGACGAGCAATGGCGCGAGGTCCTGGCGACGAACCTGGATGGCGCGTTCTACACCGCCCGAGCAGTGATGGCCTCGATGGTGCGAGCGCGCGCCGGCTCGATTATCTTCATCGGCTCCATCTCCCCATTTCTTGGCGTACCGGGTCAGGCCAACTACGCCGCCGCCAAGGGCGGGCTCGTCGGACTGGCGCGCGCACTCGCGAAGGAGGTCGCGTCTCGGTCCATCACCGTGAACGTCGTCGCGCCGGGCCTGATCGACACTGACATGACCAGCGACCTCACCACTCGCGAAGCCTTGGCCGCGATGATCC
>JBAUSF010000182.1:0-1904 GCA_049581565.1 Acidimicrobiales bacterium
GGACCGCGATAAGCTGGAAACCAGGGCCAGAGCACTGAGGGCCGTGGCAGCCGCTGCGCGGATCGGTCGCGGATGTTGAGGGGATTGGGGTGATGGTCGACCTTGACGAACGACCTCTGGCCGAAGGTCCAAAGTGCCCAAACTGCGGGTATGTCCCAACTGTAACGACTGCCAATGGCCTGGCATTTATCGTGCGATGCCAGGAGTGCAAAAAGCAAACGAGTCTGGAAAGATGCGAAACTGATGCGGTCAGTGCATGGATTAAATTTGTAGCCGACTGGCACAAGACAGCGGGGTGCCTTGATCAGACAATTGGAAAGGCCCTTCACCTATGAGCGCGTCCATCGACCTCCGCCGCGCGGGTCCGGGCTGGACGGTGCACTTCAGGTGCGCCTAAAAGAAGGCTGCTGATGAAAGACAACCCCAACGCCCCGCCAAACTGGCCCGCTCCCCCCGGAACCATGCACCGCTTTTGCCCTGGCTGTCAGCATTGGTTCGCCTCGCGGGGTACCGGGCGCTGCCCAACCTGCATAAGCGGGCAAGGCAGGGGCAAGAGCCACAAGAGCGCTTCCTCGTCGCCGTTCGACGCTTCTGGCAGTTCCGGCCGGCAAATCGGACCGCGCATCCGATGACGCCCGAGCCGATCACGATCACTTACGACCGCGCTTCTGGTGTGGCCCGTACGGACGCTGGCGTGACCGCACGTGGGCCTGACGCCTGGTTCGATGTCTGCCGTGCCCTCGTCAACGCACGTCATCCCGACGGTCCTGCGGTGTTCGTGGATGACCGTGGGGTGCGCTGCTTTACCGTGCGGTCGATCCATGCCTGTGCGCGGCGTTACCGGCCGCTGCCGCGCGGAATTGAAGGGGGCTTCGGGCTATGAGGATTCTGGTCTGCGGGTGGCGTGAGATGACCGACTACCGGGCGGTATTCGAAGTGCTCGATGGAATCCACAAAGCGACGCCGATCTCCTGCATTATCGAGGGAGGGGCGCCTGGCGCTGACCGGTTTGGCCGCGCCTGGGCGGAGAGCAGAGGCGTCGCCCACGAGCCGTGCCCGGTCGACCACGCACTTGACGGCAAATGGCCCGGAGCCGGGCCCAGGCGCAACCGGCGCATGCTTCAGCAGAAGAGTCCGGACCGGGTTGTCGCGTTTGTCGCAACACCGCCAACCCCGGGTACAACGCACATGATCTCGGTCGCCAGGCGGGCCAAATTGCCCGTGCTGGAAATCGTGCTCGAAGAGGAACTAAAGCGTTGATCCCGGAACCCCTCAACGGCAAGAAGGACGACAAGCCCCCCGCGCGCTCGATCGCCGGGCATGTCTTCGATTTTCACACCCACAAATGCAGTTGCAGCAAAATGTTCAGCGATATTTCCTGCGCGCCGGAATCGGCGATCGGTGACGACACGCAAAGCGGTGTTTACTGCCATCAAGGCACGTTGACCCGATTCGAATGGGATCAGATCCGCGCCGAGAACGAGCGGATTTTTGCGTGTGCGAAGTCGTGACGGTTCGCATCATGCACGGCGACTGCCGCGAGGTGCTGGCGACGCTGCCGGACGCGAGCGTGCAAATGGTGTGCACGTCACCGCCTTATTACCAGCTTCGAGACGCCGGCGACTCTCGGCAGATCGGCATGGAAGACAGCCCCGCCAACTACATCGAGCAGCTTGTTACCGTATTTCGCGAAGTGCGCAGAGTGCTGCGCGACGATGGCACGGTCTGGCTCAACCTCGGAGATTCGTACACGCCAACCAATCGTGGCGAGCGCGCCAAACCACGCAAAGAGGGGCCGCTTAATACCTGGCAGGCCAGATCAATGTATTCCGACCTGCCGACGAAAAGGACCGTGATCCAAGGTTGCGCAGCCGAAGGTTTCAAAGACAAGGACCGGATGATGG
>JBAUSF010000183.1:0-1727 GCA_049581565.1 Acidimicrobiales bacterium
CCACTATGCTGACAGGGGTTCTCTCAGGTTTGACTACAGGCGCCGATCCTGTGAAGCTCTTTAGCCAGTTCAATCGGTTCCTTTGCCTCCATCCTGAAGTTGGCCGCTATGTCACCATGTTCATCGGCGCCATCGGGTGCGACGGCATGCTCGATTACATCAAGGCCGGCCATCCATCGCCGCTGCTTCTACGGCAGAACAAAGTCAGCGAGTTGTATACGGAGGGATCTTTCCCAGTCGGGCTCATTCCTGATGCGGAGTTCACTTTAGCAAAGATGCAACTCGAGCCCGGTGACACTCTGGTTCTATTCAGCGACGGCGTCACGGAAGCGGAGAATCCCAACCAAGACCTCTTTGAGGTTTCCGGCCTTTCCGCGGCACTGGCGGGCCAGCAGGACTTGCCGGTTGAAGCATTGCAACAGTCCATCCTCGAATCAGTGCGCGCCTTTACACGGGGCGCTCACCAGTCGGACGATCTCACTCTGCTCGTAGTGCGCTACCTTGCAACGGCCTGAAATGTGCCATCAACCGATCCTCGGCCCACAAGCTCGCCGGGAGTCGGGGCACCAGAGTTGACTTCTGCTGAAAACCTTTGCTGAGGGTTGGTACAATCCACTCCATGAACGTCCCCGAGGTCGTTGGAAGGTACGAAATTATCGAGGAGTTAGGCCGGGGCGCGATGGGCAGCGTCTTCAAGGCGCGCGACCCTGCGGTAGGCCGTACCGTCGCTCTGAAAACCATCCATGCGGCGGCGCTCTCAGGCAATCAGAGCGACGAATACCGGGCTCGTTTCTATCGCGAAGCGCGAGCCTCGGGCGTTCTGGCGCATCCCGGGATCGTGCCCGTCTTCGACGTGGGCGAGCACGAAGGCGCACCTTTTCTGGTAATGGAGTTCGTAGACGGCAGGACCCTCGCTGACGCCATCAAGAAGGGCGAGAGATTCACCATCGATCGTGTTTGCGAGATCGGCCAGCAGCTCGCTGAAGCCCTCGGCTACGCGCACCGCCAGGGCGTGATTCACCGCGACATCAAGCCCGCCAACATCCTCCTCACTTCCCGTGCGGTGTATGGCAGCGAGCGGCCGCGCATCACCGACTTCGGCATTGCCAAGCTCGCAGCCAGCGAAATCACGACGACCGGCCAATTGCTGGGCACGCCTTCGTTTATGCCGCCCGAGCAGTTCACGGGAGCGCCTATTGACGGCCGCGCCGATCTGTTTTCGCTGGGCGTGATTCTCTACTCGCTGGCCACCGGTGACCAGCCGTTTCCCGGCGAAAGCATGACGGCAGTCTCTTACAAAGTGGTCTACACAGAGCCCGTTCCACCGGCCAAACTCAATCCTGCCGTCCCGGCGCGGTTGGAGGGCGTGATCCTGAAGTGCCTGGCAAAAAATCCTGCCGAGCGCTATCAGACAGGCGAGGAGATCGCGCGGGACTTGGCAACGATCCGCACCAATACCACGGCCACTACCTTGCAACCCCTGGCTCCGATGCCTGTCGGCGACGGGTCCGACGACACGCTTGGGCCTGCGGCGATGACAGCGTCGCTTCCTCCAGCCCCGTCGACTACAGTTCAAAAGCCGGCGACGGCAGCACCATCGCCAACCGGTCCGAAGGCCGCGAAACAATCGGGCAAGCCCGTGCCTTTCGAGACAATCTTTGCCATCATTCTGCTTTCGGTTGCTGGTCTTGCGGCGGCTGCGGCGGGCGAGTGGTTCTTCCTGCAGC
>JBAUSF010000184.1:0-3986 GCA_049581565.1 Acidimicrobiales bacterium
GTCATGTACGGGATCACGCTCACCATCGCGCGAACGCTCGGCGAATTCGGTGCCGTCCTCGTCGTCTCGGGCAACATCTCGGGCCGGACCCAGACGCTGCCGATCTACATCTACGACGACTGGGACCAGCGCTTTGACGTGCTCGGCTCGTACGCGGGCTCGATGGTCCTCGCGCTCATCTCGGTGGCGGTGCTGTCCGCCCTCGCTCTGCTACGAAAGAGAGAGAGGAGACTGCGTGTCGATCTCACTTAAGAACCTCACGAAGCACTTCGGTTCAACCCGCGCCGTTGACGACGTGTCCGTCGAGATCGCGCACAACTCATTGACCGCGATCCTCGGACCGTCGGGCTCGGGCAAGTCGACGCTCCTGAAGCTCGTGAGCGGCCTCGAGACGCCTGACGGCGGTACGGTCACGATCGACGGCCAGGACGTGACCACCGTCGACCCGCGCCACCGCGACATCGGATTCTGCTTTCAGCACTACGCCCCCTTTCGCCACATGAACGTGGCGAAGAACGTGGGCTTTGGGTTGAAGGTGCGAAAGCGCTCCGCGAAGGAGATCGAGAGACGGGTACAGGACCTGCTCGCACTGGTGCGCCTCGAGGACAAGGCGAAGAGCTATCCCGCCCAGCTCTCGGGAGGTGAGCGCCAGCGCATGGCGCTCGCGAGAGCGCTCGCCATCGAGCCGCGCGTCTTGTTGCTCGACGAGCCCTTCGGCGCACTCGACGCGGTCGTGCGCGCCGAGCTTCGCCTTTGGGTGAAAGAGCTGCACGCCCAGATGCCCGTGACGACCGTGCTCGTCACGCACGACCAGCAAGAGGCCATGGAAGTCGCGGACCAGCTGATCGTCATGCGCGCGGGCCACGTCGTCCAGGCGGGCAAGCCCCTCGCGCTCTACGAGAGTCCGGCGACGAGCTTCGTCCACGAGTTCCTCGGACCTTCGACGATGTTTCTCGGCGAGGTGACTCGCCCCCACGACCTCGAGCTCGTCTCGGTCTACGACGGCGAGGCGAAGGGTCGGATCACGTCGATCGTGTCACTCGGTTTCGAGGGGCAGGTCACCGTCGAGCTGAGTGACGGCACGACCACCTGGGTCCAGCTCAGCCGCAACGAGCTCTCAAAGCTCGGCCTGCGCGTCGCGCTGCTCGTGGGGGTGCGCCGCCGCACTGACGAGGACGTCTAGGTCGCTAGCCCCCTTCGGCGACGCGCCGCTTCAACTCGGCCCGTACCGAGGAGGGGATCGGACGACACGCGCACGATTTTGCGTGCGCGAGATGCCACCTCACCCGGTCTTCCAGCGACGAACCGTGCGCCAGGCGGTGCGCCTCGTGCCAGGCACGATTGACGGTCGTTGTTCTCGCGGGCGCATCCTTCGCCACGGTCGACAGTGTATCGACGGCGAGGCGACGTCTCTCGATCGTCGCGTCCCTAGTCGGCGTGCACCGCGTCGACGCCGATTTCTTCTGGGCGCGCGTGCGCGGTGGTGGTGGGCGTGCCGCGCAGCCACGAGGTCGCCGCGGCGATCGCGCACAGTATGGCGGCGAAGTCGAGGGCCGGGTGCAGGCCTGAAACGAATGCCTTTTCGATGATCGTCGGGAAGAACTTTCTCCCGATGATCGCGGCACGCGCGCCCGGGCTGAGTGAAGCGAGCACGTGCGCGCCGAGCAGGTGGACCATCGGGTTGTAGCCCAGGAAGGACGCGAAGAGCGTGGTCACGGGCGGCAGCGACGAGATGTGCTGGGCGACCGAGGGCGCGACGCCCTCGTGGGTGAGCCCAACGTAGAGCGCGTGGGGGAGCGTCCTCGAGAGTCCGACGATCATGAGCGTGAAAAAGATGCCGATCGAGAGCACCTGTCCGGAGTTCTGGAAGGTCGAGTTCATGCCTGACCCGACGCCGCGGTTCTCGGGGGGCAGTGAGTTCATGATGCTCGCGCGATTGGGCGCGGCGAACATGCCCATCGAGATCCCGTTCAAGAACAACAGCACGCCAAAGGTCGGATAGGAGAAGTTGGCGGGGAGGAACTGCAGGAGGAAGAACGAGATCGTCGCGCCCACCATGCCGCCCACCGTGAAGGGTCTCGCACCGTAGCGGTCGGAGAGATATCCGCAGAAGGGCCCCGCAACGAGGAAGCCGGCCGTCAATGGGAGAAGCGCAATCCCCGCCCAGAGCGGCGTGTCGGAAAAGGCGTAGCCGTGCAGCGGCAACCAGATGCCCTGGAGCCAGATCACCATGGTGAACATCAGCCCACCACGTCCGACGGCCGAGAGCAGTGTCGAGATGCTGCCCGCGGTGAAGGCCCGAATCCTGAAGAGGCTGAGCTTGAACATTGGATCGGGCGAACGCGCTTCGATGCGCGCGAAGAAGATGAGCGCGACGACACCGATCACGAGGCACGAGAGCACGAAGGGGCTCGTCCAGCCCATGACGTGTCCGCCGTAGGGCTGGATGCCGTAGGTGATGCCGACCATGAGCGCGACCAGCCCGAGAGCGAAGGTGAGATTGCCGCTCCAGTCGACGTGCGAGTCGTGCTTGCTCGGGATCTCCTTCAGGTTCAGGTACGCCCAGATCGTGCCGACGATGCCGACCGGCACCGAGATGATGAAGATGAGCCGCCATTCGATCGGACCCAGGAGGCCACCGAGGATGAGCCCGATGAACGAACCCGCGATGGCGGCGATCTGGTTGATGCCCACCGCCATGCCGCGCTCGTTCTCGGGGAAGGCGTCGGTCAAGATGGCCGTGGAGTTCGCGATCAAGAACGCAGCGCCGACGCCCTGAAAGAGACGCATCACGACGAGCCAGATGCCCGCGGCGGTCCCGGACATCCAGGTGATCGAGAGCATGAGCGAGAAGAACGTGTAGATGACAAAGCCCATGTTGTACATGCGCACCCGGCCGAGCATGTCGCCGAGTCGTCCCAGGCTGACGACGAGGACCGACGTGACGATCATGAAGCCGAGGATCATCCAGAGCAGGTAGAAGGTGTTACCCGGCTCGAGGGGGTTGATGTTGATGCCCTTGAAGATGTCGGGAAGGGCGATCAGGACGATCGACGTATCGATCGTCGCCATCAGCATCCCGAGGGTCGTGTTCGAAAGGACGAGCCACTTGTAGTGGCCCTGGGGTCGCGGTTCGTCCCGGCGCGCTCGCACCGTTGCGATGCTCAAGAGGTGAGTTCGCTCAACAACTCACTGGGAATGGTGTCGAGTGTGGCGAGAATGGCGTGGGCGAGGGCACGAGCGCTCTCGGGGTTGAGCTCGATCGCCGTGCGCGCCGACGGCCCCACTGTGGGGTTCAAGAGATCGATCATGAGGGCGTGTCCCGCGAGATAGTGAACAGGGTGGTCGAAGTAGACCGTCGCCCGGGTCATCGACGTCCAGCCGCTCGAGGTCTTGGCGCTGCCCGCGACGTCCAGGATTTCCGTTTGGTAGGTGCACATGAAACTCCTTAGGCGACGGTGCGTGCGAGAAAGCTGAAGACCTCTTTCCAACCTTCGTTGGCCGCCTCGACGCGATAGCTCGGACGGTCGACCGCGAAGAATGCGTGGCCGGCGCCGTCGTAGGTGTGAAAGGTGAACTCCTTGCCCGTGGCCTCGAGCGCCTTGGCGAGCGCGTCGTTCTGCTCCGGCGAAGGGTACGTGTCCTCGGCGCCGAACAGTCCGAGGAGCGGCCCCGAGATGTTGCCCGCTTCGCCAATGACGGCGCGCACCTTCATGGGTGACTCGGCCGGCGGGTCCACGGCGACGAAGGCGCCGTAACAATCGATGACCGCGTCGAGCGGCAGCCGGCATCCGGCGAGGAACGACTGGCGCCCACCCGAGCAGTAGCCGATTGAGGCGACCTTGCCGTTGGAGAGGGGGAGCGCCTTCAAGTGCTCCATCGCGCCCGCGACATCGCCGACGAGTCGATCGTCGGGCACGCCGCCGAGGGCCCGCGCCGTCGCGGCGGCGTCGTCGGGGGCGGCACCGGGTGCTTCACGGTGGTAG
>JBAUSF010000185.1:0-8516 GCA_049581565.1 Acidimicrobiales bacterium
CGACCGCGACGCGCTTTCTCGCCTGCACGCGCAGTACCTCCGCTGTGGGATCGCCGAGCGGAGCGACACCGTCTACATGCAGCGTCTCCGCCCCGGCTACGACCCGACGCTCCCGCGATGGTGAACGTCACCGGCTACGCCTATCCCTGGGACTACCTCGACGACGCGGCGACCTTTGGCGCCCTGGAGCTCGGGGTCGACACGGTCGCCCTCGCCGCGAACTACCACGCGACGCGACTCGTCACGCCGCTGCACGGAAGGCGTCGGGTCCTCGACGTGCCCCACTCGGCGATGTACGCACCGATCCGACCGAAGAAGTGGCGCGACCTTCGCCTGAAGCCGCAGCAGCCCGCGTGGCTCGGTCTCGAGAATTCTTTTAACGACGCGGCGCGGCGCTTCGCCGCGGCGGGACTGCCCGTCCTCGCCTGGATCGTCGTTGCCCACGAGGACGACCTCGGCGTCGCCAACCCCGATCTCACCGTGCGCAACGCCTTTGGCGAGTCGTACCCCTACGCGCTCTGTCCCGCCCAGGACGACGTGCGCGCCTACGCGTCCACGCTCGTCGCCGAAGTGATGGCGACGACGGAGGCGACCGGCGTGGTCCTCGAAGCGTGCGGGTCCTTCGGCGTCGAACACGGGAGCGTCCACGACAAGAGCGACCTGGCCGCGCTCAACGACCCCGAGCGCCAACTGCTCTCGGTCTGCTTCTGCGACGCGTGCCGCGAGGGGCTTGCCGACCACGACATCGACCCCGGCGAGCTCGCCTCGACAGTCCGAGCAGCACTGGCCGGTCCCGTCGAATCAATTGAGAGCGTCCTTGGAGGCGAGCTCACCGCTCGCGTGGCGAGCTACCGCTCGGGACTTTCGTCGGCGCTTCGCCGCGAGCTCGCCGAGCAGGTACGCGCGGCGCGCGCCGACGCGACGGTGAGCGTGCACGCGAGCGCGTCGCCCTGGGCGACGGGTTCCTTTCCCGCCCTCGGCGCCGTCAACGACGCGCGCGAGCTCGAGTCCGTCGTCGCCAACTGCTGGAACCACGCAACCGCCGAGCGCGAGATCGAAGGACTCGCGCACCACGTCGGACGCTTCGCGAACCTCGGCGCTTACGTGCGCGCGGACCGCGTGGCGGACTCCCCCGCCGAGACCGTCGAGCACTTCCGCCACCTCGGCGTGAGCGAACTGCACCTCTACCACCTCGGGCTGCTCAATCGGTTGAGTCGCGCCGTCGCCGAAGCCCTCGTCGCGGCCTGCCATCGCGCGGGGAGCACGCCCGCTGCCTACGATTCCTGAGATGACCGAGACACTGCTCCTCACCGGAGCGAACGGGACGATCGGCTCGATGCTCCGCCAGTCTCTCCGCCGGCCCGGTCGTCACGTGAAGCTGCTCGACATCGCCGCACAGATTCCACTCGGAGCCGGAGAGGACGCGGAGCTCTTGAGCGGTTCGTTCCTGGATCCCGCGGTGCTCGCCGACGCCGTCGAGGGCGTCGACGCCGTCATCCACATGGGCGGACTGTCGACCGCGGGGTACCAGTGGTCGGAGTATCTCGACATCAACATCGACGGCACCCACGCCGTGCTCGAGGCAGCCCGGACCGCGGGCGTTCCTCGGATGATCTACGCGAGCAGCAACCACGCGGTCGGCTACGCCCGTGCGAGCGACTTCGGTACGGTGCCCGACTACCTCTTTCCCCGGCCCGACACCCTCTACGGCGTCTCGAAAGCGGCGAGCGAAGCACTCTGCAGCCTCTACCACGACCGCTACGGGATGGACGCGGTCTGCCTGCGTATCGGTTCCTATCGCGAGCGCCCGACCGATCGACGCGCGCTCGCCACGTGGCTCTCGCCCGATGATTGCACGCGCCTCGTCGAGGCGGCCCTTCGCGTCGAGAAGCCCGGATTCCGAGTGGTATGGGGCATCTCGGCGAACACCCGGCGCGTCGTCTCCCTCGAAGAGGGCCGGGCGATCGGCTACGAACCGAAGGACGACGCCGAAGCCTTCGCGCATGAACTGCCCGCCAGTGCGGTTCCCGAAGAGACCGATCTCGTTGGGGGGCCGTACACGAAGAGCGACGTCACGTAGCTACTCGAGCGTCGCGACGTAGAGGTCACAGAGGTTCCACCCCGTGTGGGCGCCCTCGATCACGTTGCCAAGAGCGTGGAGCGCGGGGTACGTATCGTGCGAGTCGCGCACTGTCTCCCAGTCGAGACCCGCAGCGACGAGACGCGCACGCGTCGTGTCGTCGACCCAGGCTCCGGCAACCCCTTCGAGGTGATCTCGCCCGTCCGAGGCCTGCGCCACGAAGGCGCACGGGCGTCGGGCCCACGCGAGCACGTCGGCCATGAGCCAGGCGAACTCCTGGCAGCGCCCGCCTCTTCCCGAGCCGCTCACCCGCACCGTCACTTCCCCGACGCCGACGAGCGCCACCGGGCCGCTCGGTGCAGACGCCATCACGGCCGACCATTCGCGCACGATGTCGCTAACGTCGCCCGAGACGCGCGCGCCCATGTCGATCACGTGATACCCGCGACGGCGCGCCTCGGTGAGGGCGAGCGTGAGCATCTGCGCTGGTTCTGCCAGCACGCGATTCTCGTGTCGAGCGCTGACCGGCGTCGCCATCGCGGCCGCTCGAGTGCGAAAGCCCTCGAGGAGTCGATCCCGCAGCGCCGGATCGGCGACGCCGATCTCGCCAAAGAGCCGGGCGACCTCCTCCTCGCTCGGTTGGTAGTCGTAGGTAATCGAACTGGCCACCCACCGCGCGCCAGAGATGACGTTGTCGACGAGTATGAAGCTCGTCGAACGTGGCGTGCGCACGTGGCGAAGGACTGCGCCCCCCGCGACGAGCGAGCTCGCCGCGCGGATCATGTTGAGCGTCGTGATGTCACTCCCCGCGCGAAGCGCCAGCTCCCACACCTGATGCAGGTCACCGAGCGTGAGGGGATCTGCGGGAACGACGCAGAGGCTCGACGCACCACCCGAGATGAGAAAGTTGGTGGCGTCGGCGTCAGTGGGCTGGTCGAGGAAGTGGAGCACGGCGGCACCGGCCCGAAGGCTCTCGGGACCAGGCACGGGGTGTTCGCCGACAACGACGTCCGGCGACGTGCTCCCTCGCGCGACGTCGATGTCGCACACCATCACGCGACGACGCACCCGCTCGCCGAGCGAATCCTCGACGGCCGCGGTCATCTCGCGTGAGGCTTTGCCGATCGCGACGACGTCGAGCGTTGATGACCTCAGCCCCGCCTCGGCGAGGAGAGCATCGGTCATCGTGGCGAGGTCCATCTGAGAGCGCCACTGCGTCGAAATCGCGCGCGCGTCGCCGAGCAGCGTGCTGTCATCGCTATCCGTCACGGTTCCATCTTGACCGAGCGTGACTCCCCCGGTCGCGCGACGGAGGCGCGTCGAGTCCAGCTAGTAGTTGATGGGCAGCGTGTGCAGCGGATGGCCCGCGTGTCCCTGGCAGAAGCCTCTCTGGCATTCAAGACAGGAGACTTCCGCGTCTTGGCGACACGCGGGATTCGCACACGTTCCGGGGATCTCTGCACTCATGAGGACCTCCTTGCGAGAAAGCTATCGACTGGCGTCGATTCGATCAAGAGCCACCCGAACGTTAGGGTGAGGACGTAAGGAGGTGTCATGTCAGACGCCGAGCGCCTCAGCCATCATCACCGCGCCACCCTCGAAAGGATCTTCCAGCACCCCGTGACCCACAACCTCGAATGGAATGACGTCCGATCGCTGCTGAACGCGATCGCCGTTGTCGAGGAGAAGAAGGACGGCAAGATCACGGTCACGCTGAACGACGCGAGCCAAACGTTCGAACGACCGAAGCACAAGGACGTTGACGCCCAGGAGGTCATCGACCTGCGACACCTACTGGAAAGCGGGGGCTTTCGCCCCGAGTGAGGTAGGCGTTCTTGCAATGTCGCTCGCGGTCGCCTAGTACTGACGGTGGGAGTACGGAAAGGCAGCAGATGCCATTTGGATACGGGAACCAGGGTATGGGCTGGGGCGGAGGACTGTTTGGCCTGTTCCTCTTTCTCATCTTCATCGCGGTCGTCGTGTGGGTCATCGTCACCGTCGCGCGCGAACGCGATCATCACCACGGTCACCCGCACGAGTGGGGAGCTGGCGCGAGAGATCCGTCGTCCGCGGCGCTCAAGATCTTGAACGAGCGATTCGCCCGCGGTGAGATCAGCGCGGAGGAGTACACCGAGCGCCGAGATCTCTTGAAGGGTTCCTCAGAAATAAAGCGCCCGTCCTAGAGACGGGAGAATCGGTCTAGGACCACGCCCCCGCGTCGAGGTAGCCCGCGGCGAGCGAGAACTCGACGGTCTTCACGGTCACTGACATCGGAAGCTCGAACACGACACAGCCCGACGCGTTGTCAGACGGTGGCAGCGCGAAGTAGCCGGCGTCGAAGTTCGTGCACCCAGCGACCGTCCCATAGTCGGCCGTGTAGGTCTGGCCGTCCGAGCCGATGACGCTCGTCGAGAAGTTCGCGTCGCCGTCGACGGTGCTGGACGTTGCCGGGTTGGCGAGGTTCATCTCCACGGCCACGAAACGGTAGCCCGAATCGGGGAGTCCCGAGCCTGCGGCGGCCGTCGCGGGATCGACGATCTGGGTCGCCGTCACCGAGAGCTGGTCGCCGAAGAAGTCGGTGACCGTTTGAGTTGTATCGAGCGCCACCGGGGTCGGAGTCGTTGCGTTGGAGGCGATGACCGGTGAGGCGAGCCCGAGGTCGCTGAAGATGCTCGCCTCGGCGAGGATCTCCTTGTTGGTCTCGCCTTGGAGCACGTCGAGGTCAGCCGACAGGGTCGTCGTCGCCTGGAGCGACGTGATGGTTTCGGCCGCGAGCTGTCGAGTGTCGGCGACGAAGCTCGCCATGTCCGCGGCCGAGGCCGACGGCCACTTCTCCAGGCTGAGGGCCGAGACGAACGAGGCGAAGGAACCCGAGAGCTTGTTCAGCTCTTGCTTCTCCTGAGCGGACGTCGACGCATTGCCAAGCGCGGTCTCGGCGACGGTGCTCGCGTTGTTGAACGTGTTGAGGGCCGCAAGAAAGTAGACGCTCGGCTTATCGACCGTGACGCGGTTGGACGAACCCGGTGAACCCGCACCCGAACTGTTCTTCGCCACAACCGTGAACGTGTACGAGGAACCCGGCTTGAGACCGGCCACGACGCAGCGCGTCGACCTCGTCGCACACGTGCGCGAAGAGGGATGCGAGGTCACGACGTACTCTCGAATCGCGCTCGCCCCCCGGGACGCGGGCGCCGCCCACTTCACCGTGATCGACGTCGCGGTGCCACTCGCGTGGACCGCTCGGGGCGCGGACGGGGCGCCCGGGGCGGCACCGGCCGACGAGGCGATGAGAGCAGACGCCGCGAGCGAGGCCAGCGCCACCGTCTGAATGATTCCGTGGCGAACGACGCTCAGATTCATGGATCAGCTCCTCCGTTACTCCCAGGGTATCCAGCGATCACACCCGTCGGACCAGTTCGTAGCGTGCATACAGACGCTCAGTAGGCTTCCAACAGCGAAAGAGGTGGTTATGAGCGGTGAGCACTGGCAGACCGAGCCCGACGAGCACGACTTTCCGGCGGCGCACACGTATCTCACGCTCGTCAGTTCGAAGTCGCTCGCCACGAAGCTGGTGAAGCTCCTCGAGCACGCCCCGACCACCACCTATCAGGCGAAGGACCTCCTTCGAGCGAGTCGCCTGGCGTTGCTCGAAGAAGACAACAAGCACGTGGCGAGCGACCTGCA
Organism: Acidimicrobiales bacterium; assembly: GCA_049581565.1. GTDB lineage: Bacteria > Actinomycetota > Acidimicrobiia > Acidimicrobiales > RAAP-2 > RAAP-2. The sequence goes on from JBAUSF010000185.1 coordinate 5,765, forward strand.
GAAGGTGCACGACGGTCGCAAGCTCTCGCCGATCCTGCTCGTTCGCGGACGCTTCGAGAAGAACCGCGACCTCCTCATCGCCGACGGCTACCACCGGGTCTGTGCGAGCTACTGGCTCGACGAGAACTCGCTGATCCCGTGTCGGATCGTCGACCTCCCGAAGTAGTCGCCGAAGAACTACGACCCAATCGCGGCCGTCCTACACTTATCGCGTGCGTCGACTCATTCCATTTTCACTGCTCGCCATCCTTATCATCGCGGCAGCAGCCTTCACCGTCCTCTCCTACCACCAGGCCACGGCGCCGAGCTCGGCGAAGATCGTGCTCAGCTGCTCCAACAAATACGGCGCGAAGCCGACCACGTACGTCGTGGCCTGCGCCGACTACAACGCGAAGTTCACCGACCTGCACTGGACGAGCTGGGGCAGCCCGACGGCCTACGCGACCGGCGAGGCGCGCTGGAACGACTGCACCCCCAACTGCGTGAGCGGGCACTGGAAGAAAGTATCCGCCACCCTCTGGGCGTGGGACCTGAAGGACGGTCACTACACGCGTCTGGGGAGCAGCGACGCCGCGCTCTTGACCAGCGAAGTGCTGAAGCCCTACCCGGGATAAGAAACGCATAAAGCTCACGTGGCGAGCCCCGGGGTGCGTCGCACAATATTTATACTGAACTCGGCGTCGGACCTTCGTTCGCCGTGACGGAAGTGTCGGATCCGGCACGAAGACTCGAATGTAAGGTGCGAACGATGAAGTTATTGCGCGGGGCCGTCGTTGCCGGCACGCTCGCCGTCCTCGTGTTCGCGGTCCCCGCGTCAGCCGTCGCGGTGCCGTGGCAGAACGCGAAAGAAGTGGTTCTGCCCAAGGGCGCGACGGGCATCCCGAACGGCTTTCTTCCGTCGCTCGCCTGCACGTCGGCTGGGAACTGTGTCGCGGCCGGTGACTACTCGGCCTCTTCGGGCGCCGTCCAAGGACTCATCGTGGGCGAGACGAACGGCGTCTGGGCGCCGCCGATCTCGATTCAGCCGCCCGTCGGCGCCGGCCCCAATCCGGCGGTCACGATCTACGGCGTCTCGTGCAGCGTCGCGGGGAACTGCGCCGCCGTTGGCGACTACGAAGACGCGGCGAGGAACATCGTTCCCCTCACTGTTAATGAAGACGGCGGCACGTGGCAGCGGGCGCGCGCGCTCGTGCTGCCGAAGAACGCACTCGTCAACGGTCAGGCCGGGGAGCTGCGCGACGTTGTCTGCTCGGCTCCGAACAACTGCAGCGCGGTTGGAGAGTACTTCGACGACTACCGCGCCTATCCGCGAAGCGAGGGCTTTGTCGCGACCGAAGTTCGAGGTCGCTGGTCGGCCGCGAGTGAAGTCACGATGGCCAAGAGGACCAACTTCAACCCCTTCGTCACCTTCTCCCAGCTCGCGTGTTCCTCGGTCGGCAACTGTGTGGGCGTTGGCTCGTACATCGACGCGAACAGCGTCACCGAGGGGCTCATCGTGAGCCAGGTGCGCGGGGCGTGGCGAAATGGCGTTTCGCTCGCGCTCCCCTCGTCCGCGAGCGCCTTTGCCGGGGCGTCGCTCAGCGAGGTGACGTGCCTCCCGGACTCCTCGTGCGCCGCGTTCGGGACGTTCAACTCGAGCACCGGTGCCGTCGAGGCGATGGCGACCTCGGGCGCGAACGGCTCCTGGGCGAGAGGAACCGAGCTCGCTATGCCCGCAGGCGCGAGCGCGAATCCCCACGCCTTTCTCTTTGGCTACAACGGGATCGCCTGCGCGGCGGTCGGTAACTGCACCGTCGGAGGCCAGTACAAGGACAGCGCCGGGGCCTACCAAGGCTTTCTCGCCAACGAGGTAGACGGCGTGTGGACTCCCGCCGTCGAGATGGCGCTGCCGAGTGGCGGCGTCTCGAGCGGACCGAACGGCGGCATCGTCGCCCTCACGTGCCCGGCCGTCGGCGGGTGCCAGGCGAGCGGCGCGTATCTCGACAATACGGGCAGCTATCAAGCCCTGACGTTGAGCGAGGTCGACGGCGTCTGGCAGCGAGGCACGAAGGTGTTGCTCCCCGCCGGCGGGACAACGGTCGGTGTCGACGGCGGCATCTACGCCATCAACTGCCCGACGGCCAACGACTGCGTCGGCGTTGGCAGCTTCCTGAAGAGCGGCACCGACTACGAGGGCTTCACCCTCCAGACTTAGACAGAATTTATGGTTTGTTGTGCGGTCCGTTGGATGTTTCATCTGCTGACCACCATAGAGACGCGCTCTTTTCACCTTGCGGTAACCAAGCTTCTTTAGGTTGATCTCGTGGCACGTCTACGAACTCACCGCCCCCTTGATGATGCCGAACGTGCCGCACTTCGCCACCATTCCCGCGTGATCTCGTGACCGCCGCCGTCGACCTTCCCGGGCGCAACGTGATCATGATCGTCGAGGATGAGGAAAGCTACCAGGACGCCCTCAACGTCGGACTCTCCGTCGAGGGCTTCGTCGTCGTGGGTGCGACCAACATCGCCGAGGCGCGGGTGCTCCTCGCGAGCGCGAAGCCCGACCTGGTCCTGCTCGACGTCATGCTGCCCGACGGATCAGGGATTGACTACTGCCGCGAGCTGCACGACACGACGCACATTCCCGTCATCATGGTCACCGCGCGCACGAGCGAGGTCGACGTCGTGCTCGGACTCGAGATCGGCGCCGCCGACTACGTCACGAAGCCCTATCGGCTTCGCGAGCTCGTCGCGCGCATCCGCGCGGTGT
>JBAUSF010000186.1:0-1696 GCA_049581565.1 Acidimicrobiales bacterium
ATGCCAGGCTGCCGCAGTACCCGTTATCGCCGCCCGACCAAGACCAGACGCCATAGCGTGCCGCCTGGAGGATCTCTCCGCGGAGGGCCTTGAAGCCCAATCGGACCAATACGTCGAGACGCATCTCGCGAATGCGGCGTATGGCATCTTCCGGAAAGTGTTGGACGGCACCCTTCGTGACGGGAGTCACTGTGATCGACTCCACATTCTCCAGGTAAGCGCTGCCATCGACGCCCCTCAGGGGGTCTTCCGAATCGGCGATACGCCTGTTGTCCCAGCGTTCATACAAGGTGAAGAGCAGTCCCTGGCGTCGCCGCTGGCCCGTCGACTTGCGCTGCGCGTCGCCGTTAAGAACGGCCAATTCCAGGCGCGCAAAGTTGCTGTCAACAATCTGCTCGAGCGCTCTCTCGAACCAAGCCGGCAAGATTTTCGTATCGAGGAGTACCCCAATCCGGAGCGGCGGGTTGCCCGAGCGACAATTCAGATAGAAAGGGGCGTACATCGGGGATACGTATAGAATACTCACTATTGGGCCCGCAGCGGCCAGCGGCCTGCTTCTTGCGCAGTGCCCGGAGTCGGGCGTAGGACAATATTTGCTCTTTCACACAAAGCAGGCGGAGAAGTGGCCGGCGGGATTGAATCAGATTACCATTCGAAGATTCGAGCAGTTCGTCGAGAGTAGTCCGTTCCGGCTAACGTCGCTCGAACCCGTTCCGATCCGGAAGTTGCGCCGTTTGCACAACCGCCTAACCCGCGAATTCACAACGGCGGTGGTACGCTGCCGCTTGGTAAAGAAACCTTCGACAGCAATGCCGTAGCCCGCCCCGCAGCCGATAGGTCTCCGACCGTGTGATGTAGTGCTGTTGCCGGAGCACCGAATCTCGCGGTCCCGGAGCTAACGGCCCGGCTTTTCGAAAGCTATGTGGATCCAGTTGGCGTGCGGTTTGACAAACAGTCCCTGAACACTGTTTATGGTCACCGCAAGCTTCGTGCAAAGTTTTTGCCACGTATTGCGAGGCTCGGGGCGTCCAAGTTCGTGTCCACAAAAGACACATGGCTCGTCCTGATCGTAGCTGCCCCACGGATTGCCTGCATAATCCAGCAGCCAGCGCGAGATTTCATTCGTACGCCCCCGTGTAGTGTCTATATACCGGGTTTGAACAGGCCGGGCCGCCGGGAAAAGAGAACTTAGTTTCTCCTCGTCAAATTGGTTAACGTGACCCCATGGTGGATTCGCCTTCCCACAGTTCTGACAGGTTGTTCTGCCCATTCGTGTATCCTGCCTGTACGGCACTCCCACCACAATGACATGTTTGGAAACACGCGCCAGTTCCGAGCAAGCCATCTCCAACTGCGGTACGTGTTCCAGCACCTCGGCACACAGCACGGCATCGAAGCTATCGTCCGGGAATGGTAGGGTTACAACGCTGGCTTGTACGGGGAGGACGCCCGCGATCTCTAACTCCAGCGGGGTAATGTCCAGCGCAACCACTTGAGGGAAACGCTTAACCAGAAGCTCTGAGATGTAGCCATCCCTTGCTCCAATCTCTAATACCGACCTGGTACCGGATGGGAACAGCGACATCAAATCGGAGATACGTGCTGTTTCAGACGGTGTGGATCGATATTTCGCACAATCTATCACAGAGTACTCCCGGAGGAATTATTTGTGCCTGCAAATATTTGAGCCTCGAGC
>JBAUSF010000187.1:0-2869 GCA_049581565.1 Acidimicrobiales bacterium
GAACCGGGGCCTAAGTTCTTCGGCTTCCCCGAACGCTTAACCAAGACGTTTAACACCGGACGTATCAGCGAGCACCAACTCGAGGCCGCTCGGCGGTCTCGCGTGTTCGTTGGCAACGTGTTTCCGAACTTTTCCATCCTCGCATTGCCGATGACCGAGGACGGCGCGAACCATGCTCCGACGGCAGTGCTCACGATTCGAACCTGGCAACCGGTCAGCGAGGGAAAGCTTGAGATCTGGAACTGGTTCTGCGGGTACAAGAACATGACGGACGAAGAGAAGGAACGCTCCTACACCGCGGGCCTCGGGACCTTCTCCATGGGGGGAGCGTTCGAGATGGACGACACTGAACCGTGGATCACCGTGGCTCGCACGGGCCGATCGACGTCCGCCGAGGTCTTGGACTTCAAGCTCAACTATCAAATGGGACTTCCCGGCATCGGCATCAGTCATCCCGTGGATGACTGGGCCGGCCCGGGAAAGGTCTACTGGACCCGCTACGAGGAAGGTGTTCAGCGTAACCTGCTTCAGTTCTACCTCGACATGATGAAGGCGGCGCCGGGCGACTGGCCCGCGCTCAGCTTCGATAAGGCCTAATCGCGAATGGCATCAACCAACGATCAGTCCTTCGGTTCTTCGTGCGATGTCGCTCGTAAAGGCGCTGTGCGAGGAGTTCACGAGTGCGCCGTTGGCGTCGATTCGCGGAGGATGGCACCGACCAACGCGGGTGTTGACGACTCTCTCATGAAAGCAGCATTCTGATATGGCCGAGCTCAACTGGATCGATGATGCCCGCCAGCGCTATGAGCGCCAGGGCATCGGCGGGCGACTTCAAACCGGTCGGCGTCCGGCGTTGCTCGTTGTCGACCTGGCACTCGGCTTCACGGACGAGGCATGGCCGACCGGCTGTGATCTGGATTCGGTCGTTGAGGGGACCCGGGAACTGCTGCGCCTCGCCCGTCTGAACGGTCATCCGGTTATCTTCACGACAATTGCTTTCGGCGCGGATCTCACGGAGGGTTGCGTTTGGCTCTGTAAAATGCCAGCGTTGCGGTGCATGGTCGAAGGCAGTCCCGCCATCAACATCGATCCTCGGCTCGAGCGACTGGACTCTGAACCGCTCGTCGTGAAGCGGGCCGCGTCGGCATTCTCCGGCACGGGATTGGCCGCAACGCTCGCCGTCCTCGACGTTGACACCCTTACTGTCGTCGGGGCGACGACATCAGGTTGTGTTCGCGCGACGGTCGTGGATGCCTGCAGTGCGGGCTACGCCACGTTCGTGCCCGCCTCGTGCGTCGGTGACCGGCACGCGGGCCCCCACGAAGCGAATCTCTTCGACATGGACGCCAAGTACGCGGACGTCGTCGACTTGGACCAAGCGGTCTCGTTTTTCGCGGAGTCTCTCGTCGGTGGAGTACGAGGGTGAAGACGCACTGCGCGGGCACATATCCCGGGATCATCCCCCGACTCGTGATCGGCGAGTCGGGATCACGACCGCTGACGCTCGATGAGGAGTTGGCATTGGGTACCTACGCGCCAGTCGCGGTGGATGGTCTCATCGACGAGATCGAACTGGCGGGCTTGCGCGGTCGCGGGGGTTCCGGCTTTCCCGCGCACGTGAAGTGGCGTGCGGTCCGTGCGGGAGCCGGTCCGCGCGTCGTCGTAGCGAACGGGGAGGAGGGCGAACCGTCATCCTTGAAGGACCGCTGGCTGCTCACCAATCGTCCTCACGCCGTGATCGACGGCCTCTTGATTGCGGCTGCGGCGGTCGGCGCCGAACGGTGCGTGCTCTACCTCTCGCACGGTGAGACCGTGCGAGCGGTCAATGCGGCGTTGGCCGAATGGCCAAGCGTCGTGTCGTCTGTCGAAGTGCATCAAGTGTCGCCTCGCTACGTGGCTGGTGAGGAGTCCGCCGCGTGTCGCTCGATCAACGGTGGGCCGGCGCTGCCCCTCGCGAAGCCGCCGCGTCCCTTCGAATCTGGGGTCGATGGCCGCCCCACCTTGGTGGCAAACGTTGAAACGTTGGCGCACGCTACCTGGATCGCGCGACACGGAGCTCAGCGATACCGCGAATTCGGGACCACCTCATCCCCCGGTACGACGCTCGTGACGTTGAGCGGTGCGTGTTGTCGACCCGGAGTGTACGAAGTGCCCTTTGGACTCACTCTGTCTGAAGTGGTGCGGGTCTGTGCCGAGGGTCCGAGTGGCGAGATATCGGGCGTACTTTCCGGTGGTTGGTTTAACGGCGTCTCGCGAGCCTCACTGCTCGACGTCACCTGGTGCTTTGACGCGGTGCGCGCCGAGGGCACCGGCGTTGGTTGCGGCGCGGTGACGTTGCTAGGAGATGACGAGCCGGTTGTCGAAGTCGTGGCGAGGCTCGCGCGCTGGTACGCCAACGAGTCGTCCCACCAATGTGGCGTGTGTGACAAGGGAACGGTGGCGATCGCTGACGCCTTGGCGCTCGACCGAGACGAAGGGGCGAGCCTGGAGTCGCGAACCAATCTGACTCGATGGGGCACGTCGCTGCGTGGTCGCGGGGCGTGCGCGTTCCTCGATGGTGCAGCGAACTTGGCGAAGAGCTACGTCGACTGGGTCGTGAAGGAACCGACCAAAGATTTGGTGTCGGCATGTGAGAAGGAGGGCCGATGAAGGCATTTCTGGATCCGATCAAGTGTTCGGGTTTTGGCGCGTGCGCGGACGCGTGCCCGTCGGTCTTTGCTATCGACGAGTTCGGCTTCGCCCAGGTGCTAAACGATGGATTCGTTCCTCTCAGGGACAAGGACCGGGCGCGAGCGGCAGCCGCGGCCTGCCCCGAAGAGGCCATTCGGGTCGAGGAGTGACGTGGATCTTCGATTGAGTGAGAAGGTGG
>JBAUSF010000188.1:0-10204 GCA_049581565.1 Acidimicrobiales bacterium
GCCCAGCGCTCACCGTCGTCGGCGACGGGAGTGATGCAACCGAGGCGACGTACGAATCCGACATCGACATCGACATCGTCGAGGACGTGGGCAACCCTTCGCGGGTGAAAGAGTTCTTCTCGGCGAACGATCTGCTCGCGACGACCGGTCTCAGCCCCGAAGAGTTCAATCAGCTGCACGCGCTGGGTCTGGTCTCGAGCGTGGTCGTCGACGGCGAGACGTGCTTTAGCGCGCTTGACGTTCGCGTCGCCGCGCACTCGCGCGCGCTGCTCGCGAGGGGGGTCGACGCGCGTCTGCTCGGACCGCTTCGGCGGATCGCCGAGCGCGAAATCAGCGTTGTTGACGATTTGACGGTGCCCCTGCGCCAAGGTGCCATGGGGTACTCGGATGATCAGGTGCGGGCCATCACAGCTGACGTCGCCCGTGAGGTGGCAGCGCTGCGGAGCGTCCTCGTCGAACGCGAACTCCACGACTATCTGCAGAGCTAGACGCCCTTTATTCGGAACTCCGGGTCTAGGCTGGAAGCATGATTGAGGTAGTCCTGCGAGCCGTTCGCGTAGACGTGGGAACCTCGACGCCGCTGCTGCTGCTCGAAGAGGTGGGAGGAGAGCGCGTGCTGCCCATCTTCATCGGTGCACCCGAAGCGGCGGCGATCGCCTACGCCCTCCAGGGCGTCCAAGCACCTCGACCCATGTCCCACGACCTGCTCGGCCACGTCATCGACGCGCTGGGCGCACAGGTGTTCTCGGTTGAGATCACCGAGCTCGTCGACAACACGTTCTACGCGAACTTGCGTCTCGTGCGAAGCGGTGACGAGATCATCGTCAGCTCTCGTCCGAGCGACGCCGTCGCCCTGGCGCTGCGGGTGGGTTCGCCGATTCTCGTCAGCGACGACCTCATGGCCAACGAGGGCAAGATCATGCAGTTGGCCTACGACGAAGACGACGAGGAGTACAGCGACGTCGAACCGCCGAACGAGGCCGACCTCGTCGCGCAGCTGCGTGAGTTTCTCGACCAGGTGCGCCCCGAGGACTTTGGCACGTGAGGCGGGGGCTGATAGCGGTCGCCCTCTTCGTCGCCTTCGTAGCGATATTGGCGCTGAGCCGACACGAGATTAATTCCAACTCGACGACCACGACGACGACCACGACGACCACGTCAACGACCACGAGTACGACCACGAGTACGACCCTCGCCAGTGACACGTGTCTCGCGAACGACTTCACGGGTATCTACAACGAGGGCGAGGGTGCCGCGGGCACCATTTACGCGACGATCACGGTGACGAAGACGACGACTGGTTCGTGCAGGCTCGAGGGCTGGCCAATCCTGACGCTGCAGAACCGACTCGGGGCCGTCCTCGTGAGTGCGCAGGTCGACGTACCTTCGACGGGGAATAGCTTTCAGTTCCTGACGGCTCAGGCGAACGCCGCGCCGAAGGCGCTGACGATTCAACAGAGCGGCACCGCTACGTTCTCTCTTGCGTACTCCGACGTCTCGTCCGGCACGACGGCGTGCGAGAACGCGGTGACCGTGAGCGTGCAGTTCGACAAGGGCGGGGCGGCGATACCCGTCACTCCGCAGTATCCGTTACAGCCCTGTAACGAGGGCCAGCTCTGGCTGAGCCCCTTCTACTAACCGTCCTCCAACAAACGTCCCTGGATCACTCGGCGAGCGACACGAGTATCCGACCGCGCGTCGCCGATCGTCGGACGTCGTCGAGGGCTCGATCGAGCCCTTCGAGCGGTATCTCGCGGTCGACGAACTCGGAGAAATCAACCTTCGGAGCGATCTCGCCGAGCGCGCGCCAGACGCGCCCGCGCGTCGCGGCGGTCGCCTCGACGGCGTCGACGCCGAGCAGAGCCACCCCGCGGGTGATGAAGGGGTAGACCGTCGTGGCGATCTCGGCACTTGCGACCAGCCCACTCGCGGCAACGCCCGCTCCGTATCGAAGGGACCGCAGGATCTCTGCGAGCGTGTTCCCGCCCACGCAGTCGACCGCGCCGTCCCACAGCTCGCTCGCGAGCACCCGTCCCGGTCGGTCGCTCACCTCGTCGCGTCCGATAACGCGCACGGCGCCGCGCTCCTTCAGCCAGTCGGTCTCCGCAGGCGAGCCGGTCGAGGCGACGGGCTCGTAGCCGCGCAACGCGAGGTAGGTGATCGCCTGGGAGCCAACACCCCCGGTCGCACCCGTCACGAGGACGGTCGCTCCGAGCGCGAGCCCGCGGTCCTCCAGGGCGAGCACGCTCGCCATCGCCGTGAAGCCGGCCGTGCCGATGACCATGGCGTCGCGGGTCGAGATCGTCTCGGGTAGGGGAGAGACAAAGCGCGCGGGGCAGTAGAGATGCGTGGCGAAGCCCCCATCGCGACCGACACCGAGGTCCCCGCCGTGAACCGCGACGCGTTGGCCAACTCGGTAGGTGTTGGGCGGTGCCGCTTCGATGATCCCGGCGGCGTCGACCCCTCCGACGAGCCGTACGACGCGTCGAACGCGACTCGGTGCGATCGCGACCAAGGCGTCTTTATAGTTGACGCCCGAGTACTCGACCTTCACGAGCACGTCATCACCGTCGTGAGCGGTGAGCGGCCAGTCGGTCACCTCCATGGTGAGTTGACCGTCCTGTTCGTGAAGGACGTAAGCGCGCATGACGAAAGACTACAAACGCGGTGACGTACCTCACGACGCAATACGATTTCCAAGGTGACTCGAATCCTCCTCAACGGCCATCCCACGTGGGTCAAGATGCCCAAGAAGAAGGGCCGGACGCTCGTTCTCCTGCACGGGGGACTGAGCGACAGTGCGAGCATGATGCGAGCCGTCGGGCCGTATCTGAAAGAGCAGTTTGTCCTCGCGGCCTTCGATCGTCGCGGACACGGTCGCACGGCCGACACCGACGAGCCATTCAGCTACGACGAGATGGCCAGTGAAACGATCGCCTTCATCGAAGAGCTCGATCGCGCCGTCTATCTGCTCGGCCACAGTGACGGGGGCAACGTCGCGCTCATTGTCGCGCAGCGTCGGCCGGACCTCGTGCGTCGGGTCGTCGTGGTGGGCGCCAACTTTCACTACGACGGCCTCGTGCCGCTCGACGACTTCACGCCCGAGAGCGAAGGTTTCGCGGAGTTCGCCGTCGACTTCTCTCAGCATTCTCCCGACGGTATCGAACACGCCTCGGTCGTCGTGCAGAAGTCGCTCGAGCTGGTGAAGACCCAGCCGACCATGTCCGTCGACGATCTACGGGCGATCGTGGTGCCCGTGCTCGTGATGTCCGGGGACGACGACGTCGCCCAGCTCACGCACACGGTCGCGATGTTCGAAGCGATCCCCGAAGCGCAGCTGGCCGTCATTCCCGGCGCATCGCACGGCGTGCTGAAAGAGCAACCGAAGGTCTGCGTTCGCATGATCGAGCGCTTTCTGCTCGGTCCCGTGCCGCCCGAAACGCGCGCACCGCTTCGCCGCGCGAGGCCCCACGGCGAGCAACGCGAATCGAGGCCCGAAGCCGATCCCTCGGTACACTTGACGTAATGCTGGCGCATTCGGTCCACGCGCGAGAGCGCATCAGCTCGTGGTGGGTTTCGCTCGGCGCCCTCACCAGTGATGGCGTGCTCTACGCGGCATCGGCCGTGTTCGCCCTCGTGCTCGGACTCACGTCGACGCAGGGTGCGCAGTGGCAGTGGGGCTACCTGACGTGCGGCCCCTACGCGCTGGTCGCCCTCGTTGCGTTCGTGCTCGGTCGACGGGTGCTACGCAAAGAGCACCTCGTTCGACTGGTGCTGCTCGGGGCCGTGCTCATCGGTGCTGTCTTCGTCCCGCTCGGTCTCGAAGCGCACTGGCGTCACGCCCAACCCGAGGTCGGAGTGATCACGCGCGCGGGTGGGCTGATCGCGAAAGGAAAGGACCCGTACCGCGCCTACGACGATCACGGCCGCGTGGTGAACGAGATTCGCGGTCTGCCCGCCTTTGAGTCCTTCTTCCCGTACTTCCCCTTGATGGGCATCTTCGGTCTGCCGTCGGCGATCGACCACAAGGGCAAGGGCCTTACCGATGCGCGCATCATCATGACGATCATGACGCTCATTGCGAGCGGGTGGGCACTCGCGCTCCTTCGCGCTTCGCGAAAGCAGAAGATCCGTGTCGCTCAAATTCTGCTCGCGTTGCCGACCGGTGCGCTCTTTCTGTCAACCGGCGGGGACGATATGCCGATCCTCGCGCTCATGCTGCTCGGCGTCGTGGCGCTGCAGCGTCGACAGAGCAACCTCGCGGGGATCAGCCTCGGGCTCGCAGGCGCCATGAAGCTCACCGCGTGGCCGATGGCCGCGGGTGCGCTGCTCGTGGCGCGCGACAAGGAAGGTCGCGCGACCTGGAAACGAGTGCTCGCGTGGATTGTGGCGATCATCACGGTGACCACCGTGCCGTTCATCTTCCACGCGCCCGGAGCGTTCATGTCGAACGTCTTTGCATTCCCACTCGGACTCTCGGGCGTGACCTCGCCCGCGGCGAGCGCACTGCCCGGGCACATCCTCACGACGTGGCTGCCGGTGCTCGGCCACGTGCTCGCGCCCGTCACGTTCTTGATCGGTGGCTACTTCTTGACGAGGTACCTGCGTCGGCACTGGCCTCTCACGCTGTCGCGTCTGCTCTGCGTATTGAGTGTGTCGTTTCTCGTACTCATCTGCGTGGCGACGGCGACGCGAATTGGTTACATCATCTATCCGCTCAACCTGGCGCTCTGGGCGAGCGTGACGCGTGAGGTGTCGGTGCCCGAGAAGGAGCTGGTCGCCGCGGCCGACTAGACGGTATCGGAGTTCTGGTAGATCTCGAAGGTCCAGTTGGTGCGCGTCGAGGTTGACTTCGTGACGGTGATGCCGATCTCCCAGTAGAAACCGTCACTGCCTGCCTTTTGAAAGAGCGACTGGGGATGGCCGTTGCTCGCGGCCGTTGAGAACAGACTCCACCCGCGCGCTCCGAGCTCGGAGTTGAAGAACGTGATGACCGCGCCACCACTCGCGTTCGTGGTGGTCATGGGCTCGTAGCAGTCGAACTCCCCGGCTCCGAGGTCGGGGGTGTTGGCGCCGCGGCGCGGGACCGTGTCGACGGGCACGACGAAGGCGCTGTCGAGATTGGAGGGGACCTCCTGGCCCTGGAGGCAGTACGTCAGCGCCGGTCCCGGATCGGGGTTGCGAGCGAGGCCGCCCACGACGACCGGCACGGTCGTAGGAGGCGGGACGACGCCCTTGCTCGTGAGGAAGTTGACGAGGAGAAACACCCCCAGCATCAAGATTGCGAGACCGAGAATCGCGCCGGCCGGCCACAAACTGGTTGTGGTAGTCAGGGGGGGCTTGGGCGCTGGGGACTGCCCGGATACTTCGGTCACTCACCCCATCCTAAGTGGTCGATCGGCCCGCGCCCTTCTCCGAGGCGCCAGGTGGCGCCACCTTCGAGCGCGGCGAGGACGAAGGACTTCGCGTCGCGCGTCGCGTCGTACGCCGTGCGCCCGAGTGCGAGTCCCGCCGCGAGTGCCGACGACAACGAGCAACCGGTGCCGTGATCGTTCGAGGTCGCGACTCTCGGACCGTCCAACACGACGAGCTCGTCGCGGCTGAGGAGCAGATCGGGGGACCGATCCGAGTGCGGCCCGTGAAGGAAGTGGCCGCCCTTGACGAGCACGTAGGCAGGTCCCATCGCGAGCAGGGTGCGCGCGAGCGCTTCGAGGTCGTCAATGCTTTGTATCTCGCGCGCATCGACCCCGCATAGAACGGCCGCTTCCCTCAGGTTGGGCGTCACGATCTCGGCGAAGGGGAAGAGGTCGTACTGGTAAGCCTCGATGCCCCCTTCTGCCATGAGGGCGTCACCGCTCGTGGCGACGAGCACCGGGTCGACGACGAGGTGGGGAAGGAGGCCCTCGCGCGCGAGCGCACCGACCCGTCGCACGGTGCTCGCTTGGGCGAGCATGCCGGTCTTGGTCGCGCGCACGTCAAAGTCCGTCACGACCGAGCGGACCTGGGCCTCGACGACGTCGGGTTCGATGTTCACAATGGCGTCGACGCCGACCGTGTTCTGGGCCGTGATCGCGGTGACCGCCGTGGTGGCAAAGACGCCAAAGGCATTCATCGAACGGATATCAGCCTGAATTCCCGCGCCACCGCCCGAGTCGGAACCAGCGATAGATAAGGCGACGACCGGTTGCACCCGTCAAGCCTAGTGAAGGTAATTGATCGGTACGCTGGTCTTCGTGGGAGAACTCTTTCAAGTCGGATCGCTGACCTCGAGTTCTCGCCTGGTCGTGGGCACGGGCGGTTTTCGCTCACTGGACGTGCTCGAAGCCTCGCTGCTCGCCTCAGAGTCCACGATCGCCACGGTCGCGCTGCGCCGGGTGGATCCGAGCGTCGAGGGTTCGATCTACGACCTCTTGGCGCGTCGCAACATTACGCTTCTACCCAATACCGCGGGATGCTTCAGTGCCGAAGAGGCGCTGAAGGTGGCCGAACTCGCGAGGGAGGCCTTTTCGACGCCGCTCGTCAAGCTCGAGGTCATTGGCGACGATGTCACGCTGCTTCCTGACACGACCGAGACACTCCTCGCCGCCGAGGAGCTGGTGCGTCGCGGCTTTGAGGTCTGGGCGTACACCTCGGACGACCTGATCGTTGCCCAGCGCCTCGAACAGGTGGGCTGCGTCGCGGTGATGCCGCTCGGCTCGCCGATCGGCTCGGGGCTTGGCATACGCAATCCCCACGCGATCTCTCTGATCACCGAGCGCCTGAGCGTGCCCGTGCTGCTGGACGCCGGCGTCGGGACGGCCTCGGACGCAGCGCTCGCGATGGAACTCGGCTGTGACGGAGTCCTCGCGGCGTCGGCGATGAACCGAGCGCTCGAGCCCGTGCTCATGGCTGAAGCCCTGCGCGACGCGGTGCGAGCGGGCTATTTGGCCCGCCGAGCGGGCCGGATCCCCACTCGACTGCACGCCGAAGCCTCTTCGCCATTTCTCGGGCGTCCCGACCTTTTCGCTGGATAGACTCGGACTAACTACACTCGTGTAGTCCATCGAGATAGTGTGGACAAGCCTCGGTCGGGAGGAAGTACGGATGAGAGAACAGACAACTTTCGGATTTAGCGGACCGACGGTCTGTCGCCTGAGCGGGGTGACGTATCGCCAGTTGGACTACTGGGCACGCACGGGACTCGTGACGCCGTCGATCACACCCGCATCGGGCAGCGGATCGAAGCGGAGCTACTCCTACAGCGACGTGCTGGAAGTGAAGGTCATCAAGTCGCTGCTCACCTCGGGCGTCTCTCTCACTCGTGCGCGCCAGGCCGTTGAGTGCCTGCGCGCCTCCCTCGGCGCCGATCTCGCCGCGAGCAGCCTCGTGCTCTCGGACTCGGGTTCCGTGCTCGCCGCGAACGACGGCGAGCTCGTAGACCTTCTTCGTGGGGGACAGGGCGTCTTTAACATCGTGCCCCTTGCCAACGTGGTCGCCGAACTTACGAGCACGCTTCGCGAATCAGAGCTGTCAAAGTCGGAGAAGGGGGCCGCCACGGCGTGACGTTTCCGTCGATGAGCGACGACTCCCGTCGTCGCCACCCGAGCGTGGCAACCGCTTCGGCCCAGTCGTTTGCTCATCCGAGCGAGCGGCTCTTCTCGCAACTACTCACGCTCTACGGCCACGAGTGGCTCTACGAACCGCTCGAGTTTCCCCTCGACTGGAACGAACTCGGCACGCCGGTGCGCGGGTTTCGTCCCGACTTCTACCTTCCTGAACGGCACCTCTTCATCGAGCTCACGGTCCTCGCGCAGCGACTCGTGACGAAGAAGAATCGCAAGGTTCGACGCTTCCGCGCGCTCTATCCCGAAATCCCTCTCCTCGTTGTGTACCAGCGTGACTTTCACGCGCTGCTCCGCCAACACGATCTCGATATCGTGGACAAACGAGCTGCCTGAGGAGACCATGACCGATCGCCGTCCGTACCTCTACGACCTTCACGTCGAGCTCGGCGCGAAGGTCGTGCCATTTGGCGGATGGGAGATGCCCCTGCAGTACGAGACGGGTACCGTCGCCGAGCACCTCGCCTGTCGACGCGACGCGGTCGTCTTTGACGTGAGCCATCTCGGCACCGTGCGGTGCGACGGACCCGACATGTTCGAGATCCTCCAGAACACCTTGACGAACGACCTCGACAAGGTCGCGCCCGGACGCGCCCAGTACACGCACCTCTTGACCGACGACGGCTTCGTCGTTGACGACATCATCGTCTGGTGGGTTGGCGACAATGAGTTTGACGTGATGCCGAACGCCTCCAACACCGAAGGCGTTACCTCGGCCCTTCCGGGGCGCGACGTCACCCTCGAACGCTGCGTGCTCGCCGTCCAGGGTCCGAACGCCCGCGCGAAGGCGGCGACAGTCGATCCCCGATTCGGCGACGTGGGACGTTTTCGCGTCGAGCGTTTCGACTACCGCGGCGTGGAAGTCCGCGTCGCCGGCACCGGCTACACCGGCGAGGCGGGACTCGAGATCGCGGCACCCAACGACGTCGCCGAAGGGATCTTGCGTGGGCTGGTCGCAGCCGACATCATGCCGGCCGGGCTCGGTGCGCGCGACACGCTTCGCCTGGAGGCGGCGCTGCCGCTCTACGGGCACGAGCTGACGCTCCAGTCAACGACGCTCGAGGCCGGGCTCGGATGGGTGCTCGGGTGGAAGAAGGACTTTCGAGGCCGCGAGGCCGTCGAACAAGAGAGAGAACGCGGCGTGGCTCGACTGCTGACGGGTGTCGCGACGACCGATCGAAAGCCGCTGCGCGATGGCGCCGACGTGCTCGTCGAGGGCGACGTGGTCGGCACCTTGAGCTCGGGCAACTTCTCCCCGGTCCTCGGTCACGGCATCGGCATGGGGCTCCTCGAACCGGGCCTCGCGCCGGGCCAGCCCGTGACGGTGATGCTGCGCGGCCGTGAGATCGCAGCGAGCGTTGCGGCGCTGCCGTTCGTGCAGAAGGAATCCTGATGGCTGACTATCTGCCGCACACCGAGGAAGACGTGGCCTCGATGCTGGCCTTTCTCGGGATGGACTCCCTCGATGATCTCTTCGCCCACATTCCTGCGGCGGTGCGACTCGCGAACGGCCTTTCCATCGACCCCGGGCTGAGTGAGCCCGACGTTGCGGCGATCTTCTCGCGCTACACGAGCGTCAATACGGCCAAGGCCACTGCGATGACGTGTTTCGCTGGTGGCGGCGCGTACGACCATGAAGTCCCCGCCGTCGTGAAGGCGCTCGCGAGCCGCTCGGAGTTTGTGACGGCCTACACCCCGTACCAACCCGAAGTCGCCCAGGGAGTCTTGCAAGCGATCTTCGAGTACCAGACCCTGGTGTCGCGGCTGAGCGGGCTTCCGATTCCGAATGCGTCGCTCTATGACGCCGCGACCGCGCTCGTCGAGGCGCTCAACATGGCGGGCGGTGCTACGGGTCGCCAGAAGATGGTGATCTCTGCGGGTATTCACCCACACTGGCGCCACGTGGCGCGCACGTTCGCTCGTGGTACGGGCCACGAGATCGTGGTCGTACCGCTGCGCGACGGCGTCACCGACTGGGACAGTGTCGACGTCTCAGGTGCCGCCGCGGTTGTCGCGGCGTACCCCAACTACCTTGGCGTCCTCGAAGACCTCACGACCGCCAAGTCGCTCGCGCTAAGAGAAGGGGCGCTGTTCGTGGTGGGCGCCGATCCTGTCGCCGCGGGCGTCTTGAAGACCGCCGGCCAGTGGGGCGCCGACGTCTTTGTCGGTGAGGGTCAAGCCTTTGGGACGCCGCTCTCCTTCGGCGGCCCCTACCTCGGACTGTTTGCGTGCAGCGAGGATCAGGTCCGCCGCCTTCCCGGGCGCATCGTGGGCGAGACGGTTGACTCGAGCGATCGGCGCGCGTTCGTCACGACCCTTCGCGCGAGAGAGCAGGACATTCGCCGCGAGAAGGCGACGTCGAACGTCTGCACCAACCAGACACTGATGGCGGTCACGGCCGCCATCCAGCTCGGCTGGCTCGGCACGTACGGCCTCCGCGAAGTCGCGACCCGTTGCGCGCGAGGGGCCCACTATCTCTACGGCGAGCTCGCCGCACTGTCCGGGGTGTCGCCGGTCTCCAGCCAGCCGTTCTTTCGTGAATTCGCGCTGCACCTCGGCCGCCCCGCGGTCGAGGTCATCGAACGCATGGCCGAGCGCCAGGT
>JBAUSF010000189.1:0-10283 GCA_049581565.1 Acidimicrobiales bacterium
CCTGGGCCGCGGGGGTGCTCTGACTGATGCCGAACTCGCCGCCGTTCTGCGCGGCGGCGGTGTCCATGCCCACCACCTTGCCGCTCGTCGTAACGAGGGGGCCACCCGAGTCGCCCGGTTGGATGGGCGCGTTCGTTTCGATGAGCCCGCTCAAAGCCTCAGAACCCGTCGGGTTCTCGTCGCTGTTGGCCGTGATCGACTGATTCGTGGCGATGATCGTGCCCGCGGCGTAGCTCGGCGTTCCTCCGACCCCGCCGGCGTCGCCGATGCCGACAACCTGCTCGGCGGCCTTCACGTCGTTCGAGTTGCCGATGGACACCGTCGAGAGCCCCGAGGCGTTCTCCAGCTTCAAGACGGCGATGTCCTTGGTGAGGTCGTAGCCAACGACCTTCGCGGTGTAGGTCTTACCGGTCGCGACGTCGCGCGCGGTGATGGACGTCGAGCCCTCGATCACGTGATTGTTCGTGAGGACGTAGCCATTCGAGGTCAGGATCATGCCGGTTCCTGCGGCGGTCGCGCTCTGGTAGGAGATGTTGGTGTTGATGTCAACAAGACCCGGGTCGACCGACTTCGCGATCTTCGCCGCCCTGGGGTCACTCGTCGTGCTGCCGCTCGAAGGAGTGGGTACGCCGAACGCGGGTGAGGGGACGGTGTTGGATCCGCCGCCGTAGTTGGGAATGACGAACCCGCCGGAGTTGCCCGACGGCAGTCCCGTGCGCGCGTAGGCCGGGCTTTGGATAAGGGGCGTCGTGGGCTTGTCGACCCAGTGGCCAAAGACGAAGCCGACACCCGCGATGGCAAAGACCAGGAGGACCGCGGCAAACGCAGATAGATATGTCATGTAAAAGCCTCGGCGGTCGATCGAAACCCGGCGGGCGGCCGACGGCGTCGATGCCGCGGCGGCCGGCTGCTCCTCGTGAGGAGTCGGCTCCTCTACGGGTTCGGTCGAGGCGGAGGTCTCTTCCGACTCGTCGTTCCAATCAATTTCCATACAAACTCCTTCTACTACGTGGGGTAGAGATCACATTGCTCGTGGACCCATCCTGGAGTCTCTTCGTGAAGACGCGGTGGGCAGTGCCTAAGAAGGAAATAAAATTCCTACTTCCCCGAGCATCGACTCCGAGAGTCCTCCCACGTCACGCGGCGAAGGAGACTCTGCGCCGCATTCATACGGACTACGACGCACCTGTCGCGCCGACGTCCTCGCTCGCTCGATTCCAGCTCTCCGCGACGAGCGCGTACGAGCGCTCGCGAACGACGAAGTCGTGGACCCGAGTCGAGAGCATTAGCTCGTCGGCGCCGGTGCGCGCGAGGAGACCTTCGAGCTCGGCGCGCACCGCATCGGGATCTCCGATCACGTGCGAGGCCATGGCTTCGTCGATGATCGCGCGATCGGCGACGCTGTATTCATAGCGAGCCGCCTCGTCGGGCGACGGCAGGAGCCCGACTCGGCCGGTTGAGCGCTGGAGGATGTTGAGCGCGCTCGATCCCGCGAGGAAGCGGGCCTCCTCGTTGCTTGGCGCGCAGATGACCGAGACCGCAATCATGAGGTGCGGCTCGCTCAGCAACAATGACGGCTCGAAGTTCGAGCGGTAGCTCTCGACCGCCTGGTCGAGAAGTGCGGGGGCAAAGTGATAGGCGAACGAGAACGGCAACCCGAGCATTCCGGCGAGCTGCGCGCTGAAGGTGGACGAGCCGAGCAACCACACCTCGGGGAGATACCCGCTGCCCGGGACCGGTGCGGGGTGCTGTGGGCTCTCGCTCGGCAACAGGTAGCGAATGAGCTCGACAACGTCGTCGGGAAAGTGGGTCGCGTTGAGGTCCGCGCTCCGTCGAAGCGCCCGGGCCGTCACGTGGTCGGTGCCGGGTGCCCGTCCGATGCCGAGATCGATGCGGCCCGGGTGGAGCGCTTCGAGCGTGGCGAACTGTTCGGCGACGACGAGCGGCGCGTGGTTTGGCAGCATCACGCCGCCCGCACCCACACGCATGGTCGTGGTCGCGTTCGCCAGATGGGCGATCAGCACCGCGGGCGCGGAACTCGCGACGGCGGCGATCGCATGGTGCTCGGCGACCCAGAACCTCCGGTAACCGAGGCGCTCAGCGGTGACCGCCAGCTCCGTCGTTTCTCGCAGGGCCTGGGCGGGAGTTGAGCCACTGGCGACCGTCGCGAGGTCGAGGACGGAGAGAGGAACCATGATCCGCCACCTTAAAGGTGGCGTCCAAGGGGCCGCGTCGAACTAGATCCTCTCCACGTTTTTCGTTCGTACGATGCGAAGTTCATCCCCAGAATTCCTTACGCAGACGTACGCCCACGCCAAGGGAACTTCCTAGAATGGCACGCATGCGGACATATCCTCGCCGTGCAGGGGCTGCCGTCTTCTCCACTCAAAGGGGCTCGTCGCGATGACCAAGATTCTCGTTGTAGACGACGACCAGGAGATCACCCGGTTGCTCGAGAAATTCCTCTCTAACGAGGGATATCAGGTAGCCGTCGCCTCGAACGGCGGAGGCGCGCTCTCCTCTGCTTCTGCGAACGAGCCTGATCTCGTCCTGCTCGACATCGTCCTCGGCAGCGAGGACGGACGCGAGGTGCTGCGAGAACTCCGCCTCATCAGCGACGTGCCGGTCATCTTTCTCACGGGTCGGGGACTCGAAACCGAGCGCATCGCCGGACTCAAGCTCGGAGCCGACGACTACATCGTCAAGCCGTTCTCCCTCGGCGAGGTGTCGGCGAGGATCGAGACGGTGCTGCGCCGTTCCGGCGTCAACACTCGCCAGCACCAAATCGAGGCCCCCGACATCAGTTACGGCGATCTGCAGATTAACGAGAACACTCATGAGGTGCGACTCGCGGGCGAGTTGCTCGACCTCACGTCCAAGGAGTTTTCGCTTCTCTCTTTCATCGCCACGACTCCTCGCCAGGTGTACACGCGTGCCCAGCTCCTCGAGCACGTCTGGGCTTCGTCGAGCGAGTGGCAGAACGAGGCAACGGTCACCGAGCACATTCGCCGCCTGCGCGCGAAGATTGAAGCTGATCCCGATCACCCGAAGTGGATCAAGACCGTGCGAGGCGTTGGCTACCGCTTCGAGCCGCAGCTCAACAGTTGAGTCGCTAGCGGCGCGCGAGCAGGTCGTGCACGCGGTCGATCAACGCGCTCGGGCGAAACGGCTTGGGCAGGAACGCGGCCGTGCCGGGAATGAGCTCGCTCGCCACTGACTCGTCGGCAGTTCCCGACGTGAGCAGGACGCGCAGCGCGGGATTCGCACCCTGTAGCGACGCGGCAAGCTCCGGCCCCGAAAGTTCGCCCATTTCCACGTCGCTCACGAGGAGGTCGAACGAACCGTCCGCGTCCGCCGCGAGCTGCAGTGCTTCCTCCCCCGATTGTGCGACCACAACGTCGTAGCCATTTCTGCTCAGTACCTGCACCATGAGTCGACGAAGGTCCTCTTCGTTCTCGGCGACGAGCACCCGCGCGGTACCGCGAGGCCGCTCATTGATCACCACTGGCGGGGCGTCTGGCGATTCGTGCAACGCGGGAAAGAGGATGCGAAACGTGGAGCCGACGCCGACCCGACTGGTGCACGTGATCGATCCGTGGCTGCTCTCAACGAGGCGCCGGGCGGCGGCGAGCCCGAGCCCCGATCCCTTGAAGGGACCCTTCGTCGTGAAGAAGGTGTCAAAGCAGTGCGAGAGCGTCTCGTCATTCATCCCGATGCCGGTGTCGGTGATCGTGATGTCCACGAACTCTCCGGGCTCGAGGTTGAGTTCGCGAGCGTGAGCCTCGTCGAGGTCGACGAGGTCAACGGCAATGTGCAGCTCTCCGCCGTCGGGCATTGCGTCGCGCGCATTAATCGACAGGTTCAGCATCATCTGCTCGAACTGGCCCGGGTCAACGAGGATCGTGCCGGCGTCGGGATTGAGCAGCCAACGCGTCTCAACGCCCGAGCCCATGATCCGTTCGAAGACTTCGGCGTTCATCTGCAAGACCACTGTCGGATCGATCACCACCGGATCGACCGACGGTGCGCGTCCAATGGTCTGCAGTTGCGCCGTGAGCATCGATGCGCGCGAGGCGGTCACCTGGATGTCCTTGACCATCTCACGCGATCGGTCTTCGGGTTCAAGCTGCTGCAGGAGGATCTCCGCGTAGCCCGAAATGAGCGTGAGGAGATTGTTGAAGTCGTGCGCGACGCTGCTCGCGACGCGTCCGCGAATCTCCATCTGCTGTGCGTGGTGCACTTCGGCTTTCAGCTGTCGATGATCAGTGACGTCGTCTACCAACATCAAGATTCCGGCAGCATCGTCGGCGCTCGGCAGCATGACGGCCGACACCGTGAGGTCACGACGGCGTCCTCGAATCTCAATCTCTATGAGATCGCGCACGCCAGGCGCGCGCGATGCCGTGACCTCCGCCCAGAGCGGTGCCAGTTCACGCCGTGCTTCGGTAGGAATCGCCGGCTCATTGTCGGTAGCAACGTCGAAGGCGGGCCACGCAAAAATCTTCGCTGCCGCGAGATTCCACCAACGAGCGTGGCCCTCGGGGTCGACTTCGATAATGCCGGCCGGTGCCGCGTCCACGAGCACTCGAAGACGGGTTTCGCTGCTCTCGATCCCTCGGCTGAGTTCGCTCGCGCCGAGTGCGGTCGCCGCCATTTGGGCGAGCAGCGTCAGGACTTCGCGGTCCTCTGCCTGGAACGCGGCGTCGCTTCGTCGCACCGCCAGCACACCGCGCGCCGGACTTCTCCCTTCAATAACGGGAGCAACCAGCCACTCACCCTCATCCCACGGGGCGCTCGTGCCCGCTCGCACGGACGGGACGCCCTCGACATACTCCTCGGGACCTACGCAGAGAACCATCTTTCCTCTCGCTGCGACTCCCCGAAGCGGCGCGCCAATTCCCGTTTCCAACGAAAGGACCGCATCGTCTGCGTCAAAGACCCGCCGAGCGCTGCCCGCGAGCGATTCGACGATGTCACGTTCGCTGCGAAGTCCCGTCACGGTGAGCGACGCGGCGATCAGCTGGTGGAGCTGGCTCGCGATGCGCTGTGAACGGCGGATCGCCTCTCGAGCCGCGTCGCCGTCACCGCTCTGCAACGTCATCGCCCTCCGTTCCCGGTTGTCGTCGACCACGTCTCTCGCTCTCGTCACCGCTTACAGCGGCTTCCCCGAGAAGATCGCGAAGTCCTCGAGGTACCGATCAATCTCGGCGGCTTCGTGGGGCTTTGAGAAGAGGTAGCCCTGACCGACGTGAACCTTCTCACGTTGCAGCCGCGTGCGCTGTTCCGGCTCCTCAATGCCCGACGCGATCACCTGCACGTGGTGGGTCTCGCTCATCTGGACCAAGCCGTGCACCAACGACGCCGCCTCGGACGTCGCGGTGACCCCGGCAATGAATCGCCGATCAAGCTTGACGATGTCGATGCCGAAGGCCTCGAGGTCTTCCAGAGCCGACTCGCCCGGCTCAAAGTCATCGATGGCAAAGAGAACGCCAAGCGATCGAAGGCGTCCAAGCCGCTCGCTCGCCTCTTCTCGCTGCTCGGTCAACGTTCCCTGGGAGAACTCGAGGACCAGCAGCGAGGGATCGAACCGGGTGATGCCAAGGGCCCTCGCCACGTCATCGAAGAAGCCCTCTGAGAGGAGCTGTTGCGTCGCGACGTTCACCGAGACGTTGAAGCGGTACCCCTTGTCGTGCCACGACGCGCCGTCCGCGCACGCTGTCTCTAAGGCCCACCGGCCGACGGCAATGATGTCGCCGCTCTCTTCGAGCTCGCGGATGAAGTCGCCGGGGTTGAGCACGCCACGCTCGGGGTGACGCCATCGAATGAGGGCTTCCACACCCGCAAAGCCGTTCGTTTCAAGGTCAATGGTGGGTTGATAGACGAGAAAGAACTGCCCTCTTTCGAGGGCGTTGCTCAGCTCATGGTCGAACTCGGCTTCGTTTCCCGGTGCCGCTGGCTCATCTACCATCTCGTACCGTCCCCGATGCTCTCGACCACGACGGGAAGGACCATTCGGCCAAAGTTCTTCGCCGGCGCTAGCAGTTGAGGACGATTCTAATGAGGGCGTGTGGGCAGAGCGGAACGAACCGTCGTGTTACATTCCTCGGGTGGTCCATCTCGCCGCGTCCCCCCGCCCAAGAAGCCGCAAGGCCGCGCGCCTATGAGGGTGCTCGTCACTGGCGCCGCGGGATTCATCGGTTCGACCACGGCAGAGCTCTTGATCCAAAAGGGCCACGAGGTCGTCGCCCTCGACAACCTCGTTACGGGCCGAGTCGAGAACGTACCCGCTACAGCCACTTTTGTCGAAGGCGACTGCGGAGATGAGGAGCTGGTGCGATCGCTCGGCGGCGTTGATGCGTGCATTCACTTTGCCGCACGGATCGAACCGGGCGAATCGATGGCCTTCCCCGAGGTCTTCTTTGACAACAACGTGGCCTCGACTTTCCGTCTCCTCCACGCGCTCGTGGACTCGGGGGTAGGACGTTTCGTATTCTCGTCGTCGTGTGCGGTCTACGGCAATCAGGCGGAGATGCCCATCGACGAGTCACGCAGCCTCGCCCCGCATAGCCCTTATGGACAGTCGAAGCGAATGGTGGAAGAGGGCTTGCGCTGGCTCGTCGAATGCGGGCGGATGCGGGCGGCCTCCATGCGATACTTCAACGCTGCCGGTGGCACCCTCGCTCACCCAGAGCAACACCATCCCGAGATCCATCTCATTCCCATCGCCCTCGACGTCGCCATTGGCAAGCGCGATCGCCTGGACATCTTCGGCAGCGACTACCCGACACCGGACGGCACGTGCATTCGTGACTACATTCACGTGAGCGACCTCGCCGAAGCCCACGTGCTCGCCATCGACGCCCTCGACGATCATCCCGAGCTGATCCTCAACCTTGGTTCTGGCATTGGTTACTCCAATCGTCAGATCGCAGACACAGTCCAACGGGTGACCGGCGTCGACTTCGAAGTTCGCTTCACCGAGCGACGTCCGGGGGATCCGGCTGCGGCGGTCGCCAGCAACGACCTCGCTCGCGAGGTCCTTGATTGGGAGCCCGAAAACTCGGCGATCGACGAGATCGTGGGCGACGCCTGGGCTGCCCACCAATCAATTCAGTAGCCACCGAGCCTTAGTGACTCGACTGCGCCGGCTCAGGCGCGGTTTCCTGGCGACGTCTTCTTAACGAGTGAACCGTTTGAACGCGCTTTTCTGAACACGGATTCGTCACCGCGGTGAAGATTTCGTCGCCTTTTTTTCGCACTTTCGTGGTACAACTCTCACTATTTCGCGACAAATTTCAGTGTATTACGCCTGGTCAAGAGCACCGACTACAGAGTTGGGAATTTGTTGGGGGGTCGTAGCCGGAGGCGTGATGTGAGCCTGTGATTTTGTTCAACATGAACAAGGGCTCATTCAGCAAAATATTCACCGTCCAGACAACGCACCGCATTCCTAAGATTGCGACTCTCGCGCTCACTACCGCGGTACTCGTTTCGATGGTCGCGATCGACGCTTCCGCTTCGCCGAACAGCATCCCGTCGATCTCGGGGACCGCAAAGAACTCCGCGGTCCTCGCCTCCGAGTCGAGTCTCAGCGAGCTGTTCGGACTGGGACGTCACCACCCAGTACGGCCGACCGCTCCCACCACCACGACGACCGACCCGACAAGCACGGCAATCGTCACCAGCACTTCTGGCGGCGGCGGCGGTGGCACTTCTGGTGGCGGAGCCTCATCTCCGAGCACGACGACAACGACCGACCCGGCACCTACTACCACAACGACCGACCCGGCACCTACAACCACAACGACCGACCCGGCACCGACGACCACGACCACCACGACCGATCCCGCTCCGGTGACCGCCTACCCCGTTGGTACCGTTGACAGCTCGGAAGTGTCTGGTTACGCCGCACCGGGCGCGAACGCCCTCCCCGGCTACAGCGAGACATACGAAACGAACTTCCCGGGTACAACGCTCCCCTCAGCGTGGGGATCTTACGAAGGACAACCGGGCGGCGACCCGGGCGCCCAGTTCGATCAGGCCCACGTCTCTGTCGGTGGCGGCATGCTCAGCATCAAGACCTACCAGGACTCCAACTTCAACAATGAGTGGGTCACGGGTGGAACATGCATGTGCAACGTTCCCGGACAGCTCTACGGCGCGTGGTTCGTGCGTTCGCGTCTGACCGGCGCAGGCCCGACCGGTGTGGAACTTCTCTGGCCAGACGCCAACGTATGGCCGCCCGAAGTCGACTTCAACGAGACCAACGGCAGTGTTTCAGCGACGACTGCGACGGTTCACTACTCGTCGTCGAACACCCAGATCGGGCGATCGACCGGCATCGACATGACCCAATGGCACACCTGGGGCGTGATCTGGACCTCGAGTGAAATCATCTACACGGTGGATGGCACTGTCTGGGGCACGGTCACCAACACTGCCTCAATCCCGACCATACCGATGCACCTGAGTCTCCAGTCACAGACGTGGTGCTCATCTGGTTGGGCGTGCCCGTCAACCCCGCAGTCAATGCAGGTCAATTGGGTCGCCATGTACGCGCCCAACAGCTAAGGATCAGATCAATTTCGCTCGGACGACTTTCGCCTCTTTAGCGGATGTCCGATCGGAGCGGACAGCCCGATCGGATCGAGGGAGTGCTGAGCGCGAAGGAAATTACACAGCAGTAATTCGGGCCGGCACAGAACTGGCGACTCCGAACGACAAGAGCCACTGGCAAGGGAGTAGGCGAGATGACGATTTCAAGAAAAAGTTCCCGTGAGCGTCCGCTTGATTCACCGATTAAGAAGAAAATCACGGTTTTGACTACGGTTAGACACGATTCCGCTGTTGACATACTTCCCTACATCTGCGAGGGTTATGGGGGCAAGGGCTGATGTGGAGGAAGAAAGTGCTGTCGCCAGTCGACCTTGCTGAAAAGTCCGGTCCCGAAACTGACGCCCGGCAAACGCGCGTTCGCCCTGGCGAGCCGTCGATTTCGGTGATCATTCCAACGCTGAACGAAGCGGGAAATCTTCCGTACGTGTTGAACTCGATCCCCGAATGGGTGGGAGAGGTTCTCGTGGTCGACGGCCGTTCGCGCGACGACACCGAACGCGTGGCACGAGTATTGAGTTCAGAAGTCCTGATCGTCAAGCAGGAACGCCGAGGCAAAGGAGCTGCCCTGCAAGCTGGATTAGAGGCCGCGACCGGTGACATCCTCATCTTCATGGATGCCGACGGCTCAATGGACGGGCGCGAAATCGCTCTGTTCAAGGACGCCCTCGTCAAGGGTGCCGACTACGTCAAGGGCAGCCGATTCGCTCCCGGTGGCGGGTCGGTCGACATCACTCGACTTCGTCGCTTCGGCGACTGGGGCATCTGCTTTCTCATCTGGCTCTTCTTTGGAGCCCGCTACACCGATGGCACCTACGGCTTCAAGGGTGTCTGGGCCGATTCGCTCGAGGCTCTTCGAGTCGACACCGACGGATTCGAGGTCGAACTCCTACTCGACATTCGCGCGCATCGCGCCGGTCTGCGCACCGTTGAGGTTCCGTGCTTTGAGTCACACCGGATTCACGGCAGCAGTAACTTGAATGCCGTTCGTGATGGCATCAGTTGTTTCAACGTCATCGTGCGTGAGAGACTCAGGAGCTACCGTGCGGCGACGAACTGACGATCTCCCAGATTCAATATTCTCTCGTGCCGAGAGCGGCAAGGACACGATCCTCATTGCCGGACCAAGTTCTTCGCTGACCATACCCGGTGTTGTCGTGCACCAAATGACGCACGCCATTGGCGAGCTCGTACCCGTTGTTCGCGTCGACGTCGACTCGAGCACCAACATTGTTGCGGGCCTGCACCGCGCACCCTCCCTCGCGGCGGCGCACGATTCGCCGGCCGACCGAAATATCACCCGTTATCGCGCGCCCCAACACGCTCGCCTTCGCGGTCAGATGTTTCGCAGTCTCATGCTTCCCGACGTGTCGACCGTCGTCGCGTATGCGTGGCCCGGCCTCGACAACTCCTGGATCCGCCAGATCATCCAAGCCGGCAGGTCGGCGGGCAAGATGACGATTGTCGCCTGTGCCAGCCTGCCCCAACCGAACCATAAGCGTGCGAACACCCTCGCGAGCACCTTCGCCTACGCAGACGTCGTACTCGTTGGCGACAAGCGCGAAGCCCGAGAGCTTGCGACAATCTTCGGCCGACTCGGACCGATCATCGAAGCCCATTCGGCCCTCTCTCTCGAGGGTCGTGGCGGACGTGACGGGACCCAACGTATC
>JBAUSF010000190.1:0-7646 GCA_049581565.1 Acidimicrobiales bacterium
AGGTGGTTGAACTCCACGTCTCGACGCACCAGATAGTTCTCGTGGGTCCCGTAGGAGTTGCCCTTTCCGTCGGAGTTGTTCTTGTAGAGCACGATCGCCTGGGCGGGGTCGAGTTGGTCGTTGGCGACCGCGAAGGCGCGACGCATGATCTCTTCACCCGCCGCGTCGTACAGCGTCGCCTCGAGGGGACGGCGGCACTCGGGCGAGGAGTACTCGGGGTGGGCGTGGTCGACGTAGAGTCGCGCGCCGTTGGTGAGGACCGTGTTGGCGAGGTGGGTCTCGACGATCGGAGCGAAGGAGGTCAGATCGACGCGCCCGCGCGCGTCCATCTCGGGCGTCTCGCCCTCGAAGTCCCAGTTGATGCGGGTCCGGCCCTGCTGGGCGTAGGCGTTGACGATGATGCTCGACGAGGTGATCGGGTCCGCGTCAGGCCCACCGGCGATTCCGTACTCGGTCTCGATACCGAGCACCTTGGCAATCGCCGAGTGGTTAGAGATACTGCCCCGTGCCCACGTGCTGGATCGAGCGGCCCCCCTTGACGTCATCCTCTTCGCGGTTGATGAGCGTGCGGATAAAGATGATGCGCTCACCCTTCTTGCCCGAGATGCGGGCCCAGTCGTCGGGGTTGGTCGTGTTCGGCAGGTCTTCGTTCTCGCGGAACTCCTGGCGAATCGATTCGAGGAGGTCGTCTTTGCGCAGTCCCCTCCCCTGGCCCGCGATCTCGCGCTTGACGGCGATCTTCTTCGCACGTCGAACGATGTTCTCGATCATGGCGCCGGACGCGAAGTCCTTGAAGTAGAGGACTTCCTTATCGCCGCCCTGGTACGTGACCTCGAGGAACCGGTTCTCGTCATCGATGCGGAACATGTGGGTGACGGTCTCTTCGA
Organism: Acidimicrobiales bacterium; assembly: GCA_049581565.1. Classification (GTDB taxonomy): domain Bacteria; phylum Actinomycetota; class Acidimicrobiia; order Acidimicrobiales; family RAAP-2; genus RAAP-2. The sequence goes on from JBAUSF010000190.1 coordinate 888, forward strand.
TGATGGCCTGCACGGCCTTGGAGCGGTCTCCCCCGCCGAGCTCGTTCACGGTCGAGGCGTCGAGTGGCAGGTCCGGGTAGAGGTAGCGCTGGAAGATCTGGGCTGCGGCGTCGGCGTCGGGCCGCTCGATCTTGATCTTCACGTCGAGGCGACCCGGACGCAGAATGGCGGGGTCGATGAGATCTTCACGGTTGGTCGCGCCAATGACGATGACGTCGCGCAGGGACTCTACGCCGTCGATCTCGGCGAGGAGCTGCGGCACGATGGTCGATTCCATGTCCGAGCTGATACCCGTGCCTCGGGTGCGAAAGAGCGAGTCCATCTCGTCGAAGAAGACGATGACCGGCACGCCCTCTTCGGCCTTCTCACGGGCGCGCTGGAAGACCACACGAATCTGCCGCTCGGTCTCGCCGACGTACTTGTTGAGGAGCTCTGGTCCTTTGATGTTGAGGAAGTACGAACGCACGTTGCGGTTACCCGTCAGCTCGCCGACCTTCTGGGAGAGCGAGTTGGCTACGGCTTTGGCGATGAGCGTCTTGCCGCAGCCCGGAGGGCCGTAGAGAAGGATGCCCTTCGGGGCGGGCAGGTCGTAGTCGTGAAAGAGCGCGCGGTGCAGGTAGGGCAGCTCGACAGCGTCGGTGATCGCTTCGATCTGGGCGTCGAGTCCTCCGACGTCGGCGTAGCTGATGTCGGGGACCTCCTCGAGGATCAGTTCTTCGGCCTCTTGGCGGATGAGCTTCTCGGTGAGCAGATTTGATCGAAGGTCGAGGAGCAGGGCGTCGCCACTGCGCAGCTTCACCGAGCGCAGAGCCTCGGCGAGTTCGACGACGCGCTCCTCGTCGGCTCGCCCGTAGACAAGGACGCGACGCTCGTCGAGCACCTCTTTTACCGTGACGACCTCGCCCTGTCCGTCGGAGTCGCGAACGCCTATCACGGTGAAGGATTCGTTGAGCACGACTTCGTCGCCCCGGGCGATCTGGGCCGGGTCGAGACCGGGGTGCAGCGCGACGCGCATCTTTCTTCCCGACGCGAAGATGTCGACCGAGCCGTCGTCGTTGAACCCGGTAAAGGTGCCGTACACGGCGGGCGGTTGCGTGAGTTTTTCGACTTCGTCACGCAGGGCCGCGATCTGGTCGCGAGTCTGTTGGATGGTGATCGTGAGCTTCTCGTTGTTCGAGCGGCTTTGGGCGAGCTGGCCGCGCGCTTCGAGGAGCTTCTCTTCGAGGATCTCGATGCGCCGATTGGCTTGGTCTACTTCACTCAGCGTGTAGTCGGGCGCGGGACTGGCCCCGAAGAGGTCGTCGCGGTCCCCTCGCGTAGAGTCGTCAAATCCTTGGGAACGGTCCATATCGTTACCCTAGGTGAGCCTGGCGCAGTTCGCGAGATCATGGCCAGTCATGATTTCGTCATGATTCCCACTAGAGTGACAGCACACGATTTGGCCATGGAGGACTAGCAAATGAAGGTTTGGATTGACCAAGACCTCTGCACGGGAGATGGACTCTGCGAAGAGATCTGCCCCTCGGTCTTTACCTTGCTTGATGACGGCCTGGCTTACGTGAAGCAGGGAACTGACGTGAAGAGCAACCCCGGTGGCGCTGACGGCGTCGCCATCGTGCCGTCGGAGTTCGAAGACGCGGTTGTCGAGGCCTCTGAAGAGTGCCCCGGCGAGTGCATCTTTATCGAGCGCGACTAAGCCTCGAGCCGACCTACGAGGCGGCGGGCTGAGGTGAGAAAGCCAGTGTGCGCCACCATCCGGTGATCGGGTCGCACGGACCTGCCATCGATGTGCCACGTGCGCCGAAGAATCTCCGACGTTTCGGCGAGCCCGAAGGAGTGCTGGTTAAGCGCTTCGCGAAGCAGCTGGGTCTGGTTGATCGTCGGCAGATACGAAAGGAAGATACCGCCCGGACGGAGAGCTCCCTCGGCGTGCTTGACGACCTCCCAGGGTTCGGGCATGTCGAGGATCACTCGGTCGAGGTCCACCTCGTCAATCCCCTGGGTGACGTCTCTGATCTCAACGCGGTAGTCGACCTGATCGCCCAAGAAGTCACGCACGTTCTTCTTCGCGTGTTCGGCAAAGTCTTCTCGGATCTCGTAGGCCGTGATCGAGGCGCCCGCTCGAAGCAGTGTCATCGAGAGCGCGCCCGAGCCGATGCCCGCTTCCAGCACGCGCTGGCCCGGAGCGATGTCCGCCTGCAACAAGATCGCGCCCAAGTCCTTCGGATAGATGACCTGGGCGCCACGAGGCATCTTCAAGACCACGTCAGAGAGGGTCGGGCGCAACACGAGAAACGAGCGCTCGGTGTTCGACGTGATGAGAGACCCCTCGAGCTGGCCGATCACGTCGTCGTGCTGGACGATGCCCGCGTGGGTGTGGAACGCCGAACCCGGCTTCAGCGTGATGAGGTAGTGGCGGTCCTTCGCGTCAATGAGCATGACGCGCTCACCGGCGCAGAGCTGTCCTGTCACGCGCTTCCGCGCTTCGCGTGCTTGGCAGAGCGCGAATCGATGAAGCGAAACAGCACGACGGCGAGCCCGAGGCTCAACCAGGCGGGCGAACGCTGCGCCCACGCCCGACCAAACGCGCCAATGGCGGCGAGGCGAAAGAGACGACGGAGCACCTAGGACTTCTTCTTATGAAGGCGACGCCCGCGGATGCGTCCCCAGAGGTAGCCGGTCATGACACCGCCGACGCCGACGGCCGCAACCCCGGGCTTTGACGAGGTGATCGACTTGCCGATGTTCGTCTTCTCGGGTAGGAGCGAGCGCAGCGACGCCTCGAGCTCTCTGCGGGTGCTCGACTGCTCGCTCACTTGCTTACCTTCAGACGACGTTTGGCGGCGCCACTCATGATGCGCCACGCCGCGAGTGCCATGACGAGGATCGCGAGGGCCGCGACGATGAGATACGGGATCCAGGAGAGGGAACCGTCAAGGACGGGAAACTGCCACTGAAGATAGCGAAGTGCGCCAATCAGCAAGAGCACGGCGCCGAAGCCGACAAACACGCTGCCGAGTGCTCCCCACATCACAAAACGGCCCAGATCCTTGAGGGGCTTAACCGTTTCCTCTTTCACGTACTGAATGACGAGGTTGCGAATTTCACCGAAATCGCGCTGGAGGGAGACCCCCCAGAGAAACTTGCGCCACGACCAGTTCTTCATGGCCACAGCCTACTCAGCGGTCCTTAATCAGGTAGGTGGAGCTCGCGGTCGCGATGAGCATTCCCTCGCCGTCGGTGACCTTCGCTTCGAGAAACGAAATCACGCGTCCGGGCTTGAGCACAGTCGCCACACAGGTGAGGGAATCGTGCAGTCGCGCCGTGCGAAGGAACGAGATCTTCATTTCAGTGTTCGCGACGCTGACGCGCCGGTCCCCGACCATCGTGACGGCCGACGCGCCCATCGCGGAGTCGAGCATGGCGGCGAGGAAGCCGCCCTGCAGCACGCCGGCCGGATTCAAGAAGCGCTCGTCGACGACCGCTCGCCACACCGTGCGTCCCGGTTCAGATTTGTCAACGCACGTGAGTCCGAGCGTCAGGTCGCAGTTCGGAGGAATCTGGAGAGCCACGAGGCGAGGTTAACCCGGAGCGCTCGATGCCTGAGGCCAATTCGGTACTGTCTAGGGCATGACTGACTCTCTCTACCCCGGCGCCAGTGACCTTGAAGGACGAGCCATTCGCCAAGTGGTGACGCTGGCGATGGACGCGCCGGCGAAGGCGAAATCCGGCCACACCGGCACGGCGATGGCGCTCGCGCCACTCGGCGTCATGCTCTGGGGTCGCGTCATGCGCCACGATCCGACCGACCCCTCCTGGAGCGACCGCGACCGCTTCATACTGAGCTGCGGTCACGCGTGCATCCTGCAGTATTCGCTGGCGCACATCTTTGGCTACGACGTCACGATCGACGACTTGAAGCAGTTCCGCCAAGCACACTCAAAGACTCCTGGTCACCCCGAAAAGGGCGTGACGCCGACCGTTGAGGTCACTACTGGACCGCTCGGCCAAGGCATCGCCGACGGCGTTGGGATGGCGCTCGCCGAGCGTATCTTGCGCCACGACTACGGAGAAGACTTCGTCAATCACCGCACGTGGGTGCTGGCTAGTGATGGCTGCTTCGAAGAGGGAATCAGCCACGAGTCCGCGTCACTCGCCGGCCATCTCGGACTCGATCGTTTGACAATCTTCTACGACGACAACCACATCACGATCGATGGGAAGTCCGAGCTGGCCCTGAACGACGACCCCGCCGAGCGCTTTCGCGCGTACGGCTGGCACGTCGTCGAGGTCGGCGAACGAGCGAATGATCTCGACGTCCTCGAAGAGGCGACGCGCGAAGCCATCGCTGAGACGACTCGCCCGAGCCTCATCATCATCCGCTCGCACATTGGCTTTCCCTCGACGCAGATGATGGACCGCAAGGAAGCCCACGGCACCCCCTTCCCGCCGGAAGCGATCTCTGCGGTGAAGAAGTTGCTCGGAGTTCCCGACGAGCCCTTCGCCGTCGACTACGAACTGCCGCGAGACGTCCTCGAGACGCTCGGGAGAAACCGCGATGAGCGCGTGGCGTGGGAGTCTCGGATCACGGCGAACGGCGAACGGGGCGTCACATTCCTCGAACAGCTCGACACGAACGGCGTCGCCCAGATCACGACGAAAGCGGAACCCTTTGCGCCGGGCTCGATGGTGGCGACACGGAAGGGAATGCAGCGCGCCATGGACGCGTACTGGGCCCAAACACCGGGCCTCACCGCGGGGTCGGCGGACCTCACCGAGAACACGGGCGTTGTCCTGAAGGGCGCCGAGATGCAGAGCGCCGCGACGCCCGGGGGGCGTCAGATCCACTACGGCATCCGCGAGCACGCCATGAGCGCAACGCTCGTTGGCGAATACCACCACGGGGGCCTGCGTCCGATTGGCTCAACCTTCTTCGTCTTCAACGACTACGCGCGTCCGGCGGTGCGCCTCGCCGCGTTGAGTGACGCGGGCGTCCTTTTCGTGTACACCCACGACTCGGTGGGCGTGGGTGAAGACGGCCCGACCCACGAACCGGTCGAGCACCTGATGGCGCTTCGGGCAATGCCCAAGCTGCACGTCGTTCGCCCGAGTGACGCGAACGAGACACTCGACCTGGTCGAGCAGTACCTTTCGACCAAAGAGCCCGCGCCGACGGCTCTCATTCTCTCGCGTCAGGACATTCAGGTCTTTAGTCCCGACGAGGCGGCGGCGAGCGCGAAGGGCGCGCGACGCGGCGGATACGTCGTGAGAGAGAACGACGCGGCGGTATTCAGCTTGGTTGCGACCGGTTCGGAGGTAGCAGTGTGCCTGCGCGCCTCCGAGGAGCTCGCCGACAAAGGCATCGCGACGCGCGTCGTCGCGTTGCCGTGCTGGCGATGCTTCGACGAGCAGCCCGAGGACTACCGACGAGAAGTGCTGCGACGTTCGATACCTTCGGTATCGCTTGAGGCAGGGGCCACCCTCGGCTGGGCCAACTACGTCGACGACTCGATCGGGATCAACTCGTTTGGTATGTCGGCTCCGAGCTCGGTTGTTCTTGAGGCGTACAACATCGTTCCCGCCGCCGTGGTCAGCCACGTCGAGCATGTTCTAAGTGAGAAGAAATGACGTCACTGACCGACCTTTACGACCGCTACGGGCAGAGCCCGTGGATCGACAACCTGCGCCGTGACTGGCTGCACGACGGCACGCTCGCGAAGTATCTCGCCGACGGCGTGCGTGGCGTGACGTCCAACCCATCGATATTCGCCAAGACCATTGGGGGCTCATCCGCCTACGACGAGGACATCGCGAACTCGACTGACGTCGACCCCGAAAGGGTGTTCGAACATCTCGCGGTCGCCGACGTGCAGAACGCGTGCGATCTGCTCGCCGTCGTGCATGAGAGTTCACGTCGAGAGTTCGACGAAAAGCAGCGACGCTACCTCGACGGCTTCGTATCCCTCGAAGTGTCGCCCCGGCTCGCCCACGACACCGAAGGGACCATCGCCGCCGCAAAGCGCCTCTTCGCCGAGGTCGATCGGCCGAACGTGATGATCAAGATTCCCGCGACCAAGGCAGGACTACCCGCCATTACCGCCGTGCTCGCCGCGGGGATCAACGTGAACGTGACCTTGATCTTCTCCGTCGATCGCTACGACGAAGTCATCACGGCGTGGCGCCACGGCATTCGCGGCGCCCACGAAGCGGGTAAGGACGTGTCCGAGATCGCCAGCGTCGCCTCCTTCTTCGTGTCCCGCGTGGACGTCGCGGTTGACGCGCTCCTGCCCGACGGCGACCCCCGGCGAGGGACGACGGCCAACGCACAGGCCGCCGCCGCCTACGAGCTCTACCGCCGTCGTGTGGCGAGCGAAGAGGTGGCGAATCTGCTCGGCCTCGGTGCGCAGGTTCAGCGTCCCCTGTGGGCGTCAACGTCGACGAAGAACCCCACGTACGACGATCTTCTGTACGTCGATCGACTGGTTGCCAACGAGACGGTGAACACGATGCCTGACGCGACGCTCGCCGACGCGCTCGATCACTTGAACCCCACCGAGTCGTATCTGCTGAACGACGAGACCGCTCGCGCGACCGCCGCACTGCTCAATGGCTTGGCCCCTGACGTCACGCTCTCCAAGGTCAGCGATCAACTCGAAGATGAGGGCGTGGCCTCATTCGCGAAGGCGTACGACGAGCTGTTGGAGACTGTTTCATCAAAGATGCACACCGCGAAGTAAGTCCGCCTCGCGCGCCTCGAGG
>JBAUSF010000191.1:0-14244 GCA_049581565.1 Acidimicrobiales bacterium
GCTCGAGCCCACGCAGATGACCACCTGGCAGCCGAGCAGTGCGCCGGTTCCCGAAGGTGAGATCATCATCGAGCGCGGCTCGACGGCAAAGGACGTCGGACCGAAGCTCAACCGCAGCGCCGCCGACATCATTCGCTTCTTGTTCCTGCAGGGCGAGATCGTGACCGCCGTCCAGAGCCTCTCGGACGACATGATTGAGCTCTACGCCGCCGAGGTCGGTGCGGAAGTCCATCTCGTCGATCCAGGCGAACAGAAGGAAGCCGAGCTCCTCGCAAAGTTCTTCGACGAGGACGACGAGGACGACGCCATTCCCGCCGTCTGGCGTCCTCCGGTCGTCACCGTCATGGGACACGTCGACCACGGGAAGACCCTCCTGCTCGACAAGATTCGAAAGACCAACGTGGTCGCCGGCGAAGCCGGCGGCATCACCCAGCACATCGGTGCCTACCAGGTCGCCTGGCAGGGCAAGTCGATCACGTTCCTCGACACCCCCGGCCACGAAGCCTTCACGGCGATGCGTTCGCGCGGCGCGAAGGTCACCGACGTCATCATCCTCGTCGTCGCGGCCGACGACGGCGTCATGCCCCAGACGATCGAGGCGATCAACCACGCCAAGTTGGCGAACGTGCCGGTCATCGTGGCGATCAACAAGATGGACCGGCCCGACGCGAACCCCGATCGCGTGCTCCAGCAGCTCTCCGAGCAGGGCCTCGTGCCCGAGAAGTGGGGCGGGGACACCATCGTCGTGGAGATCTCCGCGCTGCAGGGAACGGGCATCAATGAGCTGCTCGAGCAGGTCCTCCTCGTCGCCGAGATCGCGGAGCTTTCGGCACGGCCCACGGGCCGCGCGGTCGGCACCGTGCTCGAGGCGAACCTCGAAGTGGGCCGCGGTCCGGTGGCTACCGTCATCGTCCAAAAGGGTCTGCTGCGGGTGGGCGATCCTGTCGTCGCCGGGCCGGCCTACGGCAAGGTGAAGGCGCTCATCAACGATCAAGGTAAGCAGATCAAGTCGGCGGGACCCTCGACGCCCGTCCAGATTCTCGGGTTCAGTGAGCCACCGTTTGCCGGGGACGAAATGCGCGTCGCGCGCGACCTCGCTCACGCGCGCTCGCTCGCCGAAGCGCGCGCCCAGCGCACGCGCCTCGTCGGTCAGCAACCGGTCGCGTCCTCGAGCGGGGCCCGTCTCGAAGACCTCTTCGAGCAGATTCAGCGTGGCGAAACCGCCACGCTCAACATCGTGCTGAAGGCCGACGTGCAGGGATCGCTCGAAGCCTGCACCGAATCGCTGCGCAAGCTCGAACGCGACGACGTGAAGCTCGTCATCGTGCACCGCGGCGTCGGCGGCATCACCGAGAACGACGTGCAGATCGCGAAGGCCTCGAACGCCACGATCATCGGCTTCAACGTGCGACCGGACAAGCGCAGCCGCGAACTGGCGGCGAGCGAAGGCGTGCAGATTCGCACCTACGAAATCATCTACAAGCTGATCGAAGAGATCGAGGCCGCGATGCTCGGCCTCTTGACCCCGGTCTACGAAGAGGTCGTCACGGGAGAGGCCGAGGTACGCGAGGTGTTCCGCATTCCCCGCATCGGTGCGATCGCGGGGTGCTTCGTGCGCGATGGCGTCATCACCCGCGGCTCGAAGGTCCGCTTCCTGCGCGAGGGCACCATCATCTGGAAGGGCACCATCACGTCGCTTCGCCGGTTCAAGGACGACGCGCGCGAAGTGCCCGCCGGCTTCGAGTGTGGCGTCGGACTGTCGGACTACCAGGACCTCAAACCAGGCGACGTCATCGAAACGTTCGAAGAGCGCGAGATACCGCGCACGGCCTAAGTCATGGCCCATTCGTCCGGATCCCATCACCCGTACCCGCGAACCGCGCGGGTCAATCAGATACTGCGCGAGGTGATCTCCGATGAGCTCGTGCGCATCTCCGACGTCGACGAGCGCTTGGGCCTGCTCACGGTCACCGGCGTCGATACCAGCCCCGACATGCGCCAAGCCATGGTCTACTTCGATTCGCTTTCAGAGGGCGCTCGCGCGGCGCTCGAGGAGCGGCGCGGTCAGATCCAGGGTGCGGTCAACGTCCAGACCCGTCTGAAGCGCACCCCCAAGCTGTCCTTCATGGCCGACCCGGCCGTCGCGAGCGGGACGGCCGTTGAGGAGCTGCTGCGCCGTCAACACCATGACGACGAGTAACGGGCTCCTCCTCCTCGATAAGCCGCACGGCGTCACGAGCCACGACGCGGTCGATCACGTGCGCCGGGTACTGAACGAACGGCGCGTTGGCCACGCGGGCACGCTCGATCCGATGGCCACCGGGCTGCTCGTCATCGCCGTTGGCCCGTCGACGCGACTGCTGCGCTTCGCCCAAAGCGAGACCAAGCGTTACGAGGGTCTCGTCACCTTCGGTGTTCGCACCGACTCACTCGACGCCGACGGTGAGGTGCTCGAACGACGTGACGTGCCCGCACTGAGCGTGGAGGCGGTGAACGAAGGGGCGGCCGCCATGCTCGGAACGCAGCAGCAGATCCCCCCGATGGTCTCGGCGATCAAGGTGAAGGGGAGGCGTCTGCACGCGCTCGCTCGCGAGGGCGTTGAGGTGGAGCGTGAACCCCGGTCGATCCGTATCGACGAGTTCGTCCTTTCGCCGAGCGCGGGCGACTCGTGGGCCTTTGCCGTGGCCTGTTCGACGGGAACCTATGTGCGTGTGCTCCTGAGCGACCTCGCCGAGCGCCTCGGGACGATTGGACACCTCAGCGCGCTGCGTCGGGTGGCGAGCGGTCAGCACGACGTTCGCGAAGCGCTGACCTACTCCGAACTCGAAGATCGCGTGAGCCTCGGAGAGCCGGTGCTCGCCCCGCCTCGAGCGTTCGTCACGCAGCTCAGCTCGGTGACGGTGGGTAGCGCTGACGAAGGACGACTTCGTCAGGGCCAGCGCATTGCGTTTGACGCAGAGGGCGATGAGATTGCGGTACTCAATGAGGCGGGCGCGCTGGTCGCCGTCGCGCGCCGACGAGGCGACCTCTTCCAGCCCGTCGTCGTGATGCCCGCCGATGCCCCAATCGGACACGAGTAGGTTGCAAGCATGATCGTGCGGCGCGACGGCGAGCCAGACACGTCAAGCGAACCGAGCGTCGTGGCGATCGGCGTCTTTGACGGCCTGCATCGCGGTCACCAAGCCGTGATCAGCCAGCTCGTGGAGCTCGCGCGCGCCTATCACGCGCTCGCGACCGTCGTCACCTTCGACCCCCCGCCGGCGAGCGTGCTGGCGCCCTCGCGCGCCCCACGATTGATCGCGACGCTCGACCAGCGCCTGGAAGGACTGGAGCGCCTCCACGTCGACCAAGTACGCGTCCTCACGTTCTCAAGGCAGCTGGCGAGAGAGTCGGCGAACGAATTCATCGATCGTGTGCTCGTCAAAGAGCTGCACGTGTGCTGTGTCGTCGTCGGCGAGGACTTCCATTTCGGTCACAATCGCGAAGGCACGCTCGAGACGCTGCGCGCGGCGGGCGAGGAACGCGGCTTTGACGTCGTCGCTGCACCCACTCACGGCGACAGCGAGCGATGGAGTTCGACCTCGGTGCGCAATGCCCTTCGCGACGGCAACCTGGATCGGGCCGCCTCGATTCTCGGACGGCCCTTCACGCTGCGCGGCGTCGTCGTGCACGGCGACGAGCGCGGGGGAGAGTTGGGCTTTAAGACCGCGAACTTCGAATTGAAGTCCAGCCAGGCGCTTCCCGCTGAGGGTGTCTACGCCGGGACGCTCGAGCTCGACGGTTCGTGGTGGCCCGCCGCCATTTCGGTCGGACGCCGCCCACAGTTCTACAAGGACGGCGTCCTCCTCGTCGAGGTCCACATCGTTGGCTACGAGGGAAACCTCTACGGGCGAAGCCTCGACGTGCTCTTTCTCGCTCGCCTGCGCGACCAGACGACGTTCTCGAGCGAGGCCGAGCTCGCTGACCAGATCGGCCGCGACGTCACGAGAACCCAGCAAGTATTTGGAGAATTTACGAAGAACGAGACAAAACTGCTAGGATAGTTACTCGGTCAGCGACGCTGATCGTGTGGGTCGTCTCGTTGGCGGCTCGCAACGGGACCCCCGATTCAATAAGGCACACACGTTATGACAGAGAAGCAGGAGATCATCCAGGACTTTCGGGCCCACGACACGGACACCGGTTCACCCGAAGTCCAAGTGGCGCTCCTGACGGCCCGGATCTCGCATCTCACTGAGCACTTGAAGACCCACAAGGGTGATCATCACACCCGCCGTGGCCTCATGAAGCTCATTGGTCAGCGCCGTCGACTGCTTGACTACGTGCAAAAAGGCAACGTGGAGCGCTACCGCGCGTTGATTGGTCGTCTCGGCATTCGTCGCTAGCCGAACCATGCACGCCGACGCCGTCGACGCGCTCAACACATCCGAGGCCTCGAAGGCCAGTGGAGGACAGTCGCCTCCGGCGAAGGTCGCCCACTGGGATTCGGGCGGAGTGTTGCTACATAAGGAGCAATTCCATGACTGACGCCATTCGCGTAAGTAGTCCCATCACGGGCACAGAAAAGACCATGAGTTTCGAGGCTGGTCACCTCGCCCAACTCGCCGACGGTGCGGTGCTCGCCCGTCTCGGCGACACCATGCTGCTCGCCACGGTCACCGCGGCGAAGACGGCGCGAGAGGGGATGGACTTCTTTCCCCTCACGATCGACATCGAAGAGCGCGCGTACGCCGCCGGAAAGATTCCCGGGGCGTTCTTTCGCCGCGAGGGCAAGCCGTCGGACCAGGCGGTCCTCTTGTGCCGTCTCATCGACCGGCCCCTTCGCCCATCATTCCCGAAGGGCTTTCGCAACGAGGTCCAAGTCGTCGGCACGATCTTCTCCGCCGACCAGGAGAACCCCCACGACATCCTCGCGATCAACGCCGCCTCGGCCGCGCTCATGATCTCGGGCATTCCCTTTGACGGTCCCATCGGCGCCGTGCGCATGGCCTACACGAACGACGGTGAGTGGGTGCCCCACCCCACCTTCGCCGAGGGCGACGCCGCCAACTTCGAGCTGGTCGTGGCCGGACGGGCGCTGAGCGATTCGGTTGACGCCGACGTCGCGATCATGATGGTCGAAGCGGGCGGCACCGAAGGCTCCTTCGAGCGCTACGCCGACGGCGCGCCGAAGGTGAGCGAAGAGGTGCTCGCCGCGGGTCTTGAGGCTTCGAAGCTCTGGATTCGAGAGTCGATCAATCTGCAGCGCGAGCTCGTGCGCGATTTCATCGCCGCGCGCGGACCAGTGCCGACCTTTGCGTACCAGACCTTCGCCGACTACGGCGACGACGTCTTTAGTCGCGTCGAGAGCGTCGGAGGAGTCGCGCTGTCTGCGGCCAACGAGATCACGACCAAGGCGGCGCGCGCCGAGGCGATCGACACCGCGACTGCCTCGATCCAAGAGCAGCTGGCCGGAGAGTTCGAGGGTCGCGCGGGCGAGATCAAGGCCGCCGTACGCTCGCTCACGAAGAAGCTCGTGCGCAAGCGCATCGTCGAAGAGGGCGTGCGCATCGACGGACGCGGCGTCACCGACCTTCGTCCGCTCTCGGCCGAGGTTGACCTCTTTCCGATGACCCACGGCTCGGCGCTCTTCCAGCGCGGCGAGACCCAGGTCGTTAACGTGACGACGCTCGGCATGCCGCGCATGCGCCAGCAGCTCGACACGATCACCCCCGACGAGTTCCGCCGCTACATGCACCACTACAACTTCCCGCCGTACTCGACCGGCGAGACCGGTCGCGTCGGCACGCCGAAGCGTCGCGAGATCGGTCACGGCATGCTCGCCGAGCGCGCCCTCGTGCCGGTGCTGCCGAGCGAAGAGGACTTCGCCTACACGCTGCGCGTCGTCTCTGACGTCATGCAGTCGAACGGCTCGACGTCGATGGCGTCGGTCTGCGGCTCGACGCTCTCGCTCATGGCGGCCGGCGTGCCGATCAAGGCGCCCGTCGCCGGCATCGCGATGGGCCTCGTCTACGACGAGGGTACCTACGTCACCTTGACCGACATCCTCGGCGCCGAAGACGCCTTCGGCGACATGGACTTCAAGGTCGCCGGTACCGCCGACGCGGTGACGGCTCTCCAGCTCGACACGAAGATCGACGGACTGCCCGCTGACGTGCTCGCAAAGGCCCTGCACCAGGCGAAGGACGCCCGTCTTGCGATCTTGAAGGTTCTCACCGACACCATTCATGAGCCGCGCACCGAAGTCGCAGAGGTTGCGCCGAAGATCGTCACGATGGAGATCCCGATCGACAAGATCGGCGAAGTGATCGGGCCCAAGGGCAAGGTCATCAACACCCTGCAGCAAGAGACCGGCGCGGACATCGCCGTTGACGACGACGGTGCCGTTGGCACGGTCACCATTGGAGCAAAGGACGGCCGCGCGGTTGAAGAGGCTCGACGTCGGATTTCGCTCATCCTCGACCCGCCCTCGGCGGACGTCGGGGCGACCTACCAGGGTCGCGTCGTCTCGATTGCGAAGTTCGGCGCGTTCATCAACATCCTGCCGGGCCGCGATGGACTGCTCCACATCTCAAAGCTGGCCCCGCTCAACGGCGGTAAGCGAATCGGTCAGGTCGAAGACGTCCTCGAGCTCGGACAGACCCTGGACGTGAAGGTTGACGACATCGACCCTCAGGGGAAGGTCTCACTCTCCCTCGTCGGCGACTTCCCCGACGTTGTCGAAGAGCCGCGCCACGGGCGCAGCGAACGCGAAGGACGCAGCGACCGCGGGCCCCGACCCGAGCGTGAACCTCGCGCCGAGCGTGAACCGCGCGCCGAGCGTGAACCGCGCGCCGAGCGTGAACCGCGTCCCGAGCGCGCGGCCTCGTTCGAGGCCTCCTTCGAGGCTGAGCTCGCCGGTGAGATCGGCGACCTCGGTCCTGGCGGACCGTCGTTCAGCGATGGTGACGGCGGGAGTCGTCGCAGCCCGAGACCGCGTCGACGCTAAGCGACAAGGGCCGTGTCGGGTAGCTGCCTGCACGACACGGCCGTGTCAACTTTCGTAGCGTGGACAGGATGAGCACCGACCTCGCCGAACGGGCGCGCCCCTGGTGGCGCCACCTGGCGAGGTCTGATCGTTGGGCTCTCTACTGGCTCATCGCGACGCCGCTTGCGCTGTTCATCGTGCCGGCCCTCGCGGGCCACCCGGCCATCGACGCCGACAACCTGATCCAGAACTTTCCCCTGCGAGTGCTCGCCGGTAGGCAGATCGCGACGGGCCACCTGCCGCTGCTCGATCCGCTCGCTAACGCGGGCACGCCGCTGCTCGGCGGCATGAACGCGGGCGCGCTCTATCCCCTCACGGTCATCTTTGCCGTCATCCCGCCGATCGTCGCATGGCTCATCAACATGATCGTCGTCTACGTGACCGCCGCCTTCGGGGTCTTCGCGCTCTGCCGTTGGCACGGACTGCGCACGTGGCCCTCCTTCGCGGCGGCGCTCTGCTACACGTACTCGGGCGCGATGATCGGCCAGATGGTCCACCTCGGGGTCATTCAGGGCTACTCCTTCATTCCATGGGCGTTTCTCATCATGGTGGCGCTCTCTCGTCGGCTGGGCAACCTGAAGGACCCGAGCTGGGCACGCCTTGTCCGCGTTGGTGTGCCCTGGGTCGTGGCCGAGGCGATTCTCTGGGGCCTCACGTTCCTCTCGGGCGAACCGCGCGCCATCGCGAGCATCGAACTGCTGACCCTCGTCGTTGTTCCCTGCGTCTTGCTGCTGCGCAGCTCGTACTTGCTGTCGTCGTGGCGCCTGCGGATTGCCTACGTCGCGACACTCGCGGTCGGCTTCGCCTGGGGCGTCGGACTCGGTCTCGTCCAGCTCTTGCCGGGCTGGGCGTTCATCAACTTCTCCGAGCGCTCCCAGGTCAACTACTCGTTCTTCGGCGCGGGGTCGCTGGCGCTGCGCTGGACGGCGCTGCTCCTCAACCCCGATCTCTTCGGCGGCAACGGTGCGTTCGGTCAGCCGGGGTACTTCGTCAACTACAACCTCGCCGAGGTCACTGGCTACGTGGGCGTGCTGGCGCTGATCGCGGGTGCGGCGTTCTTCACTCGTCTCACTCGACGGGGCTGGAAGGGTGGCGATCGCGACTACGTGATCTACGTCGTGCTCGGGATCATCGGACTGCTCGCGACCTGGGGAAGCTTTACCCCCTTCGGGCATCTCTTTCGCGCGATTCCGCTGTTCGGCTCGACGCGCTTGCAGAGCCGCAACATCATCCTCGTCGACTTCCCTCTCGCGATCGCGCTCGGCTGGTGGTTCCAGCGCGTTCGCGACGCGGAGGTCGAGCGGGCTGGGCTCGGGCGTCGATCGCTCTGGCTGACGCTTTTTCCCGGAGTTGCCGCCGCCGCGCTCGCCGTGGCGCTTCTCGGCTGGGGACCGGCGGTCGTCAACGCAATGGGAATCGGTGGTGCGTCGGGTGATCTCGCGAGCGGGCTCAGGTTCGTGAATTCGCTGCATCTCGCGATCGCGCTCGCCGCGGTGCTCGCACTCGTGCTCGTTCGCCGTCACGCGAGACGGCTGTTCTTCATCCTCATGGTGCTCCTCGTTGCCGACGTCGCGGTCTTTGTGATCTTCACCTCGACCGGGCTCATCGGAGGTCAGGGGCCGCGAGAGGCATCACAGTCAGCGGCCGAGCACCTGTTGTCGAGTGGCGGCCGCTTCGCATTCGTGGACAAGTCGGGCGTCCACACCGGCATCTATCGGACTCTGGGCGAACCCAACATGAACGTCTTTACGCACATGGCGAGCGTCCAGGGATATGGCGCGCTCATCTCGACCATCTACGACAACGCAACCGGCACGCACCCCCAGGCCTGGCTGAACGCGTGCCATCTCCAAGAGGGAACCTTCGCCCAGCTGCGCCTCGGGGCGATCGCGATCTCTTCCTCTGAGCTCATGCAGACGACCGTCTTTGCGCCGACGGTCCCCAAGACCTGCGAGAAGATCACCGCGCAACCGTCCGTCAAGCGCTACTTCGGCGAGGTCCTCGACGTGGGCAGTCTTTCGCTGAAGGGCGTGAACGGGGCACCGCTCGCGAGGGGCCTGCTCACCGTGCGGTTCTTCAACGGCTCGGGAAAGATTCTGAAATTCCCGAAGCTGGTCACCCCCGTGAACTCGTCGACGAACGTCGAGACCGCCGAAATCGTCGGTGACTACAAAGCCGCGGGTTTCGTCTTGAGCGCCCCCGGCGGGGTCAGACTGGGCGACGCCGTCGTCACCCCCGTGAACTCGAAGACGAGCTACCGCGTCGACACGAAGTTCCAGCTCGCCGTCGCGACCTCCAAATGGAAACTCAGCTCGACCGACGGCTCCTTCGCCGTGTTCAAGGCGACGAAGCTGGAACCACGCGCCTGGCTGACGACGCCCTCGGCCGGCTCGGTGACGAACATTCGTACCGCCACGTGGGGCGACGCCTGGGTGAGCGTGTCGCTTCGCGCCGCGAGCGGGCTCGAACGAAGCGAGGCGTACCTGCCGGGCTGGCGCGCGACCGCCGTCAACGATTCGACCGGAAAGGTCGTCCAGCTGCGCGTCACTCGGGCGGGACTCGTCGAGAGGGTTGACGTGCCAAAGGGCAAGTGGGTCATTCACTTCCACTACCACGCGCCCTACATCGAGCTGAGCTTCGCGGTATCGGTCGCGTCGATGCTCCTGCTCATCGCGGTGTGCGCAGGTCTCGTCTATGAGTCCCGGCGTCGGCGCCGCCAGCGTGATCCCACCGCCTAGCCGAGTTCGATCACCAGCTCAGGTTTGCTCTGAATCGGTGGAAGACGTGCGCGCAGTCGATGTATCAGATAGTCATCAACGGAACAGTAAGGTGCACACGTGAAGTCACTGGCCATCGTCGGCGGAGCGGGCCGCATGGGCCAGGCGCTCGGGGCGGGGTTGAGCGAGGCGAGCTACCGCGTCATCGCCCTCGTCGACGTCAACGAACCTCGCGAGCTCTTCGGGGCGCGCTACGTCGCGAACCTGGAAGCACTCGGCAGCGACGTCCCCGACGTCGTCATTGATTTCTCGACGCCTGAGGGCGTCGCGACCTCGGCCGCGTGGTGCGCCGAACACGGCGTCGCGCTCGTCGTTGGTGCGACGGGGCTCTCGAGCGAGCAACGAGGCGCGCTCGAAGAAGCGGCGACCCATGTCGGTGTTGTCGTGGCCAGCAATTTCTCCATCGGCGCCGTTCTCCAAGAGCGCTTCGCCGCAATGGCGGCGCCGTATTTCGATCGCGTCGAGATCATCGAGCTCCACCACGATAAGAAGGTGGACGCGCCGTCGGGCACGTCGATGACGACCGCACGATCGATTGGGGAGGCGCGACGAGCCGCCGGCCAACGTCCCCTGGTTGATCCAACCACCCGCCAGACGCTCCCCGGTGCTAGAGGGGCGGAGGGTGCCGAGGGCATCAAGATCCATTCGGTGCGCCTGCCCGGACTCGTCGCCCACCAAGAGGTGCTCTTCGGCGCTCCGGGCGAAGGTCTCACCATCCGTCACGATTCGTTCGACCGCCAGAGCTTCGTGCACGGCGTCGCGCTCGCGCTCGAACACATCGATTCTTCCCCACGCCTCATCGACGGGATTTCATCCCTCATCGCGTAAATCGAACGGCTTCGCAACCGACTGGTAACTTCGTACCATGAGCGAACCGCGTTTTGGACGTGTCCTGACCGCAATGGTGACGCCCTTTTCGTCCGACGGATCCGTTGATTACGACGTCGCCGCGACGCTCGCGCGCTACCTGGTCTCGGAGGGAAGCGAGGGAATCGTGGTCGCCGGCTCGACCGGCGAGGGTTCCTCGCTCAGTGACGAGGAGAAGCTCAACCTCTTTGCCTGCGTGGCAGAAGCCGTGACCGTGCCGGTCCTCGCCGGATCGACGTTCGCGAATACCCAGGCCTCCGTGGCGCTCACGAAGCAGGTGAAGGCGACCGGCGCCGTGGGCATCCTCGCGACGACCCCCGCCTACGCCCGTCCCAATCAAGCCGGCATCGCCGGTCACCTCGGCGCGATCGCTGACGCCACGCCGCTCGAGGTCGTGCTCTACGACATTCCGTCGCGGACGGGACGAAAGATCGCCTCGGCGACGACCATCGCCCTCGTCGAGGGACACCGCAACATCACGGCCTTGAAGGACGCCTCGGGCGACGTGGCGGCGGCCGCTCACACGAAGTCCGTGCTCGGTGAGTCGCTCACCCTCTATAGCGGCGACGATTCGATGCTGCTCCCCTTCATGGCGATCGGTGCGGCCGGGATCATCTCGGTTGCGGCCCACTGGGCCGGTCCCGAAGTGTCGGGCATCGTGCGCGCCGTCGAGCACGAGAAGTGGGACAAGGCGCGGCGGCTGAACGAGCGTGCGGCGGCGAGTTTCGCCTTTGAGAGCACGGAGAAGTATCCCAATCCCATGCCGACCAAGGCCGTCATGCGCGTGCTTGGCATCAATGTCGGCGAGTGTCGCCTGCCCCATGGACCGAGTAACCCCGAACTCGACGCCGAAGCGGCGGAAATCGTGTCCTCGCTGAAGTCATCTCGTGGTTGAGAGCGTGCGGGTCACCTTTCTCGGTGGCCTCGGCGAGATCGGACGAAACTGTCTCGCGCTCGAACAAGATGGTCGCATCGTCGTCGTGGACGCGGGGCTCATGTTTCCTGAACCCACCATGTACGGTGTCGATTTAATCCTTCCGGACTTTCGCTGGCTCGTTGAACGCCGCGACCGGGTCGACGCGATCGTGCTCACCCACGGACACGAAGACCACACGGGCGCGTTGCGCTATCTCGTGAACGACGTGAACGTGCCCATCTACGGCGCACCCCTCACGCTCGGCTTCGCCCGTCACCGCCTCGCGGAGGCGAAGGTCGCCCACGACCTCACGTTCATCGAGGTCGCCGACGGCGAGCGCCGTCGGATCGGACCGTTCGAGGTCGAGTTCATTCCGGTGACCCACTCGGTCCCGAGCGCCCACGCCCTCGCCTTTCACACCAAAGTGGGCATCGTCGTCCACTCGGGCGACTTCAAGCTCGACCTCACCCCGATCGACGGACGACGCACCGACATCAACCGTCTCGCCGCGCTCGGCGACGAAGGCGTGGCGCTGCTGCTCGCCGATTCGACCAACGCCGAAGAGCCCGGTTTCACCCCGTCGGAGGCGAGCGTCGGCGTGGCGCTGCGCCGCCTCTTTCTGGAACGGCCCGAGCGTCGAATGGTCGTGGCGTGCTTTGCGAGCCACATCCACCGCATCCAGCAGATCGCGAACGTCGCCCACGAGACCGGACGCAAGATCGCCTTCATGGGTCGGTCCATGGAGGCGAACGTCAAGCTCGCCCGCAAGCTCCACCTGCTGCGCGTCGACCCCGCCGACATCATCGACGTCGAGAACATCAGCCGGTTTGGGCCCGGTCAGGTGTGCGTGATCTGCACCGGGAGCCAGGGCGAGCCGCTCGCCGTCTTGTCGAAGCTGTCGCGAGGTGACGCGAGGAACTTCAAGGTGGGTCCCGACGACACGGTGATCTTGAGCTCGCACCCGATTCCCGGCAACGAGTGGTCGGTCGGTCGAGTGATCGACGACCTGCACCGCGAAGCGACCGAGGTCATCCACTCGGGCCAGGAGCCGGTCCACGCCTCGGGTCACGCCCGCCAGGGCGAGCTGCGCACCTACCAGCAACTGCTGCGACCGAAGAACTTCGTGCCGGTGCACGGCGAGTATCGCCACATGGTTCACCACGCCGAGCTCGCCGTCTCCATGGGGCTCAACTCGCGCCACGTCCTCATCTGCGAAGACGGCGACCAGATCGAGGTCACCGAAAAGGGGATACGGCGCGCCGGCAAGGTGCCCGCGGGGTTTCACTACATCGACGGCAGCGCGGGCGATCTCGACGAGACGCCACTCGAAGAGCGCCGCATGCTCGCCGAATACGGCGTGATCCTCATCTCGGCGGGGATCGATCGCGGCAGCGCCATGATCGTCCAACCGGTAGCCGTGACGGCGCGCGGTTGGTTCGAGGGCGCGGGAGATGTGGACCTCTTGTTGCACCTGACGAGTGAGGTGCGCACGTCGCTCCAAGACGCGATCGCCGAAGGTGGCTACGACAGCGACTCGCTCTCGAAGGTCGCCCAACGATCGGCGGGGCGACTGCTCGGTCAGCGATACCGGCGCCAGCCCGTGATCCTGCCCTCGGTCATCGTGCTGTAGCGACTAGGACTTGTCGGGCTCGCCGTGGTCGGCGTTGCTCTTGCCAAAGCGCCAGTAGGGCTTGTGGCTGATCTGGTCGAGATCGAGTCCGCGGTCGACCAGCGCCTCTTGGAGGGCTCGCACGACGTGAAACTCGCCAAAGAGGTACGCGTGACCGTGACCGCTCGGCAGCTCGAAGGCGGCCAGTCCGCTGAAGAGTCCCGCGGGATCGTCGAGGGCGCGACCGCGTCGGTCGACGAAGATGCCCGTCACCCCAAGGCCCTCATTGAACGTGCCGCCAATGGCGTCGTCGGCCGCGTCGATCTCGATGATGAAGATGGCCCGGCTGGGCGCGTCAATGCTTTCGGCCATCCGGTACGAGGCGGCGATCGCGCTCGCGTCGCCGATGAACAGATGCCAGTCGGCTTCAGGGTTGAGCGTGATCTTGCCGCGAGGACCGATCACGTCGATGACGTCGCCGGGTTGGGCCTGCTGGACCCAGGTGCTGCCCGGTCCTTCGTGATCGACGGTGATCCAGAGCGTCAGCGTGTCCTCAGCGTCATTGAGCGAACGCACGCTGTAGCGGCGACTCACGAGGCGACCGCTCGGGTCAGTGAGGCGGAGCATCACGTCGTTGCCCGGCACGCCCGCGAGCTTCGCCGCGTGTCCCATTAGGACGACCGAGTAGATCGAGGTGCTCAGTCGCGTCGATGAGACGACCTCACAGACACGGGCCTCGGCCCCGAGGCGTTCGGCGAGTTGAGTGGACATGGCGTTGGGTTCCTGGGTCACGGCGCCCAGCCTATGTGCCGCCTCTAGGGGGACCCGAGCCTTCGTCGAGCAGCGCTGCGGTGTGCGCGTCGATCGAGCGCTCCACCTCGTCGAGCTGACGTCCCGTCGTCGGATCACGGCGCCCGAGCAGACGGGGTTCGGCACGGTTACGCCGAAGTGAGGCACGCGCACTCACGACGGCCCGCAGCGCCGCGCGGCGCAGTCGGTTGCGCTCGACCGGGTCGTCGCGCGTGGCGTCGCGCTCGTAGCGCTGGGC
>JBAUSF010000192.1:0-1787 GCA_049581565.1 Acidimicrobiales bacterium
GAGTAAGCGTACTGATTGTTGTTGCAAACGAAGACCACCGGCAGCTTCTGCACGGTGGCCAGATTAACGCCTTCGTGCCAGTCACCGCGGCTGGTGGCGCCGTCGCCGAAATAGCTGAAGGCCACGCCGTTCTTTCCCTGATAACGGAGGGCCATGGCGACGCCGGCAGCTACCGGTACGGTGGCGGCGAGGGCACTGATGATAGAAACAATGCCCATGCTCATGTCGCCCATGTGCATGTTGCCATCGCGGCCGCCGGTGATGCCGTCCACCCGTCCCATGTACTGGGCGAAGACCCGTCCCAGCGGTACTCCGCGGATGAACCAGACTGCCATATCGCGATGGGAGGGCAGCAGCACGTCATCCGGCAGTGCGTGCAGGGCGGTACCCACCGGGATGGCCTCCTGCCCGCGGCCGACGTAAACCCCGCCCACAATCTTGCCCTGGCGATAGAGCTTGCGCTCGATGCGGTCTTCCACTTCCCGCATCAACGCCATGTAATGGAGACATTTCCGCGCCAGCTCGGCGCGATCCGCGCTGCGCCCGTTCGCCCTGGAACGCGCTTTGCGTTTCGGCGGACGGGTGACAGAGGCCGTGCTCATCGGAGTACCCTCATGGATCTGGTGCAATGGGTAGTATAACGCTATTCGAGAGCCCCATCGCTGACTCCGGCAGGTAGCAATGCTACAATCTGGTTATATTACTGGCTATACAGAAAGGAGTCCGCGATGAGCACCACGCCGCAAAAGCGAGCACTGAATAACTACCGGAAGCGCCTCACCCACAGAGGGCTGGCACGGTTCGAGGTTCTTGGGCTCGATGCCGATCGCGACCTGATCCGTTCGCTTGCCAGGCGGCTCGCCGGGGAGGGCCCTGATTCGGCGCGGCTTCGTACCGCTGTCCGCCTCAGCATTTCAGGGGAACAACCCAGGAAGGGGAACATCCTCAATGTGTTACGCCGGTCACCTCTGGTCGGCGCCGATCTGGATCTCAATCGTCCGGAGACGCCGGGCCGCCGGGTTGACCTGTGAGCCGAAGCCTCCTCGACACCAACATCATCAGCGATGTGACCAAGCCCCTTCCATCGGATGAGTTGGTCCGATGGATGGCTGAGCAAGCCGACGAGGACCTGTTTATCTCTTCGCTGACGGTTGCCGAGATCCGGCGCGGAATCCTGGAGAAGCCCGCCGGAAAGAAGCGCCGGGAGCTGGAGCGTTGGTTTTCCGGCCCCGAAGGCCCGCAATCGCTGTTCGCCGGCAGAGTGCTTCCGTTCGACGAGAAGGCCGGTCTCGTCTGGGCCCGACTGATGGCCGAAGGGACCGCCAAGGGGCATCCACGAAGCCCGCTCGACATGATCATTGCCGCGGTCGCCGAAGCCAATGATTGCGAGGTCGTCACCGAGAATGAAAGAGACTTCGCGGGCCTGAAGATCGTCAACCCCCTGCGGGCAAAATGACGAATGGACTGGATGAAGGTGGTGGGGCGTTTATGGTTCCCAAGCTGCGCGCTTGACCTTCGGCGTGAGACGCCCCGCCTACTCCAATTCGTAGTGCTTCAGAATTTCCGGCCACCGGCCCTGCGCCTTGAGCAGCATCTCCACCACTTCGCGCACGGCGCCTTCACCGCCGGCGGCCTGGGTAACGTAGTGAGCCGCAGTCTTCACTTCGGGGCGGGCGTTGGCTGTGGCAATTGCCAGCCCCACGCGGTGCATGATGACCACATCCGTCATATCGTCGCCGATATAGGCCACTTCGTTATGGTCGATCTTGGCATCGAGCAGGATTTCC
>JBAUSF010000193.1:0-1817 GCA_049581565.1 Acidimicrobiales bacterium
AGGTGATTGAGGCGGTTCCGGTGGATGGGCGCACACCGAAGATGGAGTTCACGCTGGGCGCGCTGTATGAGCAGATGAAGCAGCCAAAGGATGCCATCACCGCGTATCAGCGCGCTGAAGATATGGAGCCGGGCGATCTGCAGACCATGGACGCACTGGCAGAAGCCCTGCTGAACAACGACCAGCTCGACGAGGCGCTCAAGGAATACCAGGCGCTTGCCAATGCAGATCCTGAAAACTCGTTGGACGCGCTGGTTCACATTGGCGAGATTCAGCGCCGCCAGGGTAAATACGAAGACGCGCTGGTGACCACCCGCAAGGCGCGCAAGATGGACCCGAACTCGCTGGAAGCAGGCTTTAATGAGGGGATTCTGCTCGATATTCTGGGCCGGCTCGATGAAGCCGTGCAAACCTACCAGGAGATGGTGGACGCCACCTCGCACGCCAACGGCGCCTACACCGACGAGGAGAAGAGCAACCGCGCCCTCTTTCTTGAGCGCCTAGGAGCAGTGTACCTCGAGCAGAACAAGACCGATCTGGCCGTCGCTGCGTACCAGAAGATGATCGATATGGGCGGCAGTTCCGCCGTGCGCGGCTATCAGGGGCAGGTGGATGCTTATCGCGACGCTCATGAGTTTGACAAGTCACTCGCAGTGGCGCGCAAGGCGGCAGCGTCCGATCCCAAGGACCGCGACCTGAAGCTGATGCTGGCGGGAGAGCTGGCCGACCAGGGCCATCCCGATGAGGGCCTCGCAATGGCGAAGAGCCTCCTGGACGGAGCAAGGCCAGACCAGCAGCGAGGCATCTGGTTTGCTATCGGCCAGATGGATGTGCGCCTGCACCGTTGGAAGGATGCAGGGGATGCGTTCGACAAGGGTGACCCGCTGGCGACCAAGAAAGACGACCGCACCTACCTGTTCTTCCTGAAGGGCGAGCTGGAAGAAAGGCAAAAGCACATGGAGCAGGCCGAGCAGTATTTCCAGCAGGCATTGAACCTGGATCCCGAGAATGCAATGACCCTGAACTACCTGGGATATATGTGGGCCGACAAAGGGATCAAGCTGCCTGAAGCTCTGAAGATGATTCGCAAGGCCGTGGACAAAGAACCGTGGAATGGCGCCTACCTGGATTCGCTGGGCTGGGTGTACTTCAAGATGGGCGAATACGAGCTGGCCGAGGATAATCTGCGGCAAGCCGTGGACCGCGACCAGTCTGACCCTACCGTGCACATGCACCTGGGCGATCTTTACGAGAAGACGGGACGCATCCGGATGGCTGCGGCGCAGTGGGAGCTGTCGCTTGCCGAGTTTGCCAAATCGGCGCCTGCCGACATTGAACCCGGCGATGTAGCCAAGGTACAGAAGAAGCTTGAGACGGCCCGCGTGAAGCTGGCCAAAGAGGAAAACTCTGTCGGTCAGGTCAAGCCGGAATAATGAACGGGCCGGCCTGCGCCGCCTGAGATTTGCCAACGAATCCTAAGGCTGCGCGGGGCGGAGTTCCCGCAATGGCCTCAGATTTTGAAGCTGCATTTGCGCAGTGGCTTCTCTCACCCCGGCGCCTATTGCGCGTGCGCTGCCGCAGCAGTCAGGTAGCTATCCACATTGCTCTTATCCACCAGAGCTGTGCCGGTGTCGACAAAAACCGGGTAGGGCGAGAACGGATCCTGACTCAGATCTTTGTTGAGCTGCGCGGGTGGATTGTGGAAGACCTCGTCCAGCGCTTTGAGGCCGACGTAGCCCATGGTGAAGGGCTTTTGTGCAATCGTCGAGTCAATGACGCCGTCTTTGATTTCCTGCAGCGTGTCCGGGTTCACATCC
>JBAUSF010000194.1:0-2402 GCA_049581565.1 Acidimicrobiales bacterium
GGGATACGGACCGTGATCTCGGACCCCGTCAAGAACCGTCGTCTCGACAAGCTTTCGGCCCAAGACGCCAAGGCGGTGAGCGCCGCCAGGCGGAGCGCACGGAGCGAGTCTGGCAAGCAATTGCTAAAGAAGAGAGGCATGCACCTGGAACGGAGTTTTGCGCATCTCCTCGATGCGGGAGGCGCCCGGCGCACGACCTTGCGGGGATTGGAAAACTTAAACAAACGCTTCAAGCTGGCGGCGGCGATTTACAACCTCTCGCAACTGATGCGGGAAATCTGGGGCGTGGGCACACCGAAACAGTGGGCCGCGGGGGCGAAAGCCCTTGTTGGGATTCTTTGCCGTCTCTGGGTGGCGGGATGGTCCGGGCTGGTTAATGCAGCGATGGGTTGGATCGCAGATTCTAACCGCCAATGGGACCAATCCCGGCCGCCATTGGCACGCTGGGTACAAAATACGGTGGCCAACTTTTTGCCCGCCGATTTTTCGGATCTCAAAAAAGTCGTTACTTCAACAGGCTGCTAGGCCTAAAACAAGCGAATGAAGAAAATCCGGGACCGCCGGCGGGATTTTGGGCCTATTTTTACACCGAAAATCTCCTGACTCGATTCTAATGATGCCCGCAACACCTTCCAGTTGGCCGTGGCGCTGCTTTGGCCTCCCAATGTCAGGCGACCAAGCGGTTTTTCGCCGCAGGCAGCGACACCGCGCCCCTCAAACCCATTCCGGAAATGGCTCCGGCAGGACGCTATTGGACTAATGGGAGATTTTGCAGCCGTTGCCAGGTCGCAAAAAAGTCCTTGAGCCATCCGTTGTATCCTAGCAGCCGATACACAATCCTGCGTCCAGCCCGGATGATTTGCACCGGCAGTAAAATGATCGCGTGCAGGAACCGCCGAAATTCCATCCGCACCAATTCCAGACCCCGCTCCCGGTCGGGCACCAGCAAGCCATACCACGCTTTGAGGTTCCACGCCAACGCCGCCATCACCATATACGCCCAGTTGCTCACCAGATCATTGACCGGCATCCGCATCGCGTTGACTCCGTTCTTCAACTGCTCAATCACGTTCTCCTGATCGCACCGCCCATTGGCCAGACTGACCACCTCTTCCACACTCAAATCCCACCGGTTGGTCAGGTAAAAGAAATACCGCACTTCGTCCAAGAGCACCCGTTCACCCTTTTGCACGCTGATGTTTTTGCGCAGGATCACCAACCGGTGTTTTCGCTCGCACTTGTTTGGCTGATAGCTGATGTCGCTCACGTGCTCGGCTACCAGCTTCTGGTTCAGATAACCCTTTTGCACCACGATCTGTTCCTTCACCCGGTCTGGCCTTCGGCGGGGTTCAGTCAAAATCTCATGCTTGGGCAGACGCTCCAAGGGCCGCCAAGACGGCTCGGAAAGCCCCTCGGCCAGTTGCACCACCTTGGGATGAGCATCCATCCCCAGGATGAAACCGACCCCCTGCTCATCCCAGCGATCCACGTGCGCGGTGTGGGTGAAATCGGTGTCCCCGCGCAAGGTGATTCGGCCTGCCACCGGCTTGACCAGATCAATGGCCCGGTCAATCCAGGGCACGCTGTCCTGATGGCTGGCGGCGCTGCCCGAACGGTTGACCAGGTACAATACTTCCTTGGTGTTGGCCAAACTGACGATCAGCGGCGCGTAACCCCAAATCCCTTTATACGAGAGCGCCATGCCGCCTTTGCATTCTCCATTGGTTCCGGCGATCGTCCCGTCCACGTCAATGAACGCCTCGGCCAAAAATCCTTCCGGCTGTTGTTGCCACATCCGTTGGCGGGTCCGGTTGATGCACTCCTGCAACGTGGTGATGTCCTGGACGCCAAAGCGCCGGGTGAAATCTCCCGCTGTCGTGGGATCGGGAATGCGCTGGGCGCCCAGACCGTTGAGAAAACTTTCATCCTGCCGGCGCAGTTCGATATCCTCCAACCGTTGCCCGCCGGCCAGGATGTTGTAAGCGATATTGAGCACGTGATCGCTCTCGTGATAGGGCAGATGCACCTTCAACAACTCCAGCTTCCCATCGATCTCTTCGACCAGCCCCAAGCGTTGAACCATGACGTGAACGGCCCCCATTCCGCCGTAAGCGGTGGCCCGGGTTTTATCGCTCAACTCGTAATGGATATTACCGCCTTGCAGCATCGGCTCCGGTTGCCCCTTCCAGTGGCGCGGGGCCAGTCGGCGCTCGATTCGGCGCTTGCGATTGCGCAGGATTTTGGGGTAGTCTCGGCTCACTCGAAATGTCGTTTTCATTGGTTGTTTGTGGTCTTCAACAAACTCATTTCAACCAATGTTCTCAGGCATTTCGAGCTTTTTCGTTCGGCTTCCGCAATTAAATCACGCTTGTTGAGGGACTAGATGAACGGGTCATAAGTGT
>JBAUSF010000195.1:0-2900 GCA_049581565.1 Acidimicrobiales bacterium
CCGTAAGCGAGGCTGTAGGTCACCGCGCCCAGTTCGGGCACGTTCACCACTTCATCGAGACGAACACTGAACGAGGGAACGTTCTCAATAGTCACCGAATCGGCGTGGCCGTTAGCAACACTCACCCTGGCAATCACGAGTCCCGCCGGAGTGTCCAAACGAATGGTCGTCACGGGCTCGTGCACCTCAACCATCCCTGTCTCGACGAGCACGGTCGCAACGCCAATGGTGCCGTGGCCACACATCGGCAAACATCCAGAAACCTCAATGTAGAGAACGCCCCAGTCCGCGTCCGGGCGTGACGGGGGCTGAAGAATCGCGCCGCTCATGGCCGCATGGCCGCGAGGCTCGTTCACGAGAAACTGTCGGATGTGATCGAGATGCTCCATGAAGTACAGACGCTTCTCATTCATGGTGCCACCAGGGATCTCCCCAATGCCTCCCGTGACGACACGCGTCGGCATGCCTTCAGTGTGCGAATCTACAGCGGTGATGACTCGGCTCGATCTCACGAGTTGACCAACGTCCCTTCACGCTGCGCCAAGTAGTCCATGGCCCTCTCGGTGTCCACACGTACCTGCGCTTCGTTAGGGGCGCTCAACGGTCCGCGTGGCGGACGAGTCGCCCCGCCGTAACTATTGCCCGATATATCCATAACCAACTTGATCGCTTGGACAAACTCGGGGCGCGAATCCCATCGAAACATAGCCACGAGATTCTCGTACAATTCTTTGGCCTCGGCGATGCGACCGGCACCAACGAGGTCATAAAGCTCCACTGTTTCACGAGGAAAGGCATTCGGGAATCCCCCGAACCAACCCACGGCCCCCGCGAGGAGTGACTCAAACAAGAGGTCGTCCGCGCCAGCAATGACGTCAATGTCGCAGAGCTCTCGTATCTCAAATATACGTCGCACATCACCGGAAAACTCCTTGACGGCGACGACTTCTGGTATGTCAGCAATGCGAGCGACGACCGAGGGCGCGAGGTCGACTTTCGTATCGAAAATGTTGTTGTAGGCCATGATTGGAAGACCAACTTCAGCCACCCGCGTGTAGTGCTCGATGACTTCTGAGTCTGAAGCTCGAAAGATCGTTGGTGGAAGCAGCAATATTGCGTCGGCGCCGTCTTCCTGGGCGAACTCGGCCCACTTTTTAGCCTGATGCCAACCCACTCCGTGCGCGCCAGCAATGACTAGGCCTCGGCCGCCCACCGCTTCCACGGCAACTTGAACCACCTTGCGTCGCTCATCGTCGGTAAGCGAGGAGTACTCACCAAGCGACCCATTCGGTCCGACCCCTCGACATCCATTCGATATCAACCAGTCGCAGTGTTCCGCGAAGCGGTCATAGTCAACTTCCAATCCGGCCGGGGCACCGGCATCCTCCTTGAAGGCGAGCGCCGTGGCAACGATGACACCTCCAAGGTCAAAAGTGGTGCTGGTCATTATTTTCCTTTCACTTTGATAGAAATTCAATCAAGATTGGTTCGATCGCTGGGTTCAAGCGCGAGCTCTCCGATGCGGATCGGTGTCGCTATGGGCCTTCGGTCCATGAGGGCATCGTCGATCAGGTGGCCTCCCGGCGCACGTGCGCCGAGTATTTCTTCGACGTTGCGTCCACACACTCGTCCTTGGCAGATGCCGAGCCCCGCACGAGTCAACAGTTTCAATGAACGCAGTCCCGTCGATTGCGTGAGGTCGCCCACTGAGCAAAGGCGATCGAAACACACCTCTTCGCAGCGACAGACTACGGTGTCACCAGTCAGCCACTTCGACCAATTCGCGCCAATACTGTGGGCGCTCTCCATACGTGCGGCGAATCGACGAAAAGTCCTACGCCGAGATCGCTGCAGGCGCATTTGGTCGTCACCGGCTCTTCCGCCCCCTGCGACGTGCCCCGCGATCGCTCCCTCAGCCAACGCCAGATCGACGCCGCCGATGCCTGTGATCTCCCCGGCCGCGAAGAAGCGGGCCACACTTGTTCGTTGACTCTCATCGACGTCGACGAAACGTTGAGCGCTGAGTCGACATCCTGCGGCAATGGGTAGTTCAAGTCGCGGCGTGAAGCCATGACCGACGCACACCGCATCGACGTCAACGAATTTCTCAGTTCCCGCGATGGGCGCCCACGATGTGTCGACGGCGGCCACCGTAACGGACTCAACGTGTTCAACGCCGTGAATGGCGATCACCGCGCGACCGGTCGCGTAGGGAATCCGATGCTTCACGTGATTCGACACGTATCCGAGCACCTCGGTCACCTTGCCAGCGGTACCCACATACTCCCATGGTCGAGCGGTCCAGCTCCGCAGCAGTTGACGAGCGCGTCCCGCTTCATAGACTCCGATGACCGTACTGCCCGCTTGAACGAGCGAAGCCGCGACCGGCAGTAGAAAGGGTCCCGCGCCAGCGACGACCACGCGGTTGCCCACGACGATTCGTTCACCCTTGGCGAACGCCTGCGCGCCGCCGGCGGTGAAGACGCCCGGCAGATCCCAACCGGGAATTGGCAGTGTGCGATCATACGCCCCGGTTGCTAAGACCACCGCGTCCGCACTGTAGACCCGAGCATCGCGATCCGCACCGTCGACCTCGCCGATCATCGCGAAAATGTTCGTCCCTTCAATGGCCCAGACATGCGCCGAGGTCACGACCTCACAGAGCGGATCGTTCTCGAGTCGTTCTCGAAGGGAGCAGAACGTGGACCATCCGTGATGCAGGGAAGACTCTTTTTTCGCGTGCCATGCAGTGGGCACGTGACGCCAGTACTGACCACCGACGTCATCGGACGAGTCAAGCACCACCACGCTTGCGCCGCTTTCGCGCGCCGCCACCCCCGCTGATAAGCCGGCGGGACCAGCCCCGATGACGATGACGGAACTCATCGCGCGCCTCCGCT
>JBAUSF010000196.1:0-1686 GCA_049581565.1 Acidimicrobiales bacterium
CACTTGACCCGCAGCAAATGGGATTTGGGCATCGGGATTTAGGTCAGAATCCCTATGAGAACGATGTCAGCGCGTCGGCCGAATCTCGTACACTAGCTTTCCGGTTGCACGGAGTTCGACCACGAACAAAGTCTTGCCTGGAACCGGACCAACCACTTCCCCGCAAGGCACATTGGGGTCGGGGCAAGCCGCGGGTCTCGGCCCGGTGATCTCGACTGGGGCAGGACTCATGGAGTATTCGGCCGAGGAAAAGACGGTGGCAGGGTCGAAGACAGGCACGTGTTCCACGATTTGGCCGTCGCGCTCGACCGTCACCTGCACACGGTCGTTGGCGAAGATCACTGTCTTTTGCCCGCCCCCACCGAGCGGATACTGAACCTGCGTGCAGTCCTTGCTGTATGTGGCCTGCAGGCCACTCGCCTCCAATGGCTCGGTTCCGCTGCTTTGCGTTCCCCACGCTGTGGTTGAGCCGCCTGTCTGCGATTGCAGCAGCACGCCGGTCACGGGCGACCAGACAAACGTAAGTCCGAGGCGCTGCTGCTCCGAGATGACCTTGGGCGCAGAAGCAAAGGCCGCGTAATAGTTGGGACGCCTGAGATAAGTAAAAACGATCGGCTCGCGCGTGTCCTTCATCTGCTCCACAAAGGAATCTTCGTTCAGGGGCCGCAGCATCTTGCGAGCGTCGGCCATTTGCTCGTCAGTTGGGTGCCAGTCGTAGTGCGAACGCTGCAAAAAGCGATAGGGTGAAAGCGCCTCAAACTGGCCCAGGGGTAGCGGGTCCACGTGCGGCCACTCTTTTTCCATCTTCTCTCGCGCCGCATGAATCTGCTCCGCACGGCGAGCGGGCGGCGTGGCAAAAGCACGCATGATGATGGAGCGGTCGGCGAGGGGTGTATCCACCGCCGGAAAGATCGCGTGCTTCTGGCGAGTTTCGATGCTCCTGTTCGCCACCCAGAACGGTTGGCCCGGCTCAGGCAGTAGGTTGTACGAGAGCCATTTGCCGAAGAGATTCTCTTCTTCAATCAGGATGTCGCCCTGGTGCGTGCCGCGCCAATAGCTATAAGCCATCTGCAGATTTTCGTGGTGCGTATTCAGGGTGTAACCGAGATCGGGTCCGTCATGTTCGTACATGTAGCCGCACGGGCTTTGCAACTCCGACGGACTGGCCGCCACTTCCTCCTTCAATCGCTCCAGCAGTGTTGCGTCGGGATACATGGCGAGAAACGCAGCGCCGCCGGCAAAGATATTCGTGTACTGGTTGGAATAGCTCTTGCCGTGGCTCATCAGGTCGGGGTCGTAAAGCGTCGCGTGCAGCGCTTTCCGGCAGCAATCAATGGCACGCATATGCAGGTCGGGCGTGATCGGCGGGCCAGTTTTGAGCAGGCGCAGAGCTTCGGAGATGAATTTGACGGCAAAGGCCGTGGCCGCAAGGTTCCATTGCTGGGGCCCGTACTCACTGAACTTGCCGTCCGGCGATTGCAGATTGCACCAGTACTCGAGCGCCAATTCCAGACGTGCGCGCAGAGCCTTGTTGGCATAGAACTGGTTCCATTTGCGCGGGCTGGCGTAAAACCAGGCTAACGTAAGAATGCTCTCAATGATGCGCGCGTTGTAGGGGTGGAGCTGGCTTGTGCCCCGCCACACCGAGATGTTGATAAATCCGCGGTCAGGCCCATCCGTCACGAT
>JBAUSF010000197.1:0-5637 GCA_049581565.1 Acidimicrobiales bacterium
GTCCCGGTCTGGTGCAGCGTCTGCCACCAGTCGACCGAGAAATGCACGATGGGCACGTCGAGCGCGATGAGCAGCGCGGCCACGGCGCAGCGCCGGGCCCGGACGGCCGGGTCCGCCGGCACCCGACGAAGGGCCAGGTAGCCCAGCTCGAGGAGGAACAACAGGGCGGTTGAGGTCAGTCGGGCGTCCCAGGCCCACCAGACGCCCCAGGTCGGACGGCCCCAGATGGAACCGGTGATGAGGGTAAGGGCGAGGAAGACCGCGGTGATCTCCATTGCGCAGTAGGCAATACGGTCCATCGCGACCGAGCGAGTGCGCCGCCACAGATAGAGGCAGCTCGCGATCACGGACGTCCCGAACGAGACGTACAGCGCGACCCAGGCGACCGCGGGGTGAACGTAGAGCAAACGTACGAGGTTTCCCTGGACCCGGTCGGGCGGCGTCACCCAGAGGCCAAGCCAGAACGTGAGCGCGAGCAGGAGAAGCGTGACTGGTCCAAGCAGTCGTTGGGAGAGCTGTTTTATCATGATTCCTCCAGAACACCGTAAAGCAGAATGCCAATAGCCACGTACGCGGCCAGAGCGACGAGGGAAATTAGCCACCACTGCCAGAGCGCCCCGCCGTGGAGGGCGTTAGAGAAGGAACGCTCACCCGCGATGAGCAGCGGCGCAAATGCGGGGAACGACAACACCGGCAGCAGCGTCGCGTTGCCCTGGCCCCCGCCGCTCAGCGCACCGTAGAGGGTGCCCGCGGCGGCGAGCGCGGTCACGATCACGAGCACGCTCGGCAGCGCCGACGCCGTCCCCGAGAGCGCGGTGTGCAACAGCAAGACGGCGCCGGCGAGCAGGACAATACTCATGATCCAGAGCTCGACGGCGAGGGCGAGGGCCTTGCCGAGAAAGACACCCGCCGGATCGAGCCCGAGCGTGGCGACCGAGGCGCGAGTGCCCGGCGAGCCTTCGATCACCTGGCTGCGATTGATCATGAGCAAGGTCACGAGCAGCATGACGAGGTAGAAGAGCCCCGGACCAGCCGACGAGTTCCCGGCGTGGGTCGGTCCGAGCGCGAGACCACAGAGCACGAGGGCCATCACCCCAAAGGGCAGCACCTGCCAGAGCAGCACGCGGCTGCGCCGCTCGATGCGCAGGTCCTTTCCCGCCACTAGGAGCGCCGTTCGAATCACGGACGGTCCCCCGTGACCAGGCCGCCGGCGAGGGTGATCGTGCGCGGAGCCAACGAGCTCGAGCGCAGCGGATCGTGCGCGCTCACAATCACGGTCGCGCCGCTCGCGACGACGTCACCAATGAGCTGATCGAAGAACGTGCGCCCCTCGTCATCGAGACTCGCGTAGGGCTCGTCGAGCAGCCACAGCTCGGGACGGCGCAGCAACAGCCACGCGAGTCCGAGGCGCCGGCGCTGGCCCGCGCTCAGACGCTTGGCCTGGATGTTCGCGCGGCTCAGGAGTCCCACGCGCTGGAGGACCCTCTCGATGTCTGAAACCGGGCGCCCGAGCGCCCTCGCGGCAAAGGCGAGATTCTCGTGCACCGTGAGATCGTCGTAGAACGAGCCCTCGTGACCGAGCCACCCGACGCGACGTCGCAGCTCTCGAAGGTTACCGGTCTTCAAGTCGACGCCGCTCGCGATTCCGGTGCCGCTCGTGAGCGCAACGAGGCCGCCGAGCAGGCGCAAGAGGCTGGTCTTGCCCGCCCCGTTCGCGCCGGTGACGACCGTCAAGGTG
Source organism: Acidimicrobiales bacterium (assembly GCA_049581565.1). Classification (GTDB taxonomy): domain Bacteria; phylum Actinomycetota; class Acidimicrobiia; order Acidimicrobiales; family RAAP-2; genus RAAP-2. Next base: position 1,739 of record JBAUSF010000197.1, read on the forward strand.
GCGCGTTCGATCGCGAGTGTCACACCGCTCAAGAGCGGAAAGCCCGCGACCATCACGACGGCGTCGCCGAGTTCAACCACCAGCGCGCGACTCTTCATGGAGAGTAACTAGTGCTGCAGCGCTTTGATATCGGCTTCGACCATCATCTCGACGAGACCATAGAAGTCCGTCTCGCACTTCCACCCGAGGGCTCGCTTCGCCTTGCTGGCGTCGCCCACCAGCAGATCGACCTCGGCCGGCCGCATGAAGGCCGGGTCGAGCTTCACGAACTCCTCGTAGTCGAGCCCGGCGCACTGGAAGGCCGTGCTGCAGAGCTCACGCACGGAGTGCGTCTTGCCGGTCGCGATGACGTAGTCGTCGGGTCGGTCTTGTTGGATCATGAGCCACATCGCGCGCACGTAGTCCTCGGCATATCCCCAGTCGCGCTGCGCCTCGAGGTTCCCGAGTCGCAGCTCGGTGTCGAGACCGGCTTTGATGCGCGCCACACCGTGGGTGACCTTGCGCGTCACGAACTCGATGCCGCGCCGAGGCGACTCGTGGTTGAACAAGATGCCACTCGAAGCGTGCAGGTTGTAGCTCTCGCGGTAGTTAACCGTGATCCAGTGGCCGTAGACCTTCGCGACGCCGTAGGGGCTTCGCGGGTAGAGCGTCGTGTGCTCGTTCTGCGGCACGGAGCGAACCTTGCCGAACATCTCCGAAGAGCTCGCCTGGTAGAAGCGAATCTCGGGATCGACGATTCTGATGGCGTCGAGCATGCGCGTGACCCCAAGGGCGGTCGCTTCGCCCGTGAGCACGGGCTGGGCCCACGACGCCTGCACGAAGCTCTGCGCGGCGAGGTTGTAGACCTCGCTCGGGCGATGGTCACGCAGCACGTTGATGAGCGACACCTCGTCCATCAGGTCGCCCGAGACGAGCGTGAGGCGCTCTTGGATGTGGTTGATGCGTTCGATGTTGACGGTCGAACTGCGCCGCATGAGCCCAATGACCTCGTAGCCCTCAGAGAGGAGCAGCTCTGCGAGGTAGGACCCGTCCTGCCCCGTGATACCGGTGATCAGTGCTCGCTTTGCCACTCAGCATTCCTCCACAACAGCTACCGACGGGCGGCCACTACCGTCCACAAACACTACTACCGCCCATAAACCGGTTCTCCGGCCTAACCTGACTCGATGGCCGAGCTCGTCGTCGTGAGTTTTCGACTGGGTGGCACCGACGGGGTGAGCATCGAAGCGGGGAAGTGGATCCACGCCCTGGGATCGCTCGGACACCACGTGCGCACGCTCGCCGGCGAGGGCGTGGCCGACTCACTCGTCCCCGGGCTCGCCATTCGAGCCACGAATGGGCCGACCTTCGATGAGTTGGCGGCGGTGCTCGACGGCGCCGACCTCACGATCGTGGAGAACGTGGCCTCACTGCCGCTCAACGTCGCCGCCCGCGACGCGCTCTACGACGTCCTGCACGGTCGGCGCGCGCTCTTTCGCCACCACGACCTCGCCTGGCAGCGCCTGGCGTCCGCCGACATTGCGGCGCCCCGTGACGAAGACGGGTGGCGACACGTGACGATCAACGAGCTCTCGCGTCGCGAGCTTCGCGAGCGTGGTGTGGACGCGACGCTCGTGCGCAACACCTTTGACTGTGCGCCACCATTAGGTCGACGTGAGCTGACTCGTCGCGCCGTCGACGTCTCCGCGCGCCGCGTCGTCCTCTTTCCCTCCCGCGCCATCGCCCGCAAGAACGTCGGCGCGGCGTTCGACCTCGCAACCTCGCTCGACGCGGTGCTCTGGCTCCTCGGACCGGCCGAAGACGGCTACGACGAGGCGCTCGACGAGCTCATCGCGGCGAGCGCGACGCGGGTGGTCGTTGGAATGCCCGACGGCTTCGACATCCACGACGCGTACGCGGCCTGTGACCTCGTCGTCGTGCCCTCGACGTGGGAGGGATTTGGCAACCCGGTGCTCGAGTCGGTCACCCACCGTCGACCGCTCGCCGTCTATCCCTACCCGGTGCTCGAAGAGATCCGGGCCTTCGGTTTCCGGTTCTTCGGCCTCGAGGATGTGAGCTCCCTCGCCGCGTTCCTTGACGTCCCTGACGAAGAGCTCCTGGGGGCAAACCTCGCCGTCGCCCGCGAGCACTTCAACGTCGACGATCTCCCCCAGCGCCTTGCGCCACTGCTGGGGGCGGTAGGGGCCAACTAGGTACAACTAGGCTTTCAGCGATGGTCATCAATGACGAGCGGTCCTCCCAAGCCGAGCGCACACCTCACGGCGAACGCCGAGATCAACTGCTGCTCGTTGCGCGCTCGACCTTCGCCGAGCGAGGATTCCAGGCGACCACGATGGACGACATCGCCAAGGAAGCGGGCTTCACGAAGCCCATCCTCTACCAGTACTTCGAGTCAAAGACCGAGCTCTACCGAGAGATCGTCAACCAGACGGCAACCAAGCTGCTCACGTCGCTGCGCAACGCCGTCGCCGAGGTCGAATCTCCTCGCGCGAAGATCGAAGTCGCCTTTCGCGTGTACTTCGAGATGGTCGTGAGCGAGACGGACGCCTTTCGCATCCTGTTCATCCATTCGCACGAAGGCGAGACGAAGGGTGACCTGCGCGCCGTCGAGCTCGGCCTCGTGTCATTCCTCGAACCGTTGATTGCGGTGCGCATCAAGCCCGATCACCGCCGCCAACTCGCGGCCGGCGTCGTCGGCATCGCCGAAGGTGCCGCGACGGCGTGGCTCATCCAACAAGAGGGTAAGGGCTGGCCAACGCCCACCCCCGGCGTCGCCGAGCGCCTCGCCGCACGGAGCGCCACCCTCGCCTGGGGTGGCCTTCGAACCGTCGAGCGCGATTAGAGCTCTTCGGTCACGAGCGTCGCAAAGACCTGAGCCATCTCCCAGAGGTTCGCCGCGCACGCGTCGTACGCGGCCTGATCCTTTCCCGCCGGGTCTTCGACGTCGAAATAGGCGAGCGGCTCGAGGGAGGCGACGTAGCGAACCTGCTCTTCAAGGGGAAGGTCGAGCGGAGCCTCTCGCACGAACTGCTGCAGGATAACCGCCTTGGGCGCACCGTCTGGGTGGTGGGCGCGCACGAAGTGCACGTTCGCCGCCTCACTCGCGAGTATCACGTCGCCCCACGCCACATCCTCGTCGTTGAGTTGACGGCTGCGGTGCCCGCTGAAGTGGTGGACGCCGAGGTCCTCGAGCTTCATCAGCGCATCCCTCGTTCGAGCGCTCATGGCGCTTCCCTCGATGACGTGGGTGCCCGTCGTGCGGATTGACCATTGTTGGCCGTTGGCCTCCGCGAGCGTTGTCAGCATGTAGCCGAGCATCACTGAGCGGGCGACATTACCGGTACAGAGTGTGACAATCTTCATGAACCTCCGACGACGCGTCGCAATTTCCGTAACTTTAGAGGGTTTGGCTATTTGTTGGGATGGATGCCTATTTAAGTGAACGCGACAAATTCGTGGAGCGAACTACTTAATCTGAACGCCCGAGGTCGCCCAGGCCAACTCGCCGAAATCTATCGCGGAACGAGCACCTTAAGTGACGCGGCACGCGCCGCGTAAGTCAGTCGCTCGTCGTAGGCGACAATGCCCTCGAGGTCGTCGCCAATCTCCATCGCCGTGGCCAGGTGTAACGCGTCAAGTGAGCGAAGAGACGGCGGCGGTAAGTGACCGGCAGCGTAAAAAGTCGCGACACTTGGTAAAACCAACGAAACTGTCTCAAGCGCATCTTCAATGACATCGGCGTCAATGCCAAGCCGGGCGCCCGCTCGAAGCGCCTCGGTGTGTAGTAGTTGGGAGGACCAGACCGAATCGTGTGACAAGAACCATGTTCGCATCGCAACTGATTCGTCTTCCATCGTTATCAACTTAAGAAACGCGGAAGTATCGAGATACCACACCAC
>JBAUSF010000198.1:0-11768 GCA_049581565.1 Acidimicrobiales bacterium
CGAATGGCTCGCCCAACGGTCTCGAGAACGCGCACACTGCGCGCCAGTCCGAGCCGCTCGCCCCAGCGAAGGAGGCGATCGCGATCAGCGTCGACCGCGTCGACGACTTCCGGCGCGACTTGGAGGAGGAAGACCTGGCGAACTTCGCCCGCAAAGTTCTCGGCGAGCTGCTCGGGGTCCCACCCCTCTTTCGCGAGCACGGCGAGCGAGCGCAGCGCCGCGACGGCGTCCTCGCTCGCGAGCGCCCCGAAGAGTCCGTCGAACTCGGGTTGCGTGTCGCTGATCGAGCCCGTGGCGAGCAGTTGATCAAGCGCGCTCAGTGCGTCACGGGCCGAACCTCGCCCGAGGCGCACCGCTGCTTCAATAGTCGCCTCGTCAGCTCCGAGTCCCGCGGCGCCCTTCACGTCGTTCAAGAGCGTCACGAGCGTATCGGCCGCGATCAGACGAAACTCGAGGTGTTGCGTGCGCGACCTGATGGTCGGCAGCACCTTGTGCGGGTCGGTCGTGGCGAGCACGAACACGACGTGCGAAGGGGGCTCTTCGAGCGTCTTGAGCAGTGCGGCCGAAGCGGCCTTCGAAAGCTGGTGGACCTCGTCGAAGATGTACACCTTCCAGCGTCCCGGCGTGTTGTGCCAGGCGCCCGAAACGATCTCTCGAATGTCGTCGACGCCGTTATTGGACGCCGCATCGAGCTCTATGACGTCGAGTGAGGTGCCCTTGGCGATCGCCACACAGCTCGTACAAGTCCCGCACGCGTCACCCTCAACAGGGTGCTCGCAGTTGAGGGCCTTCGCGAGGATGCGCGCCGTCGTGGTCTTGCCGGTGCCGCGCGGGCCCGAAAAGAGATACGCGTGAGAAACCCGCTCGTTCTTCACCGCCCCCTGGAGGGCTCGAACGACGTGGTCCTGGCCCCGGAGCTCGGCGAATCGACCCGGCCGAAAGCGGCGATAGAGGGAGGTCACCCCTTCGAGCGAGGTGGGTGTCGCCTTGGTGTCAGCCATAGAACGATGCTAACGGGGGGGCCTGTCGTGCCGGGATCCAAAGCAGTGGTCAGGCGATCCGTGGCACCCAACACAGTTCGCTGAGAGCTGCTGGTTTCCACCCCTGACTCGGTTCACGAAAGGTCGTCGCACGGGACCCGACCACTGCTTTCGATCTCGGCACAGAAAAGGTTACCGGAGATGGGAGCGGTCTGGCTCAGGTAGCCTTGCGAGCCGGTATTCATTTCACAATGGATCTCCCGGAGGAGTGCGAGAGCGGCCGAATCGGCACGATTGGAAATCGTGTGAGGGGAAACCTTCCGTGGGTTCAAATCCCACCTCCTCCGCCACGTACATTGGATTTCGCAAGAGTGGTCGATAACGGCAAGCGGTGAGTCGATCACTCGCACGTGTCGGACTTGCGACGAAGGATCGACATCAACTGTTGGATCGATGGTCCCGAAATCAAAACACGGCCAATTAGTACTGCGTTCTTCCTCCACCCCACGACTGAACGGCTAGAAATGTTCCGTGCTGTTCGCCTCCTCCAGTCTGACCTCCACTCTTGGCGTCATTGCTCCCCTCTTAACGGTCCTCCAGTGCGTGGCGCAGGCGATGCGCATCAATCGCGCAGGAGCCGTGGGCGTCTCTCTGAGTACATGGGTGCTCTCGGCCTTCGTGGCAGAGACGTGGCTCGGTTACGGACTCTCATTTCACGTCCCCGCCGAGCTCTACGCCAACGTCGCTTTTTTGAGCGTGGCCGGCTACGTCGTGTTGGTCGCCGCGCGCAGTCAGAATGTCATGCGTCAAGCGAGTGGGAGCTTCATGGGCGCGACTGCCCTCGCGGTGCTCGTTTCTCTGACCGGACTGTCGCACCATTGGCGGTGGATTCTCGCCGCGATTGCGGGCGGCGGCGCCGTCGTGATCTATCTACCCCAGATGATGATGACCCTTCGATCCAGAAATCTGGTCGGCGTGTCGATCGTCAGTTGGGCGCTCGCCCTCGTCACCGGAGTGGCGTGGGCACTGTACGGCGTCTTGATTCATCAGCCCCCAATCTCACTGCCAACTGTCGTGATGATCCCGACGACAGTCGTCATCTTGATCCAGGTGACGCGCCATCGTCTCCGCGGACGGGCGCTCGCTGGATCTCTCGCACCCGTTGTCGAATAGACCGTTGCGCGTCATCGTGCGGAGCAGAATTCGCACGGTCCGAAATCGGGCTTGGGCCACACGTACACGTTCTTCAACCTCGGGTCAGCTACCCAAGCAGTGTGAGCCAGCGATCTTCGGCGTCGCTGAGTTCACGTTGAGTGACCGCAAGTTCGTTGCCGAGACGAGTCTGTTCGGTATGGTCGAGCGTCTCGAGCAGCTTCTTGGTAAGCGTCACCTTTCGGCGTTCGAGACGCGTCACGTCCTTTTCGGCGTCACGAAGCTGTCGGCCACGGGGGACGGCGTCGTCGCGTGACGCGGTAGCGACGGCGTCGCCACTCTCCCGTCGAGCGATCCACGCATCGATCCCGCCGGCCACGTCAGTGATCGTGCCGTCGTCGTGCACCTCGAGCAGGCGATCAGTGGTACGGCTCAAGAACGTTCGGTCGTGCGAGACGACGACAAGCGTGCCGGGCCACTGGCTGAGAAACTCCTCGAGGAGTCGAATGGTCTCGAGGTCGAGATCGTTCGTGGGTTCGTCGAGGAACAAGACGTTGGGCCGCGTCGCGAGAGCGAGGAGCAGCTGCAAGCGACGTCGTTCACCGCCGGAGAGATCCCTCGCTTTGGTGAGAGGAAGGGCACCGGTGAACCAGAACCGCTTCATGAGCGTCAGATCGTCGAGCGACCCCGGTGTGCCCTGCGGACCGGCGACGAGCTCTTGGACCGTCGCGTTCATGTCGAAGTCGCCGCCGCCCTGATCCAGGTAGGAAGAGACGACCGTGGGTCCGGTCTTTACCGTGCCGGTGGACGGCTCAAACTGGTGGGCGAGCAGTTTCATGAGCGTCGACTTTCCCGAACCGTTGGTGCCGACAACGCCTACTCGATCGCCCGGTCCGAGGTCGAGATTGACCTCACGCAAGGTCACCCGGCCGTCCTCGTAGGAGAACCCGACCTGGTGAGCTTTGACCACGGTGTTGCCGAGTCGTGGCATGTCGATCGCCAGCTCGAGTGTGCCACTTCGTGCGGCGGCTTCGGGCCGCTCGGCGAGCAGTCGTTTCGCGGCGTCGATGCGTGCCTGAGGCTTCGTGGAGCGAGCCTTGGCTCCGCGACGCAGCCACGCGAGTTCCGTGCGGGCCAGATTCTTTCGGACCTGTTCGGCGGTGGCCGCGAGCGCTTCACGGTCGGCCTGGGCTTCGAGCAGACGCGAATAGCCGCCCGCGTGCGCGCGGGTCTTTCCTCGATCGATCTCGATCATGCGGTTGGTCACTCGATCGAGGAGAAACCGGTCGTGACTCACGAGCAGAATGGCGCCGGGGTACTCAATGATTCTCTGTTCCAGCCACTCGATGGCGCCAAGGTCGAGGTGGTTGGTCGGTTCGTCGAGAATCAACACGTCGCTCGGCACGGCAAAGACGTGGGCGAGTGCGACACGTTTCAGCTGTCCACCCGAAAGGGCGCTCGTTTGGGTGTCGACCTCGTCGAGCATCGCGAGTCGGTCCAGCACCGCGTCGACCTGCCATCCGGACCCCAGGGTCTCTCGTACCGTGCCGACGGGCAGTACGGGAATCTGGGGCAGGAGCTGCACCTTCAGATCCCGGGCCCGGCGGATCTGACCCGAATCAGGAGCCACGACGCCGGCCACGATGTTGAGCAGCGTGGTCTTGCCGACGCCGTTGATGCCGACGACACCGATTCGTTCCCCCGAAGAGATTGTCATGGTGAGATTTTCGAAAATCGTGCGATCGGAGCCGCTGAGCGTCACTTTTTCGAGGTCTAGGAGGATCGCCATGGGACACTCACGTTATCGACCAGCCCGCGCCCGGCTCCTTGCGGTTGGTCGCCGTCGACGGTGCCCGGCATCCGAATGCTGGCGACCACCACCAACTGGCCACCGCCGAGGGCGACAACCTCTCACCGCCGGAGATCAGATGAACGCGGTCCTGGGCCAAAGTCGAGGGCACGGTGCCGCGATGGTCCCGCGGACGACCGGACAGCTGAGCGGGACTGGATGGTCGGCAGCTGAAGTAGGCGCTCGTGATACGCCCGGAGTGCCTCGAAGTGACGTTCTCCCCTATTTTTCGCGGAAATGGGGTTCGTAAGATTGCCCGCAGTTGCACGGAGGAGGTGATCCGTGGCGAGACCGAGTGACTTGCTACGTCGTTTCCGAATAACGGCCGTCCCCGGCAGAGCCGGAATCGCGGGCGTGCCAGTGGACCGCGCGACGGTGCTGCGCGAGGAACTGGCACCCGTGTTCGCGGCGCTGCGGGCGACCGAAAGCCACGCGGCCGACATCATCGCACGAGCCGCCACGGAAAGTGAGAGCCGCACGGCGCGCGCGAACCTCGAAGCACAGCGAATCCTCGACCAAGCCTCCACCGACCAGAGAGCCGCACGCGCGGCGGCGGCGGCAGACGTGGAGAACGAAGTGGCGACGTCGGACACGGAGATGCGCGCGACGGCGGAGAAGGAGATCGATCGGATGAATCGTCAGGCTGCGAGGAAGATCGGGCCACTGGTAGACGAGTTAGTCCATCGGATTCTCGTGCTCGACACGACGACGGGAACATCTCCGTGAGTGCCGGCTGGGTCGCCGCCGAGGTACGCAGTCGAAGCCTCGTGAGTCACTGCATCGGCCCCGCGGGGGCCCGCGAGCTCGCGGGCGCCGGCTCGCTCGACGCTGCGCTTGGGATGCTCGCCACCTCGAGCTACCGTGACCGCGTTCACCCCGGTCTCGACCTCGCCACGAGCGAGCACGAAGTGTTCGCCAGCGTGCTCTGGAACCTTCGCGTGCTCGCTGGCTGGAGCCCCGCGCTCGGCGCTTCGCGACTGCACGTGCTCGCCGGTGCCTTCGAGCTCCACAACCTGCGAGGCGATCTCGCCCGCATTGAGGGCCACCGCGAGTCGGCGCGCTTCGAGTTGGGCTCACTCGCCACAATCTCGAGCGGCGTCGCGCCTCGCACGATCGGCGAACTCCGCGACGTCCTGCGGCGCTCTGCGTGGGGCGACCCGGGCGCTGTTGACGGCTCGAACATGATTATCGCGCTGCAACTCTCTCTCGCCCGTCGAATCGTTGATGGCGTGCCCGAAGCCACCGCGTGGGCCCAGACTTACGCCGCACTCGTCGTATGCCGACTCGTCCTCGAGAACGCTCCGCTCGACGGCGAAGCGGCCATCACGACGAACGCCCGCGCCGTCCTCGGCCCGAGGGCCCTCTCGGCGAAGTCTCTCGAGGAGCTGCGCCACGCGTTTCCTCGCGCGGTCGCGTCGGTCTTAGATGATGTCGCGAGCCGTGACGACCTGTGGCTCGCCGAGGCACGGTGGTGGACGCGTCTATGGGACGAGGGCCAGGACACACTTCGGCGGAGTGGGGCCGGTCCGCAGACCGTGGTCGCCGCCGCCGCCATCCTGGCCGCGGATGCCTGGCGGGTACGGGTAGCGCTCGAGATTGCGGCTCGAGACGGCTACGGGATCGAGGTACTCGATGCCGTGGCGTGAAACACTCGAGCCCACGCGAATGCAGCGCGTCGCGGTCGTCGCGCCAAAGGACCAGCTTCGCCCCGTCCTGCTCGCGCTCGCGTCGCAGGGCTGCGTCGAGCCCGAACTGCTCCCGAGTTCGAGCACCGAAACCGAGGCAGCCCTGCAGCGGGTCCAGACCGTGACCAGCGGGACGGCGCCAATGCCGGAGATCGTGCGCGACGCGCCGGACATCGCGACCCTCGAACGCACGAAAGACGCCGCGGCGCTCGCGGGCGAGGTTGCGCTGGAGAAGGTGGATGCGAGCATGATTCGCGACGGTGCGGTCGCGGCGCTCGCGGGCTGGACCCCGTTGTCAGAGTTCGACCGGCTCGAACAGGCGCTCGCACCAGAAGGCGCTGCGGTCGTGTGTCTGAGGGCTCCTCGCGGCGTGCAGCCGCCAACCGCGCTGCACGGCACGGTCTCGTCGAGAGCCTTCCAACCCCTCGTCAATACGTACGGAACGGTTCCGTACGCGGACTTGAACCCCTCAGTCATCGCGGGCGTCGCCTACGTCTTGATGTTCGGCATGATGTTCGGCGACGCCGGACATGGCTTCTTGCTCCTCGTGTTGGGATGTCTCACCGCGTGGGGGCCAAAGAAGTGGCTGACCTCGCTGCGAAAGTACCGCTGGGCGTCCCCCTTCCTCATCGGCGCGGGAATCGCGAGCATGGGCTTCGGTTTCGCCTTCGGAGAGGCGTTCGGTCCGACGGGGCTCGTGCCGACGCTCTGGCTGCGCCCGCTCGACCACGCCACCACGCTGCTCGCCGTGTCGGTCGCCATCGGCGCGGGCATCCTCGCCGTGTCCTACGCGCTCGGCGCGGTCAACCGGTTCCGTGAAGGCGGCATCGCTCGCTCGCTCGTCGCGCTGTCGGGTATCGCGGGCGCCGCGCTCTACCTCGGACTCGGCATCGTCGGCGCGGGCTGGTACTGGCACCGCACGCCCGTCATGCTCGCCGGGACCGTGCTCGCCCTGCTCGCCCTCGCGCTCGGCTTCGTCGGGCTGTTCGCCGAAGCGGGCGGACGCGCGTCGGGCGCGCTCGAGGCGGGAGTGGAGCTCTTTGACGGGGTCCTTCGCCTCGGCACCAACACCGTCTCCTTCGCCCGTCTCGCCGCCTTCGGCCTCACCCACGCCGCCCTCAGCTCGCTCGTCTGGAGCGCGACGGCGGACCTCTGGAGGCGAGGCGGCGTGGGTGACATCGCCCTTGCCGTCATCGTGTTCGCGCTCGGCAACGCGTTGACCTTCGCCCTCGAGGCGCTCGTCGCCGGTGTCCAGGCTCTTCGCCTCGAGTACTACGAGATCTTCTCGCGGGTGTTCACTTCCGAAGGCCGCGAGTTTCAACCCTGGCACGTTCAGGTCCGTCAATGAAGGAGACCCCATGATCACGTGGCTCATCGCCCTACCCGTGCTCGTCGCGATGAGCGGAGGCATCGCACTGCAACTCCGCCGGCATCCTCGTGGCGGCCTTCGACTGATCCAGCTGGTGAACCTGGCGCTGCTGATCGGAGGTGGGACCCTCGTGGTGCTCGCTGCGACCACCACGTCGGCGTCGGCCGTCGGCGTCGCGGCGTCGGCCGCGCCCTCCTACGCGGGCGAGGCCCTCCTCGGCGCGGCAATCTCGGTTGCCGGGTCCTCGATCGGCGCGGCGATCGCGGTCGCCTACACGGGTTCGGCCGCACTCGCCGCCATCAGCGAGCGCCCCGAGCTGTTCGGTCGCGCGATGGTCTTCGTCGGACTCGCCGAGGGCATCGCCATCTACGGACTCGTCGTCGCGATCATTCTCATCGGCAAGGTGTGATCCCGTGGGTCTCGTCGTCGTGCTCGGAGAATCGGTCCGCGTCCGGGGCTTCGTTCTGGCCGGGGCGAGCACCATCGTCGCAGAGACCAGCGACGAGGTACATCGCGCGTGGGACCGACTCGATGACACCGTTTCGCTCGTCGTGCTGACGCCCCTTGCCGCGACGACGCTCGGAGATGCGGTGCTCGGTCGCACCCGCGAACCGCTCGCGGTGGAGATGACCTCGTGACCGGCGCGACGGTGACCGACGTCGCGGGCGCCACGGCTCCCCTTGGCGAGCAGCTGGAGCCCGTCATCGCGGCGTTGCTGAACGACACCGAGCAGCGCGCCGCCGCCATGCTTAAGGACGCCGACGAGCAAGCCAGCGCCGTCGTCAACGACGCGCGGCGCCGCAGTGGAGAGCTTCTCGCTGCGGCACGGGCCGAGGGTGCCGCGGCTGCTCGACGCCGCGGAGCGCGCGCCGTCGCCAATGCCCGGCGCGAGTCGCACGAGAGAGTACTCGTAGCACAGAGGGCGATCTACGAACAGGTCCGTTCGCTCGCGCAGAACCAACTCGGTCGTCTCGCCGGTTCACCTGACGCGAAGAGACTGAACGCGCGGCTCGAGGCGGTGGCGCGCAGTCGCCTAGGCCCGCGCGCCGTCATCGAACCGTCCCCTTCGGGCATCGGCGTGATTGGCACCGACGCCGGACGACGACTCGACCTGAGCCACACCGCGCTCGTGGAGCGCGAACTCGTGGCCCTCGGACCTCGAATCGAGGGTCTGTGGTCGTGAGTGATCACCCGAGCAGCGGACGCGTGGAGCGGGTCAACGGACCGCTCGTCGAGGTGAGCGGGCTGAAGGACGTCGCGGCCCTCGACGTCATCGAGGTCGGCCCCTTGCACATAGCCGCCGAGGTGGTCGCCATTCGAGACGGACGTCTGACCGCCGAGGCGTTCGAGTACACGGGCGGACTGCGCGTGGGTGACGAGGTCACGGCCCAGAACCGCCCCCTCTCGGCACGCCTCGGTCCCGGCCTGCTCGGCGGTATCTTCGATGGCTTGTTGCGCCCCCTCGAAGGGGGACCGACGTGGCTCGAGCCCGGTTCCCTCGCGGCTCTCGCATCGACGACGACGTGGTCCTTCGTCCCGGCCCCGATCGCCGTCGGCACGTCGCTTGGACCGGGGTCACTCCTCGGCATACTCGCGAGCGACGGCGACGTCGAACACCGGGTGCTAGTTCCGCCCGACGTCAGCGGAACGCTCACCTGGCTGTGCGTCCCGTGCGAGATTACCGAGAGCGAACCAGTCGCCACCATCGACGATCACGACGTCACCCTCTTCGAATCGTGGCCCGTTCGGCGCGCCCGACCCGCGCGGGCTCGCCTTCGCACCAATGAACCGCTCGTCACCGGCCAGCGCGTTGTGGACCTCTTCTTTCCCGTCGCCCTGGGCGCCACCGCCGCCGTGCCCGGGGGCTTTGGTACGGGCAAGACCATGCTCCTTCAACAGATTGTCAAGTGGGCTGACGTCGAAGTTGTGATCTTCGTCGGCTGCGGGGAACGTGGGAACGAACTCGCCGACGCGGTCGCCGATCTCATGGCGCTGAAGGACCCCAAGACGGGACGAGACCTGCGCGAACGAACGGTCGTCATCGCCAATACGTCCAACATGCCCGTCATGGCGAGAGTGGCGAGCGTCTACACGGGCATGACCGTCGCCGAGTACTACCGCGACATGGGCTACCGCGTCGTCATACTGGCCGATTCGACGTCGCGCTGGGCCGAGGCGCTGCGCGAGTTCTCGTCGCGCAGTGGCGAACTGCCGGCCGAGGAGGGCTACCCCGCGAGCCTCTCCTCGTCGCTCGCCGCCTTCTACGAACGCGCCGCGCGCGTCACCACCCTCGGGGGAACCGAGGGATCGGTGACCCTCATCGGCGCAGTGTCGCCTGCCGGAGGCGACATGACCGAGCCCGTAACCTCCCAGACGGTGCGCTACGTGCGCAGTCTCTGGTCGCTCGACCGCGACCTCGCCTACGCGCGCCACTATCCGGCCGTGTCGTGGCGCCATTCGTTCAGCCTCGACGACCAGCTCATAGCGAACTGGCACGCGACTGAAGGCCGGGTCGGCTGGAGCGAGTCGCGCGCGAGAGCACTCGCCCTGCTCGCCGAGGCCGACCGTCTCGCCTCGGTCGTCGAACTGGTGGGACTCGGCGCACTACCGTCGCGCGAGCGCGTGGTGATGCTGACCGGGCGACTCCTGCGCGAGGGCGTGCTCCAACAGAGCGCGCTGAGCGAGAATGACGCCTACTGCAGCCCGGAGAAGCAGTCGGCCCTGCTCGACATGGTGCTCGCCGTCTACGACCGTTGCCTCGCGCTCCTCGAGGGTGGGCTGCCGGCATCGGCGATCGAGGAATTCGACCTGACCGCGGTGACCCGAGCGCGCGACGAGACCGGACCCGACGACGACGCGGGCGTGAATCGCTTGCGCGACGAAGTGCTCGCGGGGATGGCGGCGTCATGATCGACGCCGCCGCTCCCACCGCCGAGCAAGAACCGCTCGTGGCGATCGAGTACGCGGGCGCCACCCAGGTGGGCGGCCCCCTGCTCGTCGTACGCGGGGTCGGGGGTATCGGTTGGGACGAGATCGCGCGCGTGCGCTTGCCCTCCGGCGAGCTCCGTCACGGCCTCGTCCTCGAGGTCACGGGGGACCTCGCGATCGTCGAGGTCCTCCAGGGCACGGGCGGCATCGACCCAGAACGCGTGCGCGTCGCCTTCGAGGGCCACCCCTTTGACATCCCGGTCGGCGAGGGCTGGCTTGGCCGTGTCTGGAACGGGATGGGCGAACCCCTCGACGGCGGGCCGCCCATGCTCGCGAGCGAGCGCCGTCCCGTGAGCGGGGCCCCGCTCAACCCCAGCCAGCGCGGCGTGCCGAGCGACCCCGTCTTCACCGGGATATCGACGATCGACGCACTCGCGACGCTGGTGCGCGGACAGAAGCTCCCGGTCTTCTCCTCGGCGGGCCTACCCCACCTCGAGCTCGCCACCCAGATCGCGGCGCAGGCGAACGTCGCAGGAGAGAACTTCAAGGTCGTCGTCGCGGGCATGGGCCTCACCCACGCCGACGCGGTCGCGATGCGCGAGGTGCTCGAGACACGCTCGTCCGCCGGTGACCTCGTGCTCGTGCTCGACTCCGCCGACGACCCCGTCGTCCAGCGAATCCTGACTCCCCGAGTCGCGCTCACCATCGCCGAGTACCTGGCCTTCGAACGCGACCAACACGTACTCGTGGTGCTCGCCGACGTGACCAGCTACTGCGAGGCGCTACGCGAAGTGTCCGCCGCGCGCGGCGAGATCCCGGGCCGACGCGCCTACCCCGGCTACCTCTACAGCGACCTCGCCTCACTCTACGAACGCTGCGGTCGCGTCAAGGGCAAGTCCGGCTCCGTGACGTTGATGCCCGTGCTCACCATGCCGGGCAACGACATCACGCATCCGGTCCCGGACCTCACCGGTTACATCACCGAGGGCCAGATCGTGCTCTCGCCCGACGTGCACGCACTCGGGGTGTACCCGCCGATCGACGTGCTCTCCACGCTTTCGCGACTGATGCGCAAGGGCGTGGGCGAGGGACGCACGCGAGCCGACCATATGGCCCTCGCCGCGCAGATCATCGCATCGCGCGCGCGGGCGCGCTCGGCGCGAGAGCTCGCCGACCTAATCGGCGCCGAGGCCCTCACCGAGACCGACCGGATCTACCTCGATTTCGAGGACGCCTTCTACCGTGACCTCGCCAGCCAGCGCCCCGACGAGCACCGTTCGATGGACGATACGTTCGAACGCGCCTGGCGGGTCATCTCGGTGCTGCCCGAGCGCGAACTGACGATGATGCCCGCCGCGAGCATTGCCGCGAACTACCACGGCACCATTCCCGCAGATGGTGGGACCAGTGTGACGGACGCGGTCAACGCGAAGAGCCAGGCGAAAGATCATGGCTAGCCAAGCCCCGCCGGGTCGCGCTGGCCGTCCGTGGCTGCTCGAGCGCATCGCAACGGCCAACCACGGCGCAGATCTCTTGCGCGAGAAGCAACAGCTGCTCTCTCGAGAGCAGCGCCGTCTCGTGCGCCTCCGCAAAGTCATGAGGCAAGAGTGGGCTCGGGCCTGCGACGAAGCCCGCCTCTGGGCGAGTAGAGCCGACTTCCTCTCGGGGACGACGGCGACCACGCTCGCGGGGGCAGCGTACGAAGGGCGGGCCGACCTCGCGATCTCGTGGCGCAGCACGATGGGAGTCCTCCATCCGGACCAGGCTCGCGTCAGTGTGCCCGACTTCCCCGCCATGGACCGGGC
>JBAUSF010000199.1:0-9509 GCA_049581565.1 Acidimicrobiales bacterium
GAGATTACGACTGAATTAGTCACAGAACTCGGCAAGATCGACCGCGATCTCGTCCCCAAATCACGGTCATATCGAATTGGCACTCTCAAGAACTTTGGAGTACTCGTAACTGAATCTCAAAGGGAAGGCGAGCCAATTTACTTGGTGAATGCAGGGACCGAGGACCAGAGAACTTGAATCGGCCTGGGTATTCCGGAGGCTCTCCCGCTTGGGAGAGAGGATGGAATCATGGAAAAGAAGCGAACTGGATACCAGAGGTATCCCTCTGAGCTGAAGGAGCGCGCGGTGCGCATGGTCCTTGATCTTCAGCGGTCAGATCCAAGTGACAAAAGCGTCATCGCGAGGGTGGCTCGACAACTCGGGGTGGGTGGTGAGTCCTTGCGCATCTGGGTCAAGCAAGCTCAGATCGACGCCGGCACTCGAGGGGGTCTCACCTCTGAGGAACGCGAGGAGCTGAAGCGGCTGCGCAAAGAGAACTTCGAGTTGCAACGGGCGAACGACATCTTGCAAGCCGCGGCAACTTTTATGTCGATCGTGCGGTTATGTCGACTTCCGATCAGAACGATGACGTTCGACCTGTTCGGCGCTGGTGGGCGGTGGTGAGAGAGTCGGCATAATCCCGGCCTGGTGATCGAGACTCGTTTCCTTGATCAAGGAGAAGGAGTTTCTATGCCAACACGCAATCCCCACTATCGGGCCGGTGATCTTGCTGAACACGTTTCGGGCTATCACGCCCACCTGCTCGAACTCGGTTACTCGCGGTCAGCGGCCAACAAGCACCGCCAGTTGGTCACGCACTTGAGCAGGTGGCTCGAGCACGAAGGCGTGGCGACACGTGAACTCTCGGCGTCGGCGACCGAGGAGTTCTTCTGCGCCCGCCAAGCGCAAGGATTCGCGAACTTGCGCACGTCACGTTCGCTTTCACCGCTATTTGACTACTTGGTCCTCCACGGCGCACTCGACCCAGTCGGGCTGGCCAAGCTGAGCGATCCCGGGGAAATCTTCCTCGATCGCTACCGACGTTTCCTACGCGAAGAGCGCGGACTCGTCGAGGGGACTATTCGCTTCTATCTGCACATCGCCGGACTCCTCGTGGGCGAGCGACGACGAGGTGGCAGTGTCGACTGGTCACTTCGCGCCGGTGACGTGACGAGCTTCGCGACCCGCACATGCAATGGGCGTAGTCTGTCCTCGATTCGACAGGTAATTTCGGCGCTGCGGAGCGTTCTGCGGTTCTTGGCCCTGGAAGGTATGGCCGAGTTTTCGCTCGATCACGTAGTTCTTTCGGTCGCCGGTCGGAGCGCATCACTTCCTCGAGGGATCAGTGCCCGCGACCTCGAAGCACTCGTGGCGGCGTGCGACGGCGAGAGTGCGATCGAACGTCGGGACCGGGCGATCGTGCTCTTGCTGTGCCGACTCGGATTGCGTGGCGGCGAGGTGCTCGGTCTGCACCTCGACGACGTCGATTGGCGAACCGGCGAGATCATCGTGACGGGAAAGGGTGGACGGCGCGACCGGCTTCCCCTGCCCGATGACGTGGGCGCCGCGCTGGCCAACTACGTGAAGGTCCGCCCGCGTGTCAAGGATCGAACGGTTTTCTTACGTCAATGCGCTCCTCTGAGGGCCTTAGCCGACACCGGGTCAATCCGGTCCGTGCTCGAGCGGGCGTGTACTCGAGCGGGGATTGCCTACGTGAACCCGCACCGCTTGCGTCACACCCTGGCGACGTCGATGCTGCGCGCGGGGGTGTCTTTACGAGACATCGGACAGGTACTCGGTCATCAGGCGACGGCTGTCACCGCCGTCTACGCCAAGGTCGACGTCGCGGCCCTGCGCTCCGTCGCTCGTCGCTGGCCGGAGGTGCGCTCATGAATGAACTGCGAACGGGACTGGCCGACTACCTGGTGCTGCGCCGATCACTCGGCTACAAGCTCGCGCGAGCCGGCACCGTGCTCGAGGACTTTGTCAGCTTTGCCGAAGCGGGTGGGTGGACCCACATCCGCACTGAAGTGGCACTGTCCTGGGCGCTTCGCGCCCCCAACGCCGAGTCGCGTTGGCGAGCGGATCGCCTAGCGATGGTGCGAGGACTCGCCCGCTACCTGCACGCCATCGATCCGGACCACGAAGTTCCTCCCACCGGGCTCATCCCCGGTCGGCGTCGACAGCCCGCACCGTTTCTCTACTCTGATGAGCAGGTCGCCGACCTGATGGCAGCCTCGCGCCGACTCCGCTCGCCGATCCAGGCGGCCACGCTCGAGGCGGTCGTGGGGCTGCTCTGGGCGACGGGCCTTCGTGTCGCCGAAGTCATCCGACTCGACACCTTCGACCTTGACCAAGAAGAACATACCCTTTTCGTGCGCGAGTCCAAGGGCGGCCGCTCGAGGATCGTCCCGGTGGACCACAGCGTCATGGCGGCTCTACGGCGCTACCAAAGGGTGCGCGACGAGGCGTTCGCGCACCCTCGATGCTCGAGCCTCTTCGTCTCGACAGTCGGTCGTCGGTGGCTCCGCGGGAACCTCGGTGCCGCCTTCAAGACGGTGGTGGCCATGGTTGACCTGGGGACAACGCCTGCCGGCAGAGCGCCAAAGCTCGGTGACTTTCGCCATAGCTTCGCCGTGTCGACCCTGCTCGCCTGGCACCGCGACGGTCGCGACGTCAACGCCCTGCTGCCGGTGCTCTCCACTTATCTGGGCCACGTGAGTCCGGCATCCACGTACTGGTATTTGTCGGCGTCTCCTGAGTTGTTGGCGGCTGCTGCGCAGCGTCTCGGAGATCTCGGGGAGGACCGCTCGTGACACCGCTTGCTCCCACGCTCCAGGCATTCTTTGTCCAGCGCCTCGGCGCTCAACGCAACGCCAGCCCGCACACCATCGCCGCCTACCGCGACACCTTTCGCCTGCTGCTTCGCTTCGTGCAAGAAACGAAGGGAATCTCGCCGGCCAAGCTCTCGCTCGAGGATCTCGACGCGACACTCGTCGCTGCGTTCCTCGATGACCTCGAGCATCGCAGGGGCGTGAGCGTGAGGACCCGTAATAGTCGCCTCGCCGCCATCCACTCCTTTTTCGGCTTCGCCGCGATGGGGCACCCCGAGCATGCCGGACTCATCCACCGGGTGCTGGCCATCCCGCCCAAGCGCGCACCGCGCGCACTCATTTCCTTCTTGACCACTCCAGAGATCACCGCCTTACTCGCGGCGCCCGATCTCGCCACTCGGATTGGCAGACGAGATCGAGCGATATTGCTTGTTGCCATTCGAACGGGTTTGCGGGTTTCCGAACTCGCTGGTCTTCGCCGCGCCGATGTCGCCTTCGGCCCCAGCGCCAGCGTGAGTTGCATTGGCAAGGGTCGAAAACACCGCACGACCCCTATCGACGCGTCGACTGCCAAAGTTGTTCACGCGTGGGTGGCCGAGACGGTCGGTGATCCTGGCGACTCGCTATTCGCCGGACCGCGGGGTGAACCCCTCAGCCGGGACGCCGTCAGTCGCATCGTGAGTCGCCACGCCAAGGCGGCGGCCAAATCCTGTCCGACCCTTGGCGCTAAGCGTGTGACACCGCACGTGCTTCGTCACACGTGCGCGATGCAGCTCCTCACCGCTGGCGTGGACGTGGCCGTCATCGCCCTGTGGCTGGGTCACGAGTCAATTCGAACTACCGACATCTACCAGCACGCTGACCTTGCGCTGAAGGAACGCGCGCTATCGAAGGCAGCGAGTCCAGTCACGACGTGGACCCGTTTCCGGCCACCCGACAAGCTGCTTGCCTTCCTGGAGGCACTGTGATTATGCCGACTCTCTTCTCACCGCCCACCAGCGCCGAACAGGTCGAACGTCATCGTTCTGATCGGAAGTCGACATAACCGCACGATCGACATAAAAATCGTTATGAAGAAATCCGCATAACGGCTTTCTTCGGGGCGGAGCTCGACCGCCGACAGAAGAAGTAGTCACCTTCATCGACGTCCACCGGGGATCTGAGACCCGGGGACGTCGTTGGGGAGTCGAGCCGATCTGCGCGCAACTGCAGGTCGCCCCTTCCACTTACTACGACGCGAAGTCCCGGCCCACGTCGGCTCGCGCGACGCACGACGACGAACTCGGTCCCGAGCTCGAGGCCCTCTGGAAGAAGAACTACTGCGTCTATGGACGGCGCAAACTCACCAAGGCGGCCAAGCGACGAGGACTGGACTGTGGAAGAGACCAGGTCGAGCGACTCATGAAACGTCAAGGCATTCGCGGGGCGTCACGGGCGAAGAAGCGCTTCACGACCCACGCCGACAAGAACAACCTGCGTGCCCCCGATCTGGTGCAGCGCAGCTTCGTCGCCTCTCGTCCCAACGAGTTATGGGTTGCCGACTTCACCTACTGCTCCACGTGGAGTGGCGTCGTCTACGTGGCCTTCATCATCGACGTTTTCTCACGACGATTGGTGGGGTGGAAGGCCAGTCGCACCATGACCGCCTCGCTCGTGGTTGACGCACTCAACATGGCCGCCTGGACAAGGCACACCAAACTCGACGGACTGATTTGTCACACGGACGCGGGGTCGCAATACACGAGCGTGAGCTACACCGACCGCATCGACGAGCTCGGCGTGTCCGCCTCGATCGGCACCGTCGGTGATTCGTTTGATAACGCCATGGCCGAATCGGTCATGGGCATCTTCAAGACCGAGTTGCATCGCAATCCTGCAGTCTTGGCCGACAACGGAGGTCACTGGAAAGGACTCGACGACCTCGAGGTCGCCACGTGCGCGTGGGTGTCGTGGTTCAACGAAGAACGACTTCACGGCGAGCTCGACGACCGCGCGCCACTAGAAGTTGAGGAAGAGTATTCTCTCTCAGATCAAGCCAAGGTGGCGTGAGATTTCCAAGTTCGGAAGTCTCCAGGAAACCCAGGCCGATTCAAAACGTTCATAATTCTCTGCCTATCTTTGTTTTGGCAAGATTTGAAGGCGGGCGACATCACCCGACTGAGAGCCTCGCAAGTTGCGAGCGTCTAAAAGCTCCCGCAGGCGCCAGCCTCGCAAAGATGTTGCGAAAGGAAGTCTGCGGCCTGACCCTTTTGACACCGCAGCGGCGTCGGATTAAAAGGCAGTTCGCGACTGTTGCGTGGTGATGTGATCAATTTCAATCGTCTTTGTTTCAAAAGGTCTCGCGTTGTTAAGTGTCGAACGCGTAGGACCAGCGCTCGAAAGGTCGTTCACGTTCTTCATTGAGCCGTTCTCGGCGAACGGGATCTGAGCAACCGGTCGAGGCACGCGCGCAGGTCACATCGTGACGGCGGACTCTGCATTGGCCGCTTCAATGCTATGAGCACGCGGCAGGGACCGAAAGATGAATCCCGCCGTGACTGCTACCCAGGCGGCGACGGCAACCCATATCATGAACCGTCCGAGGGGCTCCATGAATGACAGGCCAGCAATCTTGCCGAATGAGAACGTCGCGACGCTGTACATGCCGAGGGGAAACACCACGCTCCAAAGCGTTGGCTCGTACGAGATGGGCCAGTGCCAACGAACGTGGCGCCAAAAGCCGAGTATCAGCAGCAGGGGAATCCACCACGTTCCAAAGGACCAGAGGACGAAGGAAAATCCTTCGACGAATCCGGCCGTGGCGTGAACGATCGGTACCGTGTTCGGCAGGCCAAGGATGCGTGCCCCGGCGAGAACGGAGATGGCCGTCGCGCCCATGAGAATCCAATACGGGGGACCTAGGGTCATCGGGGTCATGGCGGCAGTCAGCCACCTCAGGGCGATCAACGAGATGAGCGTGAGATAGAGGACGAGTCCGATGCTCCACAGCCCGATCGCGATGGGCGCGAGCACGTTCACTTTCGAGGGCCACGCAGGAACGAGCAGGGACGACGCAGCGGAGAGTGACTGTGTGGCGACAACCCAGACAAGCCAGTTGCCATTGACCCCACCGAGCACAGAACCGTGTCGTTGCGTGAGCAGCAGGCTGGCTGGTACGCCGTAGGTCATCGCCACCCACACGAGGGCGGCGGCTCCGGCCAGTATCGCCGTCGCGAGCGGGTGGCCCGCTAGAGCGAGGCGTACGCCCAGTACGTCCAATCCGGCTACGACGGTGAAGAATCCGAACACTCGATCGGGGGCTTGCAGGTCTCGGTGAACACTCGAACGAAAAAAAATGATGCGTGCAACCAACGCGATCGTCAAAACGCCTAGTCCGCATGTGGTGAACACCAACAACACTCTGGACAACCAAGAAGGCCCCATCAAGAACGTCCCGGTCGAGATGATGCCGGTCGCCATCACGAACGCGAAGTACCCGGGATGGAGGTCCCTGATACTTCGAGCTACCCGTGACCCACTCAGATCTTCTTCGCTCGAATCTGTCATTGGCGCACACCTCTCTCGCGTACATCGACTATGGTTCTTTTTTACCATGAGTGCGAGCAATACTCGTAAGCCGACCGCGGGTCGAGCGCACGTCGCCGCGCACCGGGCTCTTGCGAGTGAGAGTCGACAAGCTCTCTTGCACGCTTTGGCCCAATCCAAGCGCCCCCTCGACGCTTCCGAAGCGGGGCGGGCGGTGCACCTGCATCGCAACACGGCTCGAGTGCACCTACGCAAGCTCGCATCCGTCGGGCTGGTGCGCGCCGTGTTCGAGTACCGCACGACGCCGGGGCGGCCCCGGGTCCTCTATCAGCTGGTGCCATCGAACGACGATCGCGACATCGAGCTGTCGAGGGACGTCAACTATCGAGAGCTTGCCCGAGTGCTCGCGGACCAGTTGGCCACCGACGCCCAGGCGCAACAAAAGGCTGAAGCCGCGGGCCGTAGTTGGGCGGCGGCCATGGCGGCGGACGAGATGCCGCACCGGAGGCTCTCGTCGCGAGAGGCCATAGACACCATCGCCAAGGTGCTCCACGCTCAGGGATTTGATCCCGAGCCGCGCGCCGAGGGCGACGCGTCCGGCATCTATCTTCGCCGATGCCCGTTTGCCGATGTCGCCCAAGAGCTGCGGTCGGTTATCTGTGCCGTCCACCTCGGGATGATCAGCGCGGCCTTTGACGAGTTGGACTCTCCCGTCTCCGTGGCGGGCCTCGACTCATTCGTCTCCACCGATCCGCTTCTGTGCGTCGTGCACCTAGAAGACCGGCGCCGACGTCGCACGACGAACATTCGCTACGGCGTGAGGAGAAGAGCATGAAGAAATCGCAGACCACCGACGGTGATCTCATCACCGGACTGCTGAGGGCTCGTCGACTCGTCCAACCTGATCGCGTGAGCGCGGACCTGCGGTCGGTGACCTACGAGGGTGGGCGCGACGCCGACGTCTTCTATCGCGACCGCTGGTCGCACGACCGCGTCGTGCGCTCTACGCACGGGGTCAACTGCACGGGGTCGTGCTCGTGGAAGGTGTACGTGAAGGACGGGATCATCACCTGGGAGACCCAGGAGACGGACTATCCCTCTGTCGGCGCGGACTCGCCTGAGTACGAGCCGCGCGGGTGCCCGCGTGGGGCGTCGTTCTCCTGGTACACGTACTCGCCGACTCGAGTGCGCTTCCCGTACGTTCGTGGCGTGTTGCTCGAGATGTACCGCGACGCGCTCGCTCGCCACGGTGACCCCGTGCTCGCGTGGGCCGATCTGATGAGCGATCCTGAGCAGCGTCGCCGCTTCCAGTCGGCGCGCGGCAAAGGAGGCCTCGTGCGCACGAGTTGGGACGAGGCGCTCGAGATCGTCGCTGCAGCACAGGTGCACACCATCAAGACGTGGGGTCCGGACCGGATCGCCGGCTTCTCGCCGATTCCGGCGATGTCCATGGCCTCGCACGCCGCCGGCGCCCGGTACACCAGCCTGCTCGGGGGCTCCATGATCTCGTTCTACGACTGGTACGCCGACCTTCCCATTGCGTCGCCGCAGGTCTTCGGTGACCAGACCGACGTGCCCGAGTCGGCCGACTGGTGGAACGCGTCGTATCTGATCATGTGGGGCTCGAACATCCCCGTGACGCGTACCCCCGACGCGCACTTCATGACCGAGGCTCGCTACCGAGGCCAGAAGGTGGTCGCGGTGAGCCCCGACTACGCCGTCAACACGAAGTTTGCCGATGAGTGGTTGCCCGCACACCCGGGCACCGACGGGGCACTCGCGATGGCGATGGGTCACGTGATCCTGAAGGAGTTCTTCGTCAACCGCACGGTGCCGCGTTTCGAGGACTACGTCAAGCGCTTCACCGATCTCCCGTTCCTCGTGACGCTGCGGCCGCGCGAGGACTCTGAAAGCTTCGTCCCCGATCGGTTCCTTACGGCCGCGGATCTCGGACCGGACGAGATCGATGATGCCGTCGAGGGCGCCGCGTGGAAGACCGTGCTGCTCGACCGCGCGACGGGTGTGGCGCGCGTGCCGAACGGTTCGCTCGGATTCCGACACACTGCCTCGGGCGAGGGGCAGTGGAACCTGGACCTCGAAGATATCGATCCGGCCCTCACCCTGTTTGGTCCAGCGGCGCGGGCGGTGGCGGTCGACCTTCCTCGTTTCGACGTTGGCGGGGAGGGCGGAGGTGAGGTACGCCGCGGCGTGCCCGCACGGCTCGTGGCCGGCCGGCTCGTGACGACCGTCTTCGACCTGCTCCTCGCCCAGTACGGGGTCGGCCGCGACGGTCTGCCGGGTTCGTGGCCGACAGACTACACCGACCCCGAGACCTACACGCCCGCGTGGCAAGAGCCCATCACCTCGGTGCCCGCCTCAACGGTGGAACGCATCGCCCGCGAGTTCGCCGACAACGCAGAACGCTCGGGTGGACGCTCGATGATCGCGCTCGGAGCGGGGGTCAATCACTGGTTCCACGCCGACGAGGCCTACCGCGCCATCATCGCGCTCGTGACGCTGACCGGCTGCCAAGGGGTCAACGGCGGAGGCTGGGCCCACTACGTTGGCCAGGAGAAAGTGCGGCCGTTCACCGGCTGGGCGCAACTCGCCTTCGGTCTCGACTGGACGAGGCCGCCTCGACAGATGGCCGGCACCTCGTACTGGTACCTCGCGACGGACCAGTGGCGCTACGACGGATTCGGGGCGGGGGAGCTGGCGTCGCCACTCGGCCGCGGGATCTTTCGCGGCCGAGCGCTCGCCGACTGCATCGTCCAGGCGACCCGGCTCGGGTGGACGCCTTCGTATCCGACGTTCGACCGCAATCCACTCGATCTCGCCGACGACGCCGCGCGAGACGGACTCGACGCGGGGGAGTTCGTGATCCGAGAGCTGAAAGAAGGGCGCCTGCATTTTTCCTGCGCCGATCCCGACGCGCCGGAGAACTGGCCCCGAGTGCTCACCGTCTGGCGCGCCAATCTGCTCGGGTCCTCGGGCAAGGGCAACGAGTACTTCTTGCGCCACCTCCTCGGGTCCGACGCGGCGATCCGGGCCGAGGAGACGTCGCCCGAGCTGCGCCCGAGCGAGGTCCGTTGGCGCGACGAGGCGCCTGAGGGGAAGTTGGACCTCTTGGTGTCGCTCGACTTTCGTATGACCAGCACCGGGCTCTTCTCG
>JBAUSF010000200.1:0-1501 GCA_049581565.1 Acidimicrobiales bacterium
GGGAAGTTGAGGTTGTAGTGAGCCCGCACACCGGCGGCGGTGCCGGTCCGCAACACCTCTTCCATCATGCTGGTCATCAGGTAGGCCACCCGCGGATCCAGCACCTGCTTGCGGTCCACCTGATTCTTGTAAACCACTTTGCCATCCTGCGAGCGGACCAGAGTCAGGAAGCTGGGCTTCACGTACACGCCCTGGTTGGCAAACATGGTGTAAGCGCCGGCCGCTTCCAGCGGCGTGATTTCATATGCGCCCAGGGCCACCGCCGGCGTGGGTTGAATCTTGTAATTCATGCCGGCCCGGTTGGCCATCGCCACTACATTGTCGTAGCCCACCGTCTCCGCCACTTTCACCGTGGCGACATTGAGCGAGTGGGCGAGCGCCTCGCGCAGAGTCACCTCTCCGTAAAACTTGTGCTCGAAGTTGCTGGGCGTGTAGTCGCGTGTGCCATGCTCGTACCAGAAGGTGGTGGGCTCGTCGAGCACCATCGAACTGGGCGTGAGAATGTGCGGCCCGCCCTCCACCCCGGTATCCATGGCGGCGGCGTAGACGAAAGGTTTGAAAATGGACCCGGACTGGCGCTTGGCGAGTACATGGTCGAGCTGGCTCATGCCGTAGTTGCGGCCGCCGGCCAGCGCCTTCAGCTCGCCGGTGTGCGGATCGATCGCCACCAGCGCCACCTGCGCCTCGGGTGGGGTCTGGCCGCGGAACCGCCGCTGCCGGCGGATCTGCTCATCCACGTTCTGCATGCCCACCCGGATGGCTTCGGCAGCGGCCCTTTGCAAACGCAGGTCGAGCGTGGTGTAGATGCGCAAAGCGTTAGACCGCAGGTCGGTATCGCCGAACTTGCTTTGCACCGCATCGTTCACCAGATCTACGAAGTAGGGCGCTTCGAGCGATTGCGCGGTGCTCTTGGCGACGGTCAGCGGGACCTGGTCCGCCACCGCTTCATCGCGGTCGGTGAGGTAGCCGTTCTGGCGCATCAGCGAAAGCACCAGGTTGCGCCGCTCCCTCAGCCGTTCCGGATGGTGGTAGGGATCGTACGCCGCCGGCGTCTGGATCATGCCGGCCAGCTCGGCGGCTTCCGGCAGCGTGATCTGGCCGAGATCCTTGCCCAGGTACGCTTCCGACGCTTCGCCAAACCCGTGGATCCGGTACGACCCACGCGATCCGAGATAAACGTCGTTGGCGTAATCCTCGAAGATCTGCTCCTTGGTCAGCCGCTGCTCGATCTCCAGGGTGATGATCATCTCCGCCATTTTGCGCGTCCAGCGCTTACCCTGGTCGAGCCAGAGGTCGCGCGCCAACTGCATGCTGAGCGTGGACGCGCCCTGCTCCTTGCGGCCCGATTTCAAGTCGACGTAAGCGGCCTTGATCACGCGCAGCGGGTCAAAACCGTTGTGCTGAAAGAAATGCTTATCCTCGGCCGAGGTAACCGCCTGCACCAGCACGGTAGGAATATCGTTGAATTTCACCATACGCCGCTTCTCGCGGCTGGGACCGC
>JBAUSF010000201.1:0-8400 GCA_049581565.1 Acidimicrobiales bacterium
GACCGGATCCGTCAGAGCGAGTTCGCACGGCAGTGCCTCGAGTACGGGCTCGCTCGCAGTGAGGACCTTGACGAGTTCGCCGAAGCCTTTCTCAGATGGTCGAGCGATCCCAAGGGGGTTTTTATCGTCGTGAACGGCGAGGTCGTGGCCCGGCGATAGAGGGCCCGCGCTCCCAGACGAGAAGGTCGCCGAACTCTGGATCGCAATGCTGTGCCACTTCCTTGAAGGAGAGATGGCGCAGCACGGCCTGGCTGGCGAGGTTCGACACCGCTGTCTCGGCGCGAATCGTAAAGTCTCGTCCTTCGACGAGGGCGAGCAGCTGGGTGAGCGCGGTGGTCGCAACACCGTGGCCGCGTTGGGACGGTACGACGCCGTAGCCCACCTCGAGACGCTTGCCGGCGAGCTCGCCCTTGAAGCCAATCGTGCCCGACACGAGCCCGTCAACGACGATCAGCCAGTTGCCCTGCCACGGCTCGTTCGACGTTGATTCGAAGTTCGCGTATCGACACGAGATGCGGTCACCTTCGGCGGGAAAGTCCTCGGCCCAACCGGTGCTCGGACGGTTCCCTGCCGTGATGTCGCTCGCCTCGCGGGGCGTGAGCGCGCGCAGGGAGACGGTCTCGTGCGTTTCGGGCATCGAGAAAGTATGGCCGAGGGCGACGGCGTTCAATCGGCGAATGCCGATTTCTTCCGATTCGCGTATCAAAAATGCTGGTCCACGCGGTTTATTTCTGTCACATTCCGTTAACCTTGGGGCGTTGCTCTCTTTCTCTCACGTCATCGTGCTCGTCTTCGCCGGCGTTGTTGCCGGGATCATGGGAACGGCCGGTGGGATCACGTCACTCGTCTCCTATCCCGCATTGCTCGCAGTTGGCATCGCGCCGCTCCCCGCCAACGTCACGAACGTCGTCGCACTCATGGGGTCATTTCCCGGTGCGGCGATGGGTTCGCGCCCTGAGCTTCGCGGTCAAGGTTCCTGGCTGAAGCGTTGGGCGCTCCTCGCAGGTGCCGGTGGCGCGCTCGGGGTTGCGCTGCTGTTGCTCACGCCGGACTCGGTCTTCAGCGGTCTCGTTCCCTTCCTCCTGCTCGCGGCCGCGCTCGCGCTCCTGCTCCAGCCGCGGATCGCTCGCTGGCACGACGCGCGCACACGAAGCGACAGTGAGAGACCCCTCGCCGTCGGCCTCTTTCTCGTCTCGCTCTACTGCGGTTACTTCGGGGCGGGCTCGGGCATCATGGTCCTCGCCCTGCTCATGCTCACCGTCGACGAGGACTTTCCCCGCGCGAACGCGCTGAAGAACATGATTCTCGGCGTCGCGACCGTCGTCGCCGCGATCGGACTCTTGCTCTTTGGTCCGGTGCACGTCATTGCCGCGGTCGCGCTCGGAGTTGGGCTGCTCATGGGCAGCGCAATTGGGCCGTCGGTCGCGCGAAGCGTGTCGAGCAACGTGCTCCGCGTGCTGGCTGCGGTGCTCGGCATCGGGCTTGCCGCGTGGTTGTTCTTCATCCCCAACGCATGACGATCACCCGGCGGCAATAGCGAGCCCACTCGCCGCGGACAATTTGCGCAGTGCGCATCGTCATATCGTCGACCCGTGGAGCGTTCTTCGACAACATCCCCCTTGGCGACATCGCGAGGACGATTGCGATCTTGCCCGCGCTCTGTGCATCTCGCGCTCGTGTCATCTGGACGAGACACCGTCGAGAGCCTGATCGCACGGGGGCCATCCGTGCGATGTTTCGAGAACAGGGTTTTTTCGAGGTTGACTTTTCGGCACCCAAAGAGTTCGTGTACTGCGTCGGGACCAACGAGATCGCTCGTGCGCCCGATCCGTTCACGCCCGACGTCGTGATGTTCTCCTTTAGCGGAGACGGCGCCGGACTGGCGTGAGGCCACCAATTCCCTTGACTTAGCGGGGTCGTTGTCTCGCCTCGTCTTCCACCGGCTAGAAACGTGGTGTGATGCATTTCGAGGACATGGATGTAGCGGCGAGCCCGCTTGAGTTAATCGGCAATACGCCCATGGTGCGCCTGGGACAGATCGGACGCGGACTGCGCTGCGATCTTCTCGCGAAGCTCGAGACGACAAATCCCGGCGGAAGCTCCAAGGATCGACCCGCGCTCACGATGGTGCTCGCCGCCGAGCAAGAGGGTCTGCTCGGACCGGGCTCCACGATCATTGAGCCGACGAGCGGCAATACCGGCGTCGGGCTCGCGATCGTCGCCGCGCAACGCGGCTACAAGTGCATCTTCGTCATGAGCGACAAGATGGCGCCCGAGAAGATCGACGTGCTGCGAGCGTACGGAGCGCAGGTCGTCGTCTGCCCGACCGCCGTGCCGCCCGAGCACCCCGACTCCTACTATTCGACCGCGGAGCGCCTCACGAAGGAGACCCCCAACTCCTTTCGGCCCGATCAGTATTCGAATCCGAACAACCCGCGCGCACACTACGAGACGACCGGTCCCGAGATCTGGGAACAGACGAAGGGCCGCGTCACGCACTTCGTCGCCGGTGCGGGCACCGGCGGGACGATCTCGGGCGTCGGTCGATACCTCAAGGAAAAGAACCCGGCGATCCAGGTGATCGCGGCCGACCCGCAAGGCTCGGTCTACTCGGGCGGGGCCGGTCGGCCCTATCTCACCGAGGGCGTGGGCGAAGACTTCTGGCCTGAGAACTACGACCCCTCGCTCGTCGACGAGGTCGTTGCCATCTCCGACGCCGACGCGTTCGCCATGGCGCGAGAGATGACCCAGCGCGAGGGCTTGCTGATCGGCGGATCGGGTGGGACGGCCGTCGCGGCGGCGCTACGTGTCGCGGCGAGCCTGCCCGAAGAGGCCGTCGTTGTCGTGTTGATACCCGACTCGGGCCGGGGATACCTCTCAAAGATCTTCAACGACGCGTGGATGACCGACTACGGGTTCTTGCGTCCGCACGACGAGATGGATGTTGGCGACGTGCTCGAAGCGAAGATCGAGCGCCAGGCGAGCACGCTCGCAGACCTCGTCCTCGTGACCGAAGACACGCTCGTTCGCGACGCCATCTCCTTGATGCGCGAGAAGGATGTCTCTCAGCTGCTCGTCGCGGTCACCGCCGAGCTGCCCCTCGCGGCGAAGGAGGTGTCGGGATCGCTGAGCGAGCTCGGGCTGCTCGAGGCGACGATGCGCGATCCTTCGGTGCTCGATCTCACCGCGAAGGAGATCGCCGACCCGGCGATGCCAATGGTCGGGGTCGGGGTCTCGGTGAGCGAGCTGACTCGACGACTGAGCACGACCGCGGGCGTGCTCGTCCTCGATGGCGGTCACCCGGTGGGGGTGCTCACGCGCAGCGACCTCTTGAGCTTCCTCGAACGAAAGAGTGACCGATGACCGGTTTTAACACGCGTGCCGTTCACGTTGGCTCCGAGCCCGACGCCGTCATCGGGGCCGTCAATCCGGCCGTCTATCTCACGTCGACCTACGCCCAAGACGCGGTGGGCGTCGTGCGGTTCTCCGATTACGCGCGTGGCGACAATCCGACCCGCGCGGCCCTGGAGACGTGTCTGGCTGATCTCGAAGAGGCGCGCTTTGGTATCGCCTTCGCGTCGGGCCTCGCCGGCGAAGACGCACTGCTGCGCACGCTCGCGCCGGGCGATCACGTGATCTTGGGTGACGACGCCTACGGCGGAACCTACCGCCTGTTGACCCGCGTCTTTGGCGCGTGGGGCGTCACCGTGACGTCGGTCGACCTGAGCGATCCCGACGCCCTCGCGGCAGCGTTCACCGGCTCAACCAAGATGCTCTGGGTCGAGACGCCGAGCAATCCCATGTTGGGCGTGGTCTCGATACGCGCGCTCGCGGACGTTGCCCACGCGCACTCGGTACTCCTCGTCGTCGACAACACCTTTGCGACGCCCTACCTCCAGCGCCCCCTCACCCTCGGGGCCGACGTGGTCGTGCACTCGACGACGAAGTACGTGGGTGGCCACTCCGACGTCATCGGGGGATTCGTCGCGACGAACAACGACGAGCTGGCGGCCCAGGTGCGCTTTCACCAGTACGCGATCGGCGCCGTGCCCGGACCGCTCGACTGCTTCCTCTTGCTGCGGGGCCTCAAGACCCTCGGGATTCGCATGGAGCGTCACTGTGAGAACGCTCGCACCGTTGCCGCGTTTCTCATGACGCACCCCGCCGTTCGTGACGTGTACTACCCGGGACTCGTCGGACACGCGGGCCACGAAGTCGCCCGCAGCCAGATGAAGGACTTTGGCGGCATGGTCAGCTTCACCGTGAAGGGCGGGGTTGACGTCGCGAGGAAAGTGTGCGAATCGACGTCGGTCTTCATCCTCGCCGAGTCGCTCGGCGGCGTCGAGAGCCTGATCGAGCTGCCCTCGGCGATGACGCACCTCTCCACCTCGGGTTCCACGCTCGAGCCGCCGGATGATCTCATTCGCCTGAGCGTCGGTATCGAGGACGTCGCCGATCTCATCGCCGATCTCGATCAAGCCCTTTCGCTCTAAAGCGACACCGCATCGAGCATGTCGAGCGAGAGGTTCCACAGTTTCTCCGCGTTCGAGAGATCAAGAGCCCACGGGTTGACGCCGCCGCCCAAGAGCTCGGGCTCGGCTGTCTGATCCGCCTCGCGGCAGTCCTCGAAGTAGCGTCCTCCGACGCCGTCGAGCAGCGGTGAGCCGGCAAGCAGTACCGACGTCGCGGCACCCTGGGCGGGGGACTTGCGACGGTCGACGGGCGTGCGCAGAGCGCCGACGTAGCGCTGCAGATTTGTTGCGACGGCTCCTGGATGCAGCGCGTTCGCGACGACTCCCTCGTTGCTCCAGCGCCGCGTGATCTCGACGGCGTGCAGGATGTTCGCGGTCTTCGACTGGCCGTAGGCGTTCCAGGGGTCGTACGCGCGGTTCTCGAAGTCGACGTCGTGGAACACGACGGGCGAGAAATGGTGCGCGTTCGAGCTCACCGACACGACACGCGCACCATGTGCGGCAGCGAGCGCGTGATGCATCCACGCCGTCAGCGCGAAGTGTCCGAGATGATTGGTCGCGAACTGCAGCTCGTGACCGTCAAAGGAGAGCTCGAGCTCGGGCACGGCCATCACACCGGCGTTGTTGACGAGGATATGCAGTGGTCCGAGCCACGCGGTGGTGAAGCTGCGAATGGACGAGAAGTCGGTGAGATCGAGCGGCGCCACCATGGTCGACGTGTTGCCGCTCGTCGCCAGGATCTCGCGCGCGGCACGTGCTCCGGCTTCAACATCACGCACCGCGAGGGTCACTTCGGCGCCTGCGTGGGCGAGCGCCCGCGCGGTCTCGAGGCCAATGCCCGACGCCCCGCCGGTGACGACGGCTCGCCGGCCCGAAAGATCGACGCCTTCGAGCACCTCGAGTGCCGTGGTCTGAGACGTGAAGGGGGTGGTGATCAGACCCATGGTGTTCGAAGTGTACGCACTGGTGCGTCGCTTCGGACACGTGCCCTACACAACGGACAGTCCCTTCCTTGGCCCGCGTCGCTGGCCTCTGCGGGCCGAGACCCGTGTGAACCTCAGATCGGCGTCTCGGGGTCGTTCTCTTCGAGCTTTATGCGCAACTCCGCTCGATTGATGCCGAGCGCTCGCAGCAGCGTCGCAGCCGGATCGGGCTCATCGTTTTCGAGCAGCGCGGCTAAGACGCGCTGCGGCGTAATCTGGCGACGCCGGCGCATCGGGCGGCCGGCTTCTTGCAGCGCGCGCTTAGCGGCGGGTGACAGCTTCATACGACTGCCCATGACGAGCTTCATCGAGGGCCGTTTCGGAGTGGGCAGGTCAACGTAGGTGGGGGTGTTGGGAATGCTCTCGACGCCGATCGAATGAAGGGCGTTCAGATCAAGCGTGGCGAGTGCTTCTCGGGCTTCGGCGAGCGAGACGCCGAGTACGGATTCGATCTCGGGATCTCGCAGCAGACCGAGCAGCAAGTGGTCGGTGCCGATCGCGCGGTCACCGAGCCGCCGGGCTTCTTGGCGCGCCGCCATGAAGGTTCCCCAGGGATGGTAGTCGGTGGTGGTGGCGTGGGCCATTAGTGGGCGTCCTTTCCGTACTTGATGTGAACCGATTGACGAGTGACGCCGAGCGCGTCGCCGATCTGCTGCCACGACCAACCGTGCTGGCGTGCGGCCGCGACGTTCGCACGTTCGACCCGTTCGGCGAGGCGATGCAGCGCCACCGACGCACGTAGCCCTACGGCCGGATCGCTCGACGACGCGTCTCTCATGATCTCCGAATGTTCCATGCTGTCAGTTTAACTTGACGGACGGTTATCTGTCAAGTTAATTTGACACTACGGCTCGTAGATCTCGGCGAGGACCACCTCGTTGCCGTTGGGATCCGTGAAATACGCCTTGCGACCAGCGCTGGCGACTACTTCGAGCTCCCCAGGCTCGAGGCCCCTTCCTGCCAGCACGGCGAGCGCGTCGTCGAGATCGTCAACGGCGAGCACGACGGTGGCGAACGTTCGGGGCGGCGCATCTTGAACGACGTACAGCCGGGCCCCATCGGTCATCTGCCACATCACCTCCACGTCGCTGACGACGACGTCAGCGGGGCGTCCGAAGAAGCGATCGAACCAGTCGCGCGTTGTGGCGAGCTCATTGACCGAGAGTCCGACGAAGACCGTGTTGAAGAACATGGGTTCATTGTGCCCCCTCGCGATTCGTCGCGCTCGGTCGCTGCTCGACCGCTCGCGATGCGCCCGCACTCGTGAGGAATCGATATCGTGGTAGCGCGAGAAAGCGTGGGATTATGACCAGAGTCTGTGTGAACTCCTTTTCCATGTCCGCCGATGGATTTGGCGCCGGTCCCGATCAAGACGCGCAGAACCCGCTCGGCATCGGCGGACGTCAGCTCCACGAATGGATCTTTGAGACCAAGACCGGTCGATCGATGATCGGAGAAAGCGGCGGCGAAGAGGGAGTCGACGACGCGTTCTTCAAACGAAACTTCGAAGTCGGTGGTCCGACCATCATGGGCCGGAACATGTTTGGGCCGGTCCGCGGCCCCTGGGGCGAGAGCGATTGGCGAGGTTGGTGGGGCGAGGACCCGCCGTTCCATCATCCGGTCTTCGTCCTCACGCACTACGAGCGACCAGATCTCGTCATGGGCGACACCACGTTTCACTTCGTGACCGCGGGGCTGCCCGCGGCGCTCGCACGAGCCCTAGAAGTGGCCGGAGACGGTGACGTTCACGTTGGCGGAGGCGTCGCCACGATTCGCCGGCTCCTCGACGAGCAACTCATCGACGAGCTGCACCTCGCGCTTGTACCAATTCACCTCGGGTCAGGGGAGCGTCTCTTGGATTCGGTCGGCGTATGGCCCCCGGGATACGAGCTTCGCAGCGAAGTGGCGGGCGAACGCGTGACGCACCTCCAGCTCGCACGCGCGGATGGTGCGGCGTCGACGTGATCGATGTGCGGCTGCGTTTCGCCTAGCCGTCGCTCTTGTCTTCGATCTCCCACGCGTGGTCGACGATGTGCCAGGCGCAGCGACGAATGGCGTAGGCGACGGGCCAGCGTGCCGTCGACGTTCCGCTTCGCATCGTCGTCAGGACGACGTCTCGCTGCTCGTCCCACGGGGTGCGCGGGGCGACGCGAAAGCCCACCCGTGAGCAGTACGCGCGCTCGGCTTCTCGGACGTGGTTGACGATCTTGTCGCGATCACGCCCTCCGCCTTTCGGCCCGCGCCGCAGTGTCGCCGGAGCGCTCTCGACGACCGCGTCGAAGTAGTTCCAACAGTCCTGGAGAATGGCGAGCTGGCGGGTGAGTTCCTCAGGCGCAAGCGCGCTTTCGTCCCAGGGCCCGCGAGCGTCGGGGGCGCCGAAGTCCGTGGTGGCGTTCCCCTTCGTCGTGCCAACGATCTCGAACGAGCCGGGGCGAAACGGAGCGGTGACGATCTTGGCGTACCGATCGCGGTAGCCCTCAAGCGCGGCGATCGCGAGATCGGCGGTCTTCGCGCGGCGGCACCATCCGGGCCACTCGAGGGAGACGGCGAAGACGGATCGTGCGCCCTCTTCTAGATACACGCGCGACGTCGCCACGTAACCCCCCTCGCCCGTACGCTAGCCGTCCGACTAAAGAAGTGCCCAGGTGCAATCAGCGCCGAAACGGCCTGAGCAACTATTAGAGCGCCTTCGACAGGCGCGCGGCGTTGTCGAGCGTCAAGCCAGCGCAGTTCGTTGCGGAGAGGCTCAACCGCGAGAGCTCTGCGCGGAAACCGAGCGACATGGCGCTCGCCGACGCGCCAAAGAAAGTTGTCGAAACCTTCGCCGGCCTTGCGCAGCGGGAGCGAACCGAGCTCTGGAAACTGTGCGGCGATCAGGTCGCGCACGAGCGCTTCGTCCACGAGGAGTTCTGCGTCGGGCCATGCCACGCAACGAAGGATAGGCC
>JBAUSF010000202.1:0-1918 GCA_049581565.1 Acidimicrobiales bacterium
TCTTCTTTTTCACAGATCAAGACTGAAGCGCCTCTGTGCTTCATTCGCGGATGCCCGCGAGCACCTTCGCTTGCCGCTCGATCACGACGCTGCTGACGTGTCAGACCCCGCTAGAACCGGAAGACCCGGATTCGTTTTGGCGGCTCATGGGTTTCCGTGGGGTGGCCGCTGGCGAAAGTGAGCTCACTATGTCGGGTCGGTCGAAATATGCCTCGAACGACGCACCTGACGCGTCCGAACTACGCCTCGACTTCGACCTCGTGAACTCCACACGCGATGATCTGAGGACCGCCGTCCGAAGTCAGGGGGTTGACCGCATTCTTGGCGTGTAGTTCCGTATCGAACACGACTACACACGTACCGACGCCAGCGCCGTCGTTCATCCAGAGGCCTCTCTCGAAGCCGGATAGTGCCCTCGCTTGAGGGAGTACGAATTCATTGAGTATCGAGTGCCGGTGCTTCCGATCCGAGTCGGGGTCAATCTTCACTTCAATCACGACAGCGTAAGCCACCCTAGATCTCCTTCGGCGCGAGGTTTCGTCTCAATTAAGGTATCCGTCCCCGTCTCCCGAACGTACCATCGGGCAAGATGACTGTCACGATGACGAACGCTGCCAGACCACCAGACCCCGCTGAGATCCGATGAGCCGGTTTGGCTCGATCGCATTCATGCTCGCGAAAGCGACCGCGCTCGAGCGAGACCGACAATGAGCGTGGCCAAGTTGATTTACGTGGCGAATGTGTCACTCGATGGCTACCTCGAGGACGGACACGGCAGGTTCGACTGGACCGAACCCAGCGACGAGGTTTTCACCTTCATCACTGACTTGGTACGACCCATCGGCAGCCACCTGTACGGACGGCGCATGTACGAAACAATGGCCGTGTGGGAGGTCGACCCAAGATTCGCTGCTCAGTCATGGCTCAGGGCTGACTTCGCCAATGTCTGGCAGGCGGCCGACAAGATCGTCTACTCCACGACCCTGCGCGAAGTCTCGACCACGAAGACGCGTCTCGAGCGCCGCTTCGACCTCGATTCGGTCCGGGGGATGAAAGCGTCGGCCGGGAGCGATCTGATCATCGGGGGTTCGACTCTCGCCGCGCACGCCTTCAACGTCGGGCTGATCGACGAGTGCCAGTTCTTTCTGCATCCCGTGCTGGTCGGTGAAGGAAAGCCCGCATTCTCCGGGGACGCCCGCGTCCAGTTGAACCTGCTGGAGGAGCACCGATTCGGCAACGGTGTCGTGAACCTGCGCTATCGCATCCAGAGCTGACCCTCCATCCGCAGGTTCTGTTCTCAACTTTGCGGTCACTGCACGGCGCGACACCGCCTTCAGACGCAGCGACACCGCCGACATCGGTTCATCTTCAAAGAGCTGAACGGTACGGCGATGCAGCGAAGAGGTCGGCGTTTGCGCTGAGAAAGGCGAAGGTCGCCAAGTACATGCCAGGAGCCTCGCTTTCGCGGGGACCCGCGATGTTGAGCGTGACGGGAGCAGCAATGGTTGAAAGAAACGCGCGTAGCTCCCCGTTCGAAGCGCAACCCAGTGCATCGATCTCGAGGAGAGGACGCGCGAGCGCGAGCGCTACCTGGCGGGTGAGCGTCACGCCCGGTGACAGCGACGGACCGAGGTGCACGATGATCGTTGCATTCGAGCCACGAACGTTGAGCCTGGTTCGCTCGTCGGAGTCAGGTGACGCGGTCTCAGTGAAGTGCTCGTAGCGGGCGAGCAAACCCGGCGCGTGCGAGAAGTCTTCGGCCCATCCACCTCGAGGCACCCAGCCGCGGTAGGCGATGCCCCGTGAGAGTGCGAAGTCGACCGCGGCGCGATCTGCCCCAGTCTGTCCTCCACAGACCAGTTGAACGACCGGGGCCTGAATATCTGGATTCGTCGCTCACTCCTCTTTGAGGTGAAAG
>JBAUSF010000203.1:0-10347 GCA_049581565.1 Acidimicrobiales bacterium
CAACGAGTTCGAGTCGGGCGGCGTTCTTCACGCGCCACACGTGGGCGTCATCGACGTCGCGCAACTTGGACCACGTGGTGGGATTCCCCGGAGCAGTGCGCCACTGCAGGCCAACTGCCGACGTCAGGAGTTCGTTGGAGGCTTGGTTCACCCACGATTCCAAGTGCACGCCGTTGGTGACGTGACCGATGGGCACCTCTTCGAGCGGAATCCGAGGCCACAGCGCTGCCCACTGGCGGCGACTCACCCACCCGTGAAGGCGACTCACCCCGTTGCGATGGCCCGCCAGGCGCAAGGCGAAGATCGTAGGACAGAAGGCCTCGTCGGGACTGTCGGGATACATGCGCCCGAGGGAGACCAGCGTGTCAACGTCTACCCCGAGCGCGACCGCCGGCGCGGCCAGATAGCGGCGTGCCAGGTCGGGCGCGAAGTAGTCGTGCCCTGCGGCGACGGGCGTGTGGGTCGTGAAGATGATGCCCGGACGCACGGCGGCACGGGCCTCGTCGAACGTCAAACCCTCCTCGGCCATCGTGCGACGCACGTGCTCGATGACGGCAAAGGCCGAATGGCCTTCGTTCAGATGCAGTATCGACGGCTCTCGGTCCACGGCGGCGAGCGCGCGTACCCCGCCGACGCCCAAGATCAGTTGCTGGGCGAGACGAACGTCAACGTCGTTGTCGTAGAGCCGGCTCGTCAGTGTCTGATCGGTCCGAGAATTCACCTCAATTGCGCTGTCGAGCAGCAGGAGCTGATTCCGTCCGACGCGCGCCAGATAGACGGCGACCTGGACGTCGCGGCCCGGCAGTGACACCGTGACCTGAACCACACGACCCTGCTCGTCGCGTGCGAGCTCGATCGGCATCCGCGACGGCGACGTCATGTCCCACGCCTCGTGTTGGCTGCCCTCTTGATCGAGCCACTGGTGCGAGGTCCCGCGGTAGAGCAGACCCACCCCGACGACCGGCACTCCGAGTGAACTCGATGCCTTCAGGTGCTCGCCGGCGACCGTACCGAGTCCGCCCGCGAAGATCGGAAGCGAGTCGGTCAGCGAGTACTCGGCGGCGAAGTATCCGACGACGAGGTCCCGGTGACCTCGATGATGAAGCGGAAACCACGCTTTGGTGCTGCGCTCGTCGTACGCTCGAAAGTCGTCGACGACCACGCGAGCGAGTTGGGCGATCTCTGCGTCGTAGCGCAGCAGTCGAGTGACCTTCTCGCGACCGAGGCCGCGCACGAGTTGATGGGGCCATTCGAGCGCGCCGGGACTGGCTTCGGGGTCGAGTCGCGCGAAGAGCTCGCGGGCTTCGATCTTCCACGTCCAGCGCAGGTTCTTCGCAACATCAAGAACGTCGTCGTAGGTGACAGCACCTCGCTTCAGCCGGCCATCGGACTTCATGGCTGTCACGATCACCTCCTGCGCCTCCTACCACGAACAGTATTGAGAGAGCGAAATCGAGGCGGACACGGTTAGCCTAACGTTCCTCGTACCACCCTCAGGAGCGACGTTCCCGTCAAGAGAGCGGTACGTGCTCGGTGGCGACGTCGCAATCGGCCCGAGCCGATGAGATCGCGAGGCTCTAGGCCAGCCACGCGCGAAGCACTGCTTCGAAGCCGTCCAACTCGTCTGCTCGCACGTATTCGTCACTACGGTGCGCGAGGAGCGGATCGCCGGCACCGAAGTTCGTCGAGGGAATCCCGAGTTCGTGGAACGTCGCGACATCAGTCCAGCCCGCCTTGCCTTCGGCTGGCCGACCGGTGAGCGCGACCAGCGCCTTCAGGCGGTCATTCGTCAACATCGGTGGCGAACTCGGCGCCCAATCGACCACGGTCGCGCGGTCCTCTGGCCGGAGCAGACCGTCGAGGTAGGCGACGAGCCACGCCATCGCCTCTTCCGCACTGCGGTCGGGAGCAACCCGATGGTTGATGACGATCGCGGCGCGATCGGGCACGACGTTCGGAGCGACTCCTCCCTCGACGGCGACGACCTGGAGCTGTTCGGTGTAGCGAACACCGTCGATGTCGACGGTCCGTGGTTCATACGCGGCGACGCGCAAGATCACCTCAGCCAGGCGATGGATCGCGTTCCAGCCGGCGAACGGACGCGCGGTGTGCGCGCGGGCTCCCACGACCACCACCTCGACACGCAGTGTCCCCTGGCAGCCCGCCTCCACTCGCCCGTCGGTCGGTTCGGCGAGGATCGCCACCTCACCCTGGACGAGCTCGGGACGGAGCTCGATGAGCTCGGTCAGCCCCGACTCGGCGCGGGCGATCTCCTCTCGGGCGTAGAAGATCCAGGTGAGCTCGACACCCCGAGGAGTCGGGTCGCGGGCGACCTCGAGCATGACCGCGAGCGATCCTTTCATGTCGCACGCGCCGACCCCTCGTACGACGCCGTCCTCGAGTCTCGCCTCGCTCGCGTCGCCGGGCACCGTGTCGAGATGACCGGCCACGATGACACGTGACGCGTGATGGCCCGACGTGCGCGCCACGACGTTGTCACCCACCCGTTCGACGTCCAGGTGGGGCGCGCCGCGAAGTTGGGATTCGACGAAGGTGGCCAGGGCTGACTCGTGGCGGCTCACGGAGCTGATCGATACCAGCTCATAGGCCTCGTCGAGTCGCGTCACGTAGCGATCCCGTGCTCTCGCAGCACGCTGTTGAGCGCCACCTTGTCGTGGCGTTCTCCCTCTTCGAGCCGCTTGATGATGAGTACGCACGGCAAGAAGTACTCGCCGCCCGGATACTCGCGACGCCGGCTCGCCGAGACGGCAACGCAGTAGTCGGGAACGTAGCCTCGCGAAACTTCTAGTCCGGTGTTCGCGTCGATGACGGGAATCGATGGGTTCAAGATTGTTCCCGACGCCACGACCGCGCCGCGCCCGACGCGGGCTCCGTCGACGATCATGCAACGGCTCCCGATGAAGGCGTCGTCCTCGATGACAACGGGCACCGCGTTCGGCGGTTCCAAGACCCCGCCGATGCCGACGCCGCCCGAAAGATGAACGTTCGCACCGATCTGCGCGCAGCTGCCGACGGTCGCCCAGGTGTCGACCATGGTGTTGGCGCCAACCCAGGCGCCGATGTTGACGAAGCTCGGCATCAAGATCACCCCGGGGCTCAGGTAGCTGCCTCGACGGGCAACGGCCCCGGGCACCACGCGCACGCCCCGGCGCGCGTAGTCGCCCTTCAGTTCGAGCTTGTCCAGATATTCGAACGGACCAGCCTCGGACGGTTCGAGACCACGAAGGCGAAAGAGCAGCAGTATTGCCTGCTTCACCCACTCGTGCACGACGACGTCGCCCTCTTCGTCGATGTCGGCGACGCGCAACTGGCCGTCGTCGAGCTTCGTGATCACGAGCTCCACGTCACGACGTGCTTCAACGTTCGCGGGCGTCATCTCGGCCAACTGCTCAAACCAGCGCCCGATGCGCGTCTCTAGTTCACTCACCACTTCATGGTACTTTGCGGCCTAGGAGGCTCTGAGGCGTCCTGCCGCACGTTCGAGTCGATCGGTTGGCTGCACGACGGCGATGCGCACGAAGTCGGGCGACGCGTCGCCGTAGAACTCGCCGGGACTGACGACGAGTCCGGACCGTTCAGCCAGAAACGTCGCGAGTGACCAGCCGTCGAGTCCTTCCTTCTGTGCCCACAGGTAGAAGGTGCCCTCGGGCACCGGCGCCACGACTCCCACTTCGCTGAGGGCATCGCTCAAGAGCTCGAGCCGCGCGAGATAGATCCCGCGCTGTCGTTCGACATGCTCGTCATCGTCGTAGGCGAGCGCGGTCGCCGCCTGCACGGGACCGGGCACCATGAGGCCGGCGTGCTGGCGCACGAGTCGCAGATACGACACCACGTCCTCGTCGCCCGAGTAAAAGCCGGCGCGAAAGCCGGCGAGGTTCGAACGCTTGGAGATGGAGTGCACCGCGAGCACCCCGCTCGAACCGTGCTCGAGGATCGATCGCGCGGGCCCCCTCCACGTGAACTCGGCGTAACACTCGTCACTCGCCACCAGCACGTCGTGGCTCTGACCCCACGACGCGACGGCGTCGAGATCATCGAGCGCGCCCGTTGGATTGCTCGGGGAGTTTGTCCAGAGCACCAGGGCACGGGCGGCGTCCTTCGGGTCAATCGACGCGAGGTCGAGTCGACCGTCCACCAGACGCACCGCGACCGGACGCAGTCCGGCGAGGGTCGCTCCCATTGCGTAGGTCGGATAGCTCACGGCCGGGTAGAGCACGGTGTCGCGCGCGGGTGCGCGCAGGTGCAGGTACCCCGCGAGCGAGGCGACGAACTCCTTGGTCCCGACGCACGCCACGACGTCACTCGCGTCGAGCGCGAGACCGAATCGCCGGTTCATCCAACCGGCCGCCGCACCACGAAAATCGGGCGTCCCCGCCGAGGGCGGATAGCCCCGCGCACCGACACCCCGGGCGAGCTCGTCGATGACGAAGTCGGGCGGCGGGTCGGCGGGCGTGCCGACCGAACAGTCGATCGCCCCGCCCTCGAATCGAGCGGCCACCTTCTTCAGACCATCGAGCCGCTCGTAGGGATACGAAGGTGGCGAGAAGCTCACGCGGATACCCGCCACTCG
Source organism: Acidimicrobiales bacterium (assembly GCA_049581565.1). Taxonomy (GTDB): domain Bacteria; phylum Actinomycetota; class Acidimicrobiia; order Acidimicrobiales; family RAAP-2; genus RAAP-2. The sequence continues at coordinate 4,592 of JBAUSF010000203.1, forward strand.
CGAAAGCGCGCGGCGCCCACGGCGTCGAGCACGACGTGGATGAGAACACCCTCGTCGCTCACCGACGTGTCGAGCACGTCGCCCTCGCGGTGCGCGGCGGCGAGCAGGTCGCCCCGATCGAGCGGGAGCTGCAGGGTGACGACGCGGTCGTGAGAGCGCAGCCGCTCCCCGATCGCTACGACCAGCTCGTCGAGATTCTCTCCCGTCGCGGCCGACACCCACACGCTTCCGTCGCAGAGCTTTGCGAGGTCCTTCGCGCGTGATCCCGGCAGGTCAGCCTTGTTGAAGACGAGGAGCTCGGGCACGTGGGCCGCGTCAATCTCGACGAGCACGTCGCGCACGGCAGCGATCTGCTCCTCGGCACGATCGCTCGCTCCGTCGACGACGTGCACGAGGAGGTCCGCCAGCTGGACGGACTTGAGCGTGCTCATGAACGCTTCAACGAGCTCGTGGGGCAAGTTGGAGATGAATCCGACGGTGTCGGTGAAGAGCACGGTCTCGCCGCCGGGCAGCTGGCGCTGACGCGTACGGGGATCGAGGGTCACGAACAGCCGGTCCTCCACCTCGACGCCCGCATTCGTGAGAGCGTTCAGCAGCGACGATTTCCCCGCGTTCGTGTATCCGACGAGCGTCACCTCGCGGTGACGTCCGCGGTCGCGTCCCTGGCGCTGGACCTGGCGGGTGCGGTCGATCTCCTTCAGCTCCGCGCGGATGCGGTGGATGCGTTGGACGAGGCGACGACGGTCGACCTCGAGCTGGGTCTCACCCGGGCCCCGCGTGCCGATGCCGCCCGCCTGCTGGGAGAGCGATCCCCCGGCGCGACGAAGACGCGGCAGCCGGTACTGCAAGAGGGCGAGCTCGACTTGGGCCTTGCCCTCGGGCGTGCGGGCGTTCTGGGCGAAGATGTCAAGGATGACGGCGGTTCGATCGATTGCCGTGCGCCCGAGCAGCTTTTCCAGGTTGCGCTGCTGAGCCGGGCTCAGGTTGTCTTCGAAGACAACCGTGTCGGCGTCGACGGCGAGGCAGATGTCGGCCAGCTCCTTCACCTTGCCCGATCCGAGAAACGTCGCCGGGTCCGGGCTCTCGCGACGCTGAACGATTCGTGCCACCACGTCGGCGCCAGCCGTGTCGACGAGCAGGGCTAGCTCGTCGAGCTGATGATCGAGGTCCTCCTCGTTGACACCGGGCAGCAAGACGCCCACGAGCACGATCTTTTCGCGAAACGTCCGATCGATGAGGGTATCGGGAATGTAGGTCAACCCTCGAGCCACTCCACGTCTGCGATGAACTGCACTGGTCCGATCAACGTCGCCCGGTCGCCGTCGAGATGCACCCGGAGCGTGCCGCCGGGATTGTCGACGATCACCTCGTCGAGTGCGAAGCCCTTTCGACGAACGATGGCGGCAACGGCGCACGAACCCGTCCCGCACGCCTGCGTCCAGCCAACCCCGCGTTCGATCACCCGAAGTCGCACGTGACCCTCTGCGAGCACCGTCACGAACTCCACGTTGGCGCCCCCCACGGAGGCGGAGAGCTTCTCGGCGAGCTCTTCACGAACGAGGTCGTTCATCGACGCGTCGTCGTGCACAACGACGTGCGGATTGCCGACGTAGACAACCCCCCACGCGCCGTTCAGGTCGTCACCGAAGGTGACCTCACCCATTGCGACACTGCCCTCACCCGAGTATTCGGAAGTCATCGCGAGTCGGACGGTCTTCACGCCCGCGACGGTGTCGACCTCGAGCTCGTCCCAGGCGCCGTTGGTCGCGCGACGAACGGCGCCCGCGAGACAGCGCACCCCGTTGCCCGACATCTCGGCGCGCGTGCCGTCAGCGTTAAAGAGTGTCATCGACACTCGTTCTGCGATGGCGGCGGTGATCAGCCCGTCGGCGCCCACGCCCGTCGTTCGCCGACAGACGGCGCGCGCGCGATCGCTCGTCCAGAACTCCGCGGCGCCCTCACCGACGTCGACGAGGAAGTCATTGCCCGCCCCGTGCCATTTCTGCAGTGCTCGCCTCGTCATCGTTTCAGTCTCGCACGAAGCCGTCAGCGCCATTCAGCACCTCGTGAAGGCGTTCTCGAGCCTCGTCGGGGGAAGAAAACCATTCCACACGAGGGTCACGGCGAAACCAGGAACGCTGTCGGCGAGCGAGGCGCCGGCTCTGGGTGATCGCGTCACGCACGCACTCCTCGAGCGCGGCGCCCTCTTCGAGATGAGCGAGCAGCTGGCGGTAGCCAACGGCCTGGCGCGCCGTGCGGCCGAGCCCTCCGGGCTGTTCGCTTAGCCGTACGACCTCGTCGAGCAGTCCCTCGTCCATCCACGCGTGGAAGCGCCGCGCGATGCGATCGTCGAGCTCCTCGAGGTCGACGTCGAGGCCGACTTGGACAACGCGCACGGGGCCGTAGGTCATGAGACCCTCACCGTAGGAGGAGAACGCCCGCCCCGAACCGAGCGTCACTTCGAGGGCCCGCACGACGCGTCGGGCGTTCGTGCGTTCGAGTCGACTCGCGGCCAGCGGGTCGAGGAGCACGAGCTCGCCGTAGAGCGCGTCGAGCTCGACCTCGGCCCGCGCGTCGAGCACGTCGCGCACCTCGGGATAGCGCCCGGGGATGTCAAGATCGTCGAGCACCGCTCGTCCGTAGAGCCCGGTGCCCCCGACGTAGAGTGCGCGGCGCGCGCCGTCCGCAACGTGCGTCCTCGCTCGACGGGCCGCCCGTTGGAACTCGGCGACCGTGAACTCCTCACTCGGATCGACGATGTCGATGAGGTGGTAGGTGACCTCGCGACGCTCCGCCAGCGTCGGCTTCGCCGTGGCGAGGTCCATCCCGCGATAGACGCTCATCGCGTCGACGCTGATGATCTCGACGTCCCCGCGATCGAGCGCCAGCTCGTGGGCGAGCCTCGATTTTCCCGACGCGGTGGCACCGACGAGGGCGACGGCGTTGGTCGGTCGGCTCACGTCGTCAGCGGCACGCGGATCTTGTGGCGAGGCGCACGCAACATCGCGCGCATCTCGCCGACCAAGTAATAGGGCGCGCCGTAGGTGACGTCCACGCTCACGAGCGAGCCGGCGCGCAGGGGGTTCTCGAGCACCGGAAAGTGGATGAGCTTTCCCTGTCGTGTGCGCCCCGACTGCATCTGGTCGTTGCGCCGTGAAAGGCCCTCGACGAGCACCTCCTCGCGGCGCCCGACGCGAGCCTCGTGGTGGCGAAGCGCCGAGCGGTCGGTCACTCCCTTCAGCCGCTCGAACCGGGCCTTGATCACGTCGTCGCCGACGAAGGAGTCGGTCATCCCGGCCGCACGGGTGCCCTCACGCGGCGAGAAGATGAACGTGTAGGCGAGGTCGAACTCGCACGCGGCGACCACTTCCAAGGTCTCTTCGAACTCCGCGTCGCTCTCTCCGGGAAAGCCGACAATGAGATCGGTCGTCACCGCGAGATCCGAGATCGCCTCGCGGGCGGCCTCGAGCTTTTCGAGGTAACGCTCGACGGTGTAGCCCCGCCGCATGGCCGAGAGCACACGGTTGGACCCGGACTGGAGGGGCAGGTGCAGCTGATTGCACACGGTCTCGGTCTCGGCCATTGCGGCGATGGTCTCGGGACGAAGATCCTTCGGGTGCGGGCTCGTAAAGCGAATGCGCTCGATGCCCTCGACCTCGCCGAGCGCCCGCAGGAGATCGGCGAAGAGCGGGCGGCGCCCGGTGATGTCGCGTCCGTAGGAGTTGACGTTCTGACCGAGCACGGTGACCTCGGTTACGCCGGACCTCGCGAGCATCGTCGCTTCGCGGACGAGATCGTCGAAGGGACGACTGATCTCGCCCCCGCGCACGCTCGGCACGATGCAGTAGGCGCACGTGTTGTCACAACCCGTCTGGATCGTCATCCACGCGGCGAAGGGCAGCTCACGCACCGCGTAGAGCGCAGGCGCCATGTCCCGGCTCGTGACGGGATCGGGCGCGTCGAGAACCTCCACGAGCGGCCCCTCGGTCACGGATCGCCGCAGGAGGCTCGGCGCCGAGGCGAGATTGTGCGTGCCAAAGACGACGTCGACCCAGTTCGCGCGTTCCATGATGGTGCCACGGTCCTTTTGGGCCATGCAACCGCCGACGGCGATCTGCAGGCCGGGTCGCTCTTTCTTCAGCGCCTTGAGCTGGCCGAGGGCGCTGTAGAGCTTGAGGTCGGCGTTCTCTCTGATGGTGCACGTGTTGAGCACGATCACGTCGGCGTCGGCGTCGGCGTCGGCGGGAACGAGGCCGTCTGCCACCAAGAGTCCCGCGAGGCGCTCGGAGTCGTGCTCGTTCATCTGGCAGCCGAAGGTTCGTATCGCGAACGAACGGGGTGTTGACACCCCCTTAGCCTAATGTCCGAGGGGAATTTTCCAGAAGCGGCTACCGGGCGAGTTCGCTCTCGTCCACCCTCGAGTGATAGGTCACCATCGCCCCCGCGACGACCACGCAGGCAAGACCAACCAGGTCCCAGCCGTGAACTTTTTGGTTCAGCAACAACCAGCCGACGAAGAAGGCCACGGCCGGGTTGAGCGCCATGAGGACTCCCGCGATCGGCGGTGAGACCCGGCGCAGGCCCTGAAGGTCGGCGCCGAAGCCGAGCACGATCGCGAGCACCGCCACGACGAGCAGCCGCCCCAACGTGCCCGGGTGCTCGACGAGCGTGGCGCTCGTCGCGAGCGAAAACGGCAGGGTCACGATCGCCGCAACTGTCATGGAGACCGCCAGCCCCTCGAATCCGCTCGTGCTGCCGCCCACGCGTCGCGAGCCGTAGATGTAGAGCGCCCAGCCGAGACCCGACCCGGCGGCGAGCAGCACGCCATCGAGCGTCAGCCCGCTTCCGGGACGCGTGAGCGCCACGACGCCAAGTCCCGCGAGGACGACCAGGGGAATCCGACGAAGCGAGCGCTGACCAAACGCGGCAATGCAAAACGGCCCGAGGTACTCAATGGCAACGGCCCCGCCGAGCGGGATTCGCTCGATCGCCTGGTAGAAGCACTGGTTCATGAACGCCGTCGTGACGCCGAGAGCGATCGCGCCGAGCCACTGGCGCCTGGTCCAGTGGCGCACGTGTGGACGGGTGAAGGCGAGCAGCACGAGCGCACCCAAGAGGAAGCGCCAGGCGCTGGTCGCCGACGGTCCGAGCACGGGAAAGACTCGCAGCACAATGGCGGCCGACCATTGGACGAAACCGACGCCGAGCATCATGAAGCCCGCGCCGCTGAGTGTTCGACCCGCGGCCCGTTCGGTTGGGCTCAACGCGTAACCAGGCCCGTGCGATCCGCGTCGAGGAGGTGGACCTCGCCGGGGAGCGAGCGGGCGTGCAGGAACTCCTTCGCCGCGACGGCGACGTCATCGGCCGTTTCGTTGGTCACGAGCGCCAGCATCGAGGGTCCCGCCCCCGACCAGCACGAGGCGGAGGCGCCACTCTCGCGCAGGAGCGCGAGCAGATCGTCCGCGAATGACAGCAGCCCCGCTCGATAGGGCTGGTGCAGCGCGTCGTCCATCGACCACTCGACAAAGTCACCGCGGTGCGCGAGTCCCGCAATGAGAAGCCCCATCGCGTTCAGGTTCTCCACTACATCACCGAAGGGCACGGCGTCGGGAAGCGCACGGCGAGCTTTCTCGGTCAAGAGCTCCTCGTCGGGCACGACGACGACGAAGCGCCACGCCTCGTCGAGCTCGAGTCGGCGAGCGACAACACCGTGTGCGTCGCTGAGGCTCGCCGTCACCAGTCCCCCGAGCACCGAG
>JBAUSF010000204.1:0-3886 GCA_049581565.1 Acidimicrobiales bacterium
TCTTCTTTTTCACAGATCAAGACTGAAGCGCCTCTGTGCTTCATTCGCGGATGCCCGCGAGCACCTTCGCTTGCCGCTCGATCACGACGCTGCTGACGTGTCAGACCCCGCTAGAACCGGAAGACCCACGTTTCTCCAGATCAAGAATAATTTTCAATGTCCGATCGCTTTGGGACCTTCTGACCCTCTTTCAAACCCGTTTGAGATGGTGGTCCGGATGGTCAGCCGTTTCGAAGTTCGCGTTCGAACAACTCGCGAATGGGAACGAACGATCTTGCGCTCATTTGAAGTGTGGCGGGAATCGAAGCGAGCTCGTGGTGGTGTCGCTCGGCTCGAACTTCGCGCTGGCAACATCGAGGTCCTAGTTCAGGAAAAGCAGTGATTTGTCAGATTGGATCACCGGAATCGAAATGACGAACGTGGGGCTGTTCGAGGTTCCCCCAGCTCATCCATTGAATCCCTAATCAACCAATCGTTTCACCTGCGGGGGAGAGACAGCCTTTGTCGCCCAATTCACTCAAATTGGTATTTTGATGTTCTGAAGTGAGACACTGCCCATCTGCTCCTTCTCCGAGCCAGGATGTGCCTCACGATTGCGGACTGAAGTTTCGCGAGGATAATAAGCCAAAGGGCCGTTCCTACTCGTAGAGGCTCCAAAGTAATTCTTGGTAACTCATTGATCGATCAGTCAGTCGCTCAAGCAAGTGCGTCATGCGTCGCGGGTGGCCATTTTCCAAGCGCCGATCACCGACCAACCGACGACCCACCCGACGATGACCAGAATCATGGCCCAGATCGGCATCGGTGCTATCCCGCCCGGTCCGACGCCGCCTCCGAAATGCAGTGGACCGCCTCCGCCGCCTCCTGCGTTTGATGCCAAGCCCGCCGGCTGCAACTGATCGATGGCGACTCCCACGAGAAGGCGCTGCCCGTTGATGAAATACGGAATGTGGGCTCTGTCGAAGATCGGTGTCACGATGACCTGGAGAGCGATGAGTACGATCGTCGTGACTGTTCGTTGCCCGGTGAGGGCGCCGAAGCCGAGCCCCACGACGAAGCCCACGCCAACGACGAGCTCGAGCCACAGCCCGATCTTCACCATCTCATTGATCGGCGGATTAATGGTCCTCTCCAAGACCGTATAAGCGTCAAAGCGCGAGGCCGTGGAGCCACTCGCGACCGAGACGCCGTCGACGTAGGTGCCCGGACCGCGTGGGAAGGCCCGAAGCGCTTCTCGTGGATGGTCGACAATCCAGTTATGAAACTGCGTCTCGCTCAGGTTGACGGGAACGGAAATGCCGTTGTCGGCACTCACCGACCATGGGTTCGGAACACCTGCGAAACTCGTGACGAGACAGCACATCGTGAATGCCAGCGCCACAATCGGCATGAGGAGTCCGAGCCCCGCCGGGATCCGTGCGAGGAAGAGCGCGACTCGTGAGCGACCAGTGATCACCAGGTGACGGAACATGCCGTCGGTCAAGTCGGTCGTTCCCGCCGCCGCGCCAACCGTCACGGCAATAATGAAACCGAGTTCAGCCATGGGGCTCATCAGGCTCTGGAACAGTCCCGGTGTTCCCGCCGGTCCGGACCTCGACGGATCGACGAGGTGGTAGAGGAGTCGGACGCCGTACACGAGGACCGGGGGACCGAGGACCAGCACGAACAGCGCGATCATGAGTCCCCGTCGACGTCGGAGTTCGAGATTCTTAGTTGCGATTAGCCCCCAGGTCGGCCATGTAGCCGCGATTCGGCGCCGCCGCGATGCAGGACGTGTCGAGGACGCCGATGGACGCCGGACGACCGCTGAGGTATTGCTCACGCTTCATCTCCCAGTCGGCTGGTGACCGTCAAGAACCAGTCCTCCAAGCTCGCTTGCACTTGCTGGACGCCGTGGACGCCCACGCCTCCCTCCACGAGACGTCGGATCAACTCTTCGATGTCAGCGCGAGTACTTCCCGCTCGGAACGTGACCGTGACGCCCGACGCTGTGAGGGCGGTGCTGGCCGCGAGGTCAGAGCGTTCGGCGACTTGCTGCGCTGCGCTCGGATCCCCGCTCTCAACGCGCACGACGAGGGCACCGGCACCGTGGACCAGATCGTCGATCGTGCCCTGACGGATGACGTGGCCGCGGTCGACGATGGCGACCGCGTCGCAGGTCCGTTCCACCTCGTCAAGGAGATGGGAGGAGAGCATCACCGTTCGTCCCTCCTTGACAAGGCTTCGGATCATTTCGCGCATTTCGAGCATGCCGGCCGGATCCAGTCCGTTCATCGGTTCATCGAGGATCAAGAGTTTCGGATCGGCGAGGAGACAGGCCGCGATGCCAAGACGTTGGCGCATGCCCATGGAGTAGGTCGACACTTTGTGGTCGGCACGTTCGGCGAGCCCCACGCGCGTGAGTGATGGGTCGATGCGCTTCTTCGAATCACCGCCTCGTGCCTCCGCCAGAAGTCGTAGGTTCTCGCGCCCGGTGAGGTGAGAGTGAAAGCGTGGCTCGTCCACGATTGCGCCGACGCGCGCCAATGCTTCTCGGCGCCCGCGCGGGACGGGAATCTCGAGGAGCGTCATCGACCCCCCATCGGCTTTGGTCAAGCCGAGAAGGGTGCGGATCAAGGTGGTCTTGCCGGCCCCGTTTGGGCCAAGGTAGCCAAAGGCGGAGCCCCGCGGCACCAGGAGCTCAACATCGTCGACGGCGACTGTTGTGCCGAAGTGCTTGGTGAGGCCGTGCGTCTCCACGGCCCACCTTTCGTGCTCACCTTCGCCGATGGCGCCGCCACTGCGTCGGCGTGAGGGAGCGGACGCTGCTTCGGCCCGGGGTGAGTTGTTCGGTGCAACTTGCGATGCGGGTTGTGTCGTAGCCTCCCGGGCTCTTGGGACGGGCGCTTTCACATCGGCTTCCGCTCCCAGTGCTCCCGAAGACTTTGCGGAACGCGCTCCCTGATCGTCACCCCCGCGTTGCCGGGCCTGCCGCCGTCGGAACAGGAATACACATCCACCAATGAGGATGATGAGGACGAGGATCCCGGGCCCGTGAAGGAATGGTGAGGTCGAGGTCGACAGCATGGTCAGTCCAGGCCCGCGTCGACATGCGCTAGCACATTGGTTGAAAGACTCTCAAGCACGGAGGCTATCTTTCAGGTTTGAGGGTCGCGAGTCATCAGGCGTAGGGATAAAAGTTGCGTCATCCGCGAAGGCGACGTCCGTCATCCGCTGGGATGAGCGCGGTCGAAGTGGTGGCCGGTCAGTCGGTGGTGGCGATACCCGATTCGTACGCGATCACAACGAGTTGGGTACGGTCGCGGGCGCCGAGCTTGGACAGAATGTGGCTCACGTGGGTCTTAACCGTCGGAAGGCTGACGTGGAGTTGGTCGGTGATCTCGAAGTTTGAGAGGCCCCCCGCGACGAGCGCCAGCACGTCGCGTTCTCGATCAGTGAGCGTTTCGATGTCAGCGCGTCGTTCTGAAGGAGGTCGATCACGATGGCTGAAGTGCGCGATCAGGCGCCGGGTCACGCTCGGAGCGAGGAGCGCTTCACCAGACGCGATGACACGAATGGCTGTCAACAACTCGTCGAGCGGTCGGCTCTTCAGCGCAAAGCCGCTGGCGCCGGCTCGAAGTGCGGCGAAGACGTGCTCGTCGAGATCGAATGTCGTGAGAATGAGCACCCGGGGCGCACCAGTTCCGCTGGAAGTAATCCTTCGAGTCGCTTCGATACCGTCCATACCGGGCATTCTCAGGTCCATCACGACGACGTCAGGCGACAGTTGCGCCGCGAGTTCCACCGCCTGAGTGCCGTCCGCGGCCTCGCCAACGATTCGGAGGTCCTCCTCGGAATCGATCAGCGAAGAGAAGGCCGTTCGGAGTAGCGCTTCGTCATCGACGAC
>JBAUSF010000205.1:0-32470 GCA_049581565.1 Acidimicrobiales bacterium
CCGCAGGACGTCGCACTTTCCCAGAAGTTGGCAACAGTTCACACGGGGTTGGAAGTGCCGCCAGCCGGGCGAGACTGGCGGCACTCCGGGGTTGACGCGCTCAGCTCGTAAATCCGTGCGCGTTTTCGATCAACGTCACGATGCCCGTCGAGGAGAAGAACTTTGCCGTGACCTTGCCCCATCCTCCGAGCGAGGCCACCGTGGCGAGGCGCGTGGGCTGATAGAAGATGCCCTTCTTCTCGGACGTGACGGCCGCGAGCGTGCCGCGAAATCCGTTGTGCACCCAGATCGACTGTCCCGCTTCAGAGAACATGTAGTCAAAGAACGCAACGGCGGCGGGGTTGGAGAGACCCGACGTCGTGAGCGCGGCGGGGTTCTGGATCAAGAAGTTCTGGGCGGGGTCCACGATCTGAATCGGCTCACCCGCTACGGAGGCGTCCATCGCGTCGGCTTCGTAGTCGAGCAGGACGTTTCCCGTGCCCGAGAGAAACGTCGTGAGCGCCTTGCTGCCGCTCGAGGGCTCCGAGACGACGTTCGCCACGAGCGAGTTCAGGTAGTTCTTCGCGTACGTCGCGCTCTTGCCCTGCTGGATCTGTGACTCGTAAGCGGCGAGCAGGTTCCATCGCGCGCTGCCCGAGCTGATCGGGTCCGGCGTCACGATCTGCACGCCGCTCTTTGTGAGATTGTTCCACCCGGTGATGCCGAGGGGATTGCCCTTGCGCACGATGATCGCCACCACCGAGTCGGTCACGATGCCCTTCTCGGCGGCACACGCCGGGTACGACGCCCAGGACTTGCTCACGATGCCGGCGCCCACGAGCAGGTTGAGGTCGGGAACGGTCGAGAATACCGTGACGTCGGCGGGCTGTCCGGCGACGACGTCCTCGGCTTGGGTCGTCGATGCGCCAAAGGAATTCGTGAACGTCACACCTTGGCCCGCCGGTGTTGCCTTGAAGGCGGTCTCGAGCGCGTTGAAAGCCGGCCCGACGACGGAGTACCCGACCACACTCACGGTGGACGCGGCAGAGGCGCTCGGTGACATCGTGGCGAGAAGACTGAGTGGCAACAGTGCGACCGCCGCTCCGATTACTCCTCGTGACGCGGACTTTTTCATATGCTTTTCCTTTATAATCATTAATTTCCATTGATTTAGTAGTAATTACCTTACCGAACGCCACCGACCGCGTCAATTCATGAGGGCCATCACTTTGAGTTTCCGCCTCGCACCACTTCTCGCGAAACTCCACGGACAAAGAATTAAGGATTCACCCATTGCCATGGAAATGACGGTGTGCGAGATTTATCGAACTCCACTCATTTCGAGGGGGTCGTATGGCCGGATTGGTTTCCCCGGTTTCTTCTGGTTTGGCTCGTCAGACGCACGTTGGCGCCGTCATTCGCGACGTGGCCCGCAGATCAGGTTCCCTCTCCCTCGCTTCTCGCGACCGGCGCTCGGGGTGCTCCTGCCTCGACGCCGGTTGGCTTCCAACCATGGAAAGGATGAACGATGACACCCCCAGCCAATGAGATGACCGACACCGAACGGCGAATGCTCGGTTCGCTACCGGGAAAGCCCGCACTGGGTCGCGGACCTACGCCGAACGACGACTACTCCCGACAGGAGTACGACCACCCGGCCGCCGGCTGGGGTGCGGCTCGGAGCGTCGCTCGCGTCTTGGAGCGAGCGGGCGAACCACTGAACGGCCTCCGCGCGCTCTTCGTGATGAACCAACGAGACGGCGGCTTCGACTGTCCGGGGTGTGCGTGGCCGGACGATCCGAATGGTCTTCACCTTGACATCTGCGAGAACGGCATCAAGCACGTCATCTGGGAGCTGTCCCCGCCTGACGCCAACCGTGAATTCTTCGCCGCCCACACGGTTGGCGAGCTCTCGGAATGGAACGACCACGACCTGGAGGCGGTCGGACGGCTCGCCGAGCCCCTCAGCTACGACCCCTCGAGTGACAAGTACGTGCCGATCTCGTGGGAGGACGCATTCGCGCTCGTGGGCGACACGCTGCGCTCCTTGAAGAGTCCGGACGAAGGGGTCTTCTATACCTCTGGTCGACTGAGCAACGAAGCCACCTTCTTGTACCAGCTCTGGGTACGTGAGTTCGGTACGAACAATCTGCCCGATTGCTCCAACATGTGCCATGAGACGAGTGGCCGCGCGCTGACCGCCTCGATCGGGACCGGCAAGGGCACGGTCGACATGCACGACCTCGATGCCGCGGACGCGATTTGGCTCATCGGTGAGAACGCGGCCACGAACGCCCCGAGAATGCTCACCTCGCTCGCCGAGGCCGAACGTCGCGGCGCCCAATTGATTCACATCAACCCCTTGATCGAAGCAGGTTCGAGGCGAACGATCGTCCCTCACGAGTTCATTGACATGGCAACGTTCCGCGCCACTCGGATCGGGACTATGAACGTGCAAGTCCGCATCGGCGGGGACATGGCACTGCTCCGAGGCGTCGCGAAGGCGGTGCTCGAAGCGGCCGAGAAGGATTCGAGCGTGCTCGATCAAGAGTTCCTCGAGCACCTCACTCTCGGCTTCGACGACTACCGCACGATCGTCGCGGCCACGCCCTGGTCCGAGCTCGTTGCGCAGTCGGGCATCACCGAGCCCGATATCCGCGCGCTCGCGGACTCCTACATGCGCTCCAAGCGAGCGATCATTGCCTGGTGCCTCGGCCTGACCCAGCACGAGCATGGTGTGGACACCGTTCGCGAGATCATGAATCTGCTACTGCTGCGCGGCAACATCGGCCGAGAGGGAGCGGGTCCGTGCCCGGTGCGCGGACACAGCAACGTGCAAGGAAACCGAACCTGCGGCATTGACCACCGACCGACCACCGCGTTCCTCGATCGGCTCGACGAGGTCTGCGGCATCACGGCCCCTCGCGAGCACGGGTACGGGACGGTGGCGGCGATAGAAGCGATGCATCGCGGCGACGCGAAGGTCTTCGTCGCCCTCGGCGGCAACTTCGCGCTCGCGACCCCCGATCAGCCCTACACCTTCGAGGCGCTGCGCAACTGCGAGCTGACCGTGCAGGTGAGCACCAAGCTCAATCGCAGCCACCTGGTGCACGGCAAGCGCGCCCTCATACTCCCGTGCCTCGGTCGCAGCGACAAGGACTTCCAGGCAAGCGGCGAGCAAGGCGTCACGGTCGAGGACTCGATGGCCATGGTCCACATCTCCTTTGGGATGAAAGAACCAACGTCGCCTCACATGCGCTCGGAGTGCGCGATCATCGCCGGGATGGCCAAAGCCACGCTGCCCACGAGCGCGACGCCGTGGGACGACTACCGCGACGACTACGACCGTATTCGCGACACGATGGCTCGAGTACTGCCGGGATTCGAGGACTTCAACCGTCGCGCTCGACACCCGCACGGCTTTCGGATTGCCCAGCCAGCGCGCGTGCGGGTCTTCCAAACGCCTTCGGGACGCGCAGAGTTCTCGGCTGCGACGCTGCCCGACGACGTCGATCCGGGAGGCGATCGCCTCCTGCTCACGACGGTGCGCTCGCACGACCAGTTCAACACGACCATCTACTCGAACGACGATCGCTATCGCGGTTTGAAGGGCCTGCGGACCGTGATCTACATGAACGAGGCCGACATGCGCGATCGCGGTCTGAGGGAGTTCGACCTCATCGACGTCACCAGCTACTCGAAGGACGGATCACAGCGAATGGTCTATGGATATCGAGTAGTCACGTATCAGTTGCCGCCGGGTTGCGCGGCTGGTTACATGCCCGAACTGAACACCCTCTGCGGCATCGCCGACATCAGCACGCAGAGCGAGCAGCCGGTCACCAAGCATCTCGTCATATCGGTCACGCCCTCATCGGTGGTCGCGGCCACATAGCTACGTACGCTCCCGCGAATTGACGTTCGCTCGGCCGACGCAGTGTGCGACGGCGTTGCGTTCTACGAATGTGAAACGCCCGACGGAGGAGACTAGGAAGCGAGCGCTCGCAGCTCGGGCATCTCCAAGACGAGATCGAAGAGCTCTTGATCGCGGTCCCACGTCAGATGCGAGCGCACGTGCTCGAGCGGCAGCCAGACCAGTTCGTCGACTTCGTCGTTGGGCTCGAAGATTCCAAAGTCGGCGGTCATGAGATAGTAGGCAACGATCTTCGGCTTTCCCTTGCGGTGCGTGTAGTTGGTCGTACCGGCGAAGCGCACGACGCGACAACGCAGTCCTATCTCTTCGTAGACCTCCCGTATCGCCCCTTCTTCGAAGGTCTCGCCCAACTCGAGCTTGCCCTTAGGAAAGGTCCAGTCGCCTCGTGCCTCGCGATAGATGCACGCGACTTCGACGCGTCCGCCGGGTACGAATCGAGTGACGATTCCTCCCGCCGCACGAATGAGATCGTCGGGCGCGTCCCTGGGAACAATCAACTCGCCGGTCAAGAGGTACACGTCGCCAACGGTAGATGAAAGAGAGGAGCCACTGGCGGATTCGCGGTTTCAATCTTGAAAAAACCCATCATACGTAGAGTAGTGACAATGCTTCTGGGCGCCCTGACACCGGTGTGGCGCCTCGCCCTCGTGGCCCTCGCCGGAGTGGGCGCCGGCATCGTCAACGGCATCGCGGGCGGCGGGACCTTCATCACCTTTCCCACGCTGCTCGCCACCGGCGTCCCCGCCCTCCAGGCGAACCTCTCCACGACGGTCGGCGTGGTACCAAGCTACGTCGGATCGCTGCGCGTCTTTCGCCACCAGCTGGGCGCGCACCGCGCTCTGATTCGAAGCTTGCTGCCCGCGTGCGTGCTCGGCACCATCACCGGCTGCGCCCTGCTCTTTGCCGGTTCACCCTCGCTCTTTCGCACGATCGTCCCCTGGCTCATCGGCTCGGGCACGGTGCTCTTCGCCCTGGCGCCGTTCATCACGCGCTCGCTCGCCAACGTCGACCACCGTCACCCCGCCCGACGCCGAGCGCTCTTCGCCGGAATCTTTCTTGCGTCGATCTACGGCGGCTACTTCGGCGCCGGCATGGGCATCTTGCTGCTCGCCGTCATGGGGCTCAGCCTGCCACTCGAGATTCACGAGGTCCAAGGACTGCGCAACGCGCTCTCGATCGTCATCAACGCAATCGCGGCGCTGATCTTCATCGTCCACGGGCACCTCGCGGTCGCCGACGTGTTCGCGCTGCTCGTCGGCACGCTGATCGGCGGGTACCTCGGGGCGCTGCTGATCGTGCGGCTCTCGCCGACGCTCGTGCGCGTCTTGGTCATCATCGTGGGCGTCATCACGACCATCAAGCTGGCGCTCTGACCGATTACATGACTATTCCACTAAACTTTGTCGGGTGGAGGACTTCTTCTCGTTTCCCAATCCGGTGAACGACGCGGCAGCGCGCAGTGTGGCGCTCGGCGTGCTCGGGCTCTCCGTCATCGCCTTCGTGACCGGTCAGGCGTGGCTCTTGATCCCGCTCACCTACGGCTTCGCCGCCCGCGTCGCGGCGGGCCCCAAGATCTCGCCGCTCGGCTGGTTCGCCGTGCACGTGAGCGGGCCTCGCCTGAAGAGTTGGGAGAAATTTGTTCCCGGCCCCCCGAAGCGGTTCGCCCAGTGCATGGGACTCGCGTTCTCCTCGGCCGCGTTGATCACGTGGCTCACGGCCGGGTGGCTCGACGCACGCTGGATCCTCCTGCCGCTCACGGGAGCGGCGTCCCTCGAGGGATTCTTCGGCTTTTGCCTGGGCTGCACGGTCTTTGGCTGGCTGATGCGCGCGGGCCTCGTGCCCGATTCGGTGTGCGCCGAGTGCGCCGACTTGAGCGCGCGGTTCCGGCGAGCGGGCTACGAGCTTCCGTCGTGAGGCCAGCATAAGAATTGGCGTATGTGGAGCGCGACGAACTCTCGTCCGTGCCGCGCTTCCCTAGGCTGAGTCCATGCTTAGTGTCCTCCCTTGGCCGCGCGGGGCCGCGCTCGCCCTCGGCGCCGCCCTCGTCGGGCTCGCCGTGCCCATCGCCGCCCTCCCCGCCACCGCGAGCGTGCCGAGAGTGCTCGTCGCGGGGCTCGCCCCCACGCCGACGCGCGACGTGGTCGTCAACCAACCAATCACCACCTCGTTCGACCTCGCGCTCACGGGAACGCACCAGGCCGCGCTCGCCTCATTCATCGCAAGCCTCTCCAACACCGCGTCGCCCAACTATCACCACTTCCTGACGCCGTCGACGTACGCGAAGCGTTTCGGCGCAACGGCCACGTCGGTGAAGAGCGTCGAGCAGTACTTCGCTTCCTACGGATTTCGCATTGGCGCGCTGAGCGCAGGTCACAACATCCTCCACGTCACCGGCACCACGAGTGACATAGCGCATGCCTTTGACGCGTCGGTCGAGACGGTGCGCCTCAGTAACGGCGCCCTCGATGCGCACTTCACGGCGGACGCGACATTGCCGGGTACTCTCGCACACGAGGTCACGGCCGTCGCCGGCCTCGATGCGGTCGCGCCCGAATCGACGACGGTCGAAATGAACCACGCGAGTGCTTCGGTCGCCGCGCCGACGACGTGTGCCTCGGCGGGCAGCTCGACGGGTACGACGCCCAACAGCGTCGGCGGCTACACCGTTCAGCAGCAGGCGTCGCTCTACGGCTTCTCGGGCGCGTGGGCCGCGGGCGACACCGGCGTCGGACAGACCGTTGGCGTCTACGAACTCGCAGCGTATGACGCCAGCGACGTTCAGACGTTCTTCAACTGCTACGGGCTCACGCCGACTGTCACCCAGACGAACGTCGACGGAGGACCCACCGTATCGGACAACGCGGGCGACGCGCCCGACGAAGCCACCCTCGACGTCGAAGAGACGGCCGCCCTCGCGCCGGGTGCCGCGATCGAGGTCTACCAGGGCACGAACAACAACTCCGGGCCGACCGACACTTATTCGCAGATGGCGAGCAACGACACCGCAACGATCATCTCGACGTCATGGGGCATCTGCGAAGCCCAGACCGACGGTGCCGCGCAGGCCGAGCAGACGATCTTCCAGGAGATGGCGGCCCAGGGCCAGACCGTCATCGCGGCGGCCGGCGACGAAGGATCGTCGGACTGCGAGGACACCTCGAGCCCGACGACGGCCGTCGCCGTTGACGACCCCGCATCCCAGCCCTACGTGACGGGCGTCGGGGGCCTCGACGTGAGCAGCCTGAGTCCCCTCACCGAAAGCGTGTGGAACGACAACTGCACCCAGAGCGACTGCGGCGCGGGTGGCGGAGGCGAGTCCTCGCTCTGGAGCCGCCCGAGCTGGCAGGTCGCACCCGGCATCACCCCTTCCAGCGAGACGATGCGCATGGTGCCTGACGTGTCGGTGATGGGCGATCCCCAGACCGGCTTCATCCAGTACTACACGGGGACCGGAACAGGCTTCTGTCGTCACTCGTGCTCGGGCGGATGGGGTGGCATCGGCGGTACGTCGATCGGCGCACCACTGGTGAGCGACCTCATCGCGGTCGCTGCGCAGACCTGTGGGGTGCCGCGACTCGGCTTCGTCAATCCCGCGCTCTACGCAATGGCCTCGACCGGTTTCACCGACGTGACAACGGGCAACAACGACCTCTACAACGTCGGTGAGTACAGCGCCGCCCCGGGCTACGACATGGCTTCGGGGCTCGGCAGTCCCGACGGTGCCGCGTTCATTGCGGGCCTCTGCCCGCCCGCGTTCTCTCCGACGACGAGCACCTTTACGACCTCGACGAGTGTGGGCACCGCACTCGCGACGGGTCCGACTATCACGGCCACGCTGCGGAGCGCGACCGATCAACCAATCACCAACGCCTCGGTAGAGATCACCGCCACCGCACCCGGCGGAAACCTGAGCATCGATGGCGTCGAGAACAGCGCCGCAGCGGGCACCGACGCCACGACGTCGATCAGTAACGCGAGCGGTGTCGTCAGTTTCGACGTCGAGTCCACAGTCCCCCAGAACGTGACCGTCACGATCACCTATGAGGGCCAGTCCATCTATACGACAACGCTCACCTTCAAGTCGGCTGGCAGCGCGAAGGTGTCCACGCGACCGAACGCACCGACGATCTCAACCCTTACACCCCTCGTTGACGGGTTCCATCTCATCGTGACGGTGCCGAGATCCAACGGTGGCAGTGCGATTACCGATTATCAGTACTCATTAGACGGTGGTGCACGCTGGGTAGCCATGCCCAAGGGCGTACGATCCTTGGACGTCACGAAGCTATTGAAAGGCCACGCCTACACCGTCGTCGTTCGCGCCGTCAACGTCGACGGCCCCTCTGCGCCGTCGGCCGCGAAGAGAGTTGTAACGCGTTCGTAGTACTGCACGCGGGGTCCGTGACTCAGCGTGGCGAAGCCTCGAACCTAAACTTTCATCGGTGAGGGTCCGTCTGATTGGGCGCGTCGCCCACGTAAGGACGCGAGTGAGATTTGCACGACTGACGCTGATAGTGATCTTTCTCGTCGCGAGCGTCCTGCTCGCAACGAGCGTCTCCCGTGGCGTCACGACTGCTCCGACTCCACGGGGCCTTCCGCTCTATCAGTTCCTCGACACTGGCGCCGAGCCACTGCCGTGGAACGCGGTATCACTCGAGTCCCACCTCGAAACGACCACCATGCTCGGCGGTCCCCACGGCGCGACCGACGCGACCGAAGGAGTGATCGCGTATCGCACGAACAAAGACGATCTCGCGGTGTACACCGAGAGCGCAACCAACACGTCAAGCTGGCTTGACTACACCACGCACAATGACGTACCCGCACCCGGTGGGGACCCCATCCCGTTCTTCGACCCGTCAGGCAACGTCGACCTCATCTACGTCGACACCTCGGGCAACGTTGAGCTCGTCACGCCGAACAACCCCGAAACGCCCTCGTGGCCGCACCAGCACTTCGGTACACCATGGCGTCCGTACGTGACGACCGACTTGAGTGCGCTCACGGGTGTCACGGCGGCGATCGGACTTCCGAGCGTCCAAGTGAACGGGTCGTCCGCGACGATTGCCTACCTCACCTCGAGCAACGCGACTGAAGTGCTCACGATCAGCTGGGAGAGCGGACAGCCGTTACCCGTCTATTCCCAGAACTCGTACACGGTGAACTTCTCGAGCGTGGGCGTGTCAACCAATTCCTTCGTCACGACATCGTCAACGACGACCACGACGACGACCAAGCCGCCGACCACGACGACCACGACGACCACGAAAGCACCAACCACGACGACGACCAAGCCCCCTCTGGCACGGCCATCAGCCGCCACGACGACGACGACCACCACCACCACAACAACAACGACGACGACGACGAAACCGACGACCACGACGACCACGAAAGCACCGACCACGACGACGACTGCGCCCCTCGTTGCATCGGGCTTTGGGAGCGATCCTGTCGTTCTCCCGGGCGCCACGCCCATGTTTGCGAGCATCCTCAATAACGGCGATGTCGAAGTCTTTACGAATATCGGGGGCTCGCTCGGAACCTGGACCGGGGAAAACCTGACGATGCTCACGGGCGCCCCCACCACTGCCGGAACGCTCGCACTTGGTACGAGCACGACGTCGATCGATCTCGCCGCGCTCAGCGTCGGCGGCAGCGTCGAGCTCTTCACGACCGAGAACCTCTCGAGTGAGCTGAACGCCGAGCAACTGTGGAACTACGCCAACGTCACGACCCTCGCGTCGGGGGCACCGCCGCTGAGTGGCGCGCTCTCGGTCGACATAACACCGACCCAAGTAGCGATCGCCGGTCAAGCTTCCAACTGGGGAGACCTGTTCGTGCTGACCAACCCGACCGAATCGACGTCCTGGACGGCGACCAACGTGTCGGTGACGGCGGGCAGTTCCGCGAGGACGGTGGGCAACATCGTGACGGGCCTCCAGGTGAACGGCGAGCTGACCCTGTACGCGGCGGGCGTGAGCTCGCCACCCCCTGAAGGCGTGGGGGTCTACGCCATTCCCTACACGGACTGGCCGGCTGCGATCAACAACGGCTGGCCGATCATTTCTGAGACCGGCGGGCTCGGCACGAGGACCGCGCCGTGGGTCGGATTCACCGGCACGACGAACGTCAGCGCGTCGCCGGACTTCCTTCTGGGTCAGGCCATCTACAACTCGCACAAGCGGGTGACGTGGCTGTCGTTCTGGACGGTGAGCGGCCCTCTCGCCGGCCAACCGCTCACCGCATCCAACTACTACGCCCACGGCTTTGCTGCCGGCGTGTGGGTCGCCACCCAGATCGACTCCTACCGCGCCCTCGGCGTAGGACTCAAACCGGACTGGGTCATCTTTGATCCCGAGGGCTATCCCGACAACCACTCGGGCCTCGACGCGCCGGGCGGCGCGTCGAATTCGACCCTCGCCCTCTACGCCACGTACTGGGACGAGATACTGAAGGGCTGGCAGACGGGCATCGACTCGGTCGATCCCTCCCTCAACGCCGCCGTTTACGCCTCACAGTCCGAATACCGCAACTACCAGCTCTCGACGCTCCCGATGCCGGTCTTTGTGGCCCTCGCCTTCAGCGGCGGTGGCCCGGTCCCCGTCGCGGGCGCAACGGGGAGCAACGTTCGCGGGTTCATTACCTTTGACGCCGTGTGCACGCCCCAGGCGACGCTCCAAAGCGAGGCGGCGACTCTCGAAAACCCGCCGTGGGCCGGCCAGTTCAACACCCTGCAGTTCAACGCCGGCGTGTACTGCCCACCGCCGTCAACGTAGTCTGGCCCCATGAGCGACACTTCAGACTCCGACGCCAACAAAGCCCCTGACCTGAAGGCGCGCATCAAACAGATCACCCAGCCGATCGTGGACTCGCTGGACGCCCGTTTGAGCGCCCAAGTCGACAAGCGCGTCGATCAGCGCGTTGACGAGGTCTTGAAGGATCGGCTGGCCGTCATCGAACGCGCCATCGCGGACCTCGACCGGACGGTCCACGAGCTGGAAGATCGCCTGAAGGACTGAGCTACTTGCGGCGTGAGCGATCGCGCTGAATAGCCCAGCGCATCGTGAGGACACAGAGCACCACCACCGCCGCGACGAAGACGGAAAACACGGCAGCGAACACGCCTTCACGCTAGTCGTGGTGTCACACCGCACCGCCACACTCGATACATGACCACCCTGCTCGACGCCTCCCCTCCGAGCGTGATGGACGTCCTGCGCGGCGAACGCTCGACGCGACCGCCCTCCAACGCGAGCGCGGCTGCGGGACTGCGCGCCGCCCTCGAAGACGGCATCTACGAGCTGCTCGGCGCCGAGTTGCGTGACGAACCGTTCGTGGTGCGCGCGTCGTCGCTCCGCGCCGGACCGGTTGCTGTTAATCCTTCGAGTGCGCCGCTCGCCCAGCTGCGCGGCATCTTGATCACACAGGCGCTGCGACTGTTGAGTGCCGGCGTAGAGATGGACGACGTGTGCCACGACCTGGTGCTCGCGTGGCGCACCGACGTGGGCCACACCGAGCTCACCGACTACGTCGATCGGCTCGACGGTGATGAGCTCGCGCGCCTCTCGACCGACCTGACGGCACACTGGGTGACGCTCAAGCGCTCTCTCGGGCCGCTCTCGAGCCGCTGGCTCCCGCGCACGTCGCTGCGCGCGTACCAGCGATTGGCGGGAGGCAACGTGGTGTTGCGCGACGTCATCGATCTGATGGTCGGCACAACGAGCGGCGACGTTGCCTCGGTGGCGCTGCTCGACGTGACCACGTCACCGCTCGGCGAAGGAGCCGAGCGCGTGATGCGCTACCACGCCCTCGTCCAGACACTTCGCACGTCCATCGTGCCGCTGCGCACGTCGATGTTCTCGACTGCGACGGGTGAGCTGTGGACGACGGACGTCGATGACGAACTGCTCGGTCGTTCGATCGCTGACGTGCTCGAGACGCTCGAGAAGTTGCGGGTCGCTCCGTGACGACCTTGGTGCATCGCCGACTCTCGAGGAACGTCTTGAATCGCCTCATTGAAGAAGCGCCGAATGAGTGCGCGGCGCTCACCGACGACCACCGCCGCTCGCTCGCGGCGCGCT
Source organism: Acidimicrobiales bacterium (assembly GCA_049581565.1). GTDB lineage: Bacteria > Actinomycetota > Acidimicrobiia > Acidimicrobiales > RAAP-2 > RAAP-2. Next base: position 11,998 of record JBAUSF010000205.1, read on the forward strand.
TTCGCGCGGTGCCCTCGCTCGATCATCGTCGCCTCGACGCGTGGATGGTCGAACGGGGAGGTCGTCCGCCAGGACCGTTTCGCTGGTCGCCCGCGACCGCGCGCCGAGTGCTCGGCAACGCGGCGCTGCGGCGCGCGCTGCTCGAACCAGCGATCACAAAGTCCGACGCGCTCGAGGCGGAGGTCACCGATCAGCTGTTGCGCTATGCGGCCGGGTACGCACGGGCCGGGTCGCTCGCCTGGTATCTCGCCACGTGCGCTCCGGCCGCGCTCGGACTCGTTAGCGCCGAAGCGCTCAACTGGGCCACCCAGCTGATCGAAGCGGCCGAGAGCCTCGACCACCCGTGGTCGGTCGCCGCGAGCGACGCCTACTACGACGTCGCGAGAGCTCGCACCACCCTGAGAGGTCGGCGTGACCTGATTGTGACGCCGGAGCGTCGAATACTCCTGCGCGTGAGAGCAGGAGCGCCGGGCAAGAGCGCGGGGCCGGGGTTGCGCGCCGACCTCACGATCGACGCGCTGGCGAACTCGAGCGGTGAGCCCGCGGCCCGGATCATCGGTCTGTGGCCCGAAGCCGGCGTCGTCTTGAGTGTCGACGGTTCAATGACCGACCTTCGCGCCGGCGCTCGTGACCTCGTGCGCACCGCCGTCGCCAGTGAGCGCCACCACCTCGCTCGCGCTGCGTGAGGGGGCGACCGGTCCAGTCCGATTAGCGTGGTTCAGTCATGTCGCTACGTACGTCCCTCAGAAATGTCGCCATCATCGCCCACGTCGACCATGGAAAGACCACGCTCGTCGACAAGATGCTCCGCCAGACGGGCTCCTTTACCGCCCACGAGGAGATCACCGACCGGGTCATGGACTCGGGTGACCTCGAGCGCGAAAAGGGCATCACCATCCTCGCAAAGAACACCGCGGTCAAGTGGAACGGCCTCACGATCAACATCATCGACACCCCCGGCCACGCCGACTTCGGCGGCGAGGTCGAGCGCGGCCTCGCGATGGTCGACGCCGTGATCCTCCTCGTCGACGCGGCCGAGGGCCCCCTTCCCCAGACCCGCTTCGTCCTGCGCAAGACCCTCGAAAAGCGCCTGCCCGTCGTGCTCGTCATCAACAAAGTGGACCGGCCCGACGCGCGCGTGACCGAGGTCGTCGAAGAGGTGGAGAACCTCTTTCTCGATCTCGACGCCGACGAACACCAGATCTCCTTTCCGATCCTCTACGCGAGCGCGCGCGAAGGTTGGGCCTCGCTCGACCCTTCGGTCCAAACGGGCGACCTCACGCCGCTCTTCCAGACGATCGCCGATTACGTGCCCGCCCCCGAGTACGAAGAGGGGCACGGGCTCCAGGCGCTCGTCTGCAACCTCGATGCGTCGCCGTACCTCGGCCGACTCGCGCTCTGTCGCGTTATCAACGGCAATCTCGAACGCGGCCAGCGCATCGCGTGGTGCCGCATCAACGGCACCATCGAGCACGCGAAGGTCACCGAGCTCTTCATCACCGAAGCCCTCGAGCGCATCCCAGCCCAGAGCGCGGGTCCCGGGGACATCGTGGCCGTCGCGGGATTTGAAGACATCACGATCGGCGAGACGCTCGCCGACTCGGAGAACCCCATCGCGTTGGAGCCGCTGCACGTCGACGAGCCGAGCCTTTCGATGACGATCGGCATCAACACGTCGCCGCTCGCGGGCACCGAAGGAAAGCTGCTCACCGCGCGCATGGTGAAGGACCGCCTCGACCGAGAGCTCGTCGGCAACGTCTCGCTGCGCGTCCTGCCGACCGACCGACCCGACGCGTGGGAGGTCCAGGGACGCGGCGAGCTCCAGCTCGCAATCCTCATCGAAACCATGCGACGCGAAGGCTTCGAGCTCACCGTTGGCAAGCCTCAGGTCGTCACGCGCATGATCAACGGCAAGCTGCACGAGCCAATGGAGCACGTCACGATCGACGCACCCGAAGAGTTCGTCGGGCCGGTGACGACGCTGCTCGCCACGCGCAAGGGCACGATGCTCGACCTCGTCAACCACGGCACGGGCTGGGTGCGGCTCGAGTGGCGCATCCCCGCACGCGGCCTCGTGGGCATTCGCACCGAGTTCATGACCGAGACCCGCGGATCGGGCATGATGCACTCGACGTCGGACGGCTACGAACCCTGGTACGGGGACATACGCCTTCGCCAGAAGGGCACGCTCGTCGCCGACCGCCGCGGTGACACGACGGCGAATGCCCTGCTCGACCTCGAACAGCGCGGCGTCCTCTTCGTAGGCCCCGGCATCGAGGTGTACGAGGGCATGATCGTCGGAGAGAACACGCGCTCCGAAGAGATGAACGTCAACCCCACGAAGGAAAAGAAGCTGACCAACATGCGCGCGTCCGGCAGCGACAACACCGAACGCATCGCGCCGCCGACCATCTTTTCGCTCGAACAGGCGCTCGAGTTCATCGCCGAAGACGAAGCCGTCGAGGTCACGCCGAAGTCGGTCCGTCTACGCAAGGTCGTCCTCGACGTTGCCCAGCGCCACCGCCTGCATAAAAAGAACGCCTAGACCCTCCGGTAGTGTGGTCCCCGGAGGGATGACAGAGCGGCCGAATGTACCGGTCTTGAAAACCGGCGTGGGCTTGCCCACCGTGGGTTCAAATCCCACTCCCTCCGCCATTAGTCCTAAGCCCCGTTGGTCGGTCCACTGAGAAAACGGTCGCCGAGTGCGCGTCACCATTAACGAGCTTCTCGTTCGTGCAGTGAGGTCCCGACTGTTCTGCACGGCCATTCTTGACATATTCCCATATGGTTATATACTTTGCGAATGGCCCGAGCCGCGACGACCACCGACGTGTTCAACGCCGTCGCCGAACCGCGTCGGCGAGAGATCCTGACGCTGCTGTCGCGCAACGAGTCGTCGGTGAATTCGCTCGTCGCCTCGACCGCGCTCTCCCAGCCCCAGGTCTCCAAACACTTGCGCGTGCTGAGAGAAGTGGGGCTCGTCGCGGTGCGCGACGCGGGTCGCCAGCGTCTCTACCGCATCGACGCCCGACCGCTCCGCGACATGCACGAATGGCTCTCGCCCTTCGAACAGCTCTGGGCCGAGCGCTTTGACGCGTTGGATGAGGTACTTGGAAGGCTAAAGGAGGAACGATGAACGAAGGTCATCTTCGAGCGACGATCACGCTGCCGAGTGAGCGTCAGATACTGATCGTGCGCGAGTTCAACGCGCCGCGGCGGCTCGTCTATCGCGCGTGGACAACGCCCGAACTGATCGCCCAGTGGTGGGGCGGCGACCGGGGCCGCGTGACCTCGGTCGAAGTGGACCTGCGCGTCGGCGGCGCGTGGCGCTACGTGATGGTTGCTCACAACGAGTTCGAGGTCGCGTTTCACGGCACGTATCGCGAGATCGCCCCCGAAGAACGTCTCGTCCACACCCAGATCTACGATCCCTTCCCCGACGTCGTGGCGGTCGTGACCAATACCTTCAGTGAAGCCGGTACCGGCTGCGTCGTGAGCATCCTCGTTGATCACCCCACCCCAGACACCCGCGACATGCAGTTGGCGTCGGGGATGGAAGAGGGGATGCAGGAGTCGCTGAGCCATCTCGAACGCGTCGCGAACAGCCTTCTCGAGACGTAGGAAGTCGCCGCCGGCCGGACATACTTGAGCTGTGGCGATGAACCAGACGATCGACGTGCTGCTCGGCTCATGGCGGGTCGAGCGAACGATCACGGACTACCTCAACGTTGAGGACGGGACGTTCCTCGGCACCGCGACGGTGTCGCTCGTCGATGCGCCCGACGGCGAGAGCGAGCAGGCGCACTACGTCGAATCAGGCGAGATCACCCTTGGGGACTACTCCGGCCACTCGTCGCGCGAGCTCTACTACGTAGCGACCGGCGACACGAGCGTCACGGTCAACTTCCGCGACGGCCACTCCTTCATCGATCTCGACCTCGCGAAGGGCGCGTCGGTGGACGAGCACCTCTGTGGCCTGGACCGGTACGTGATCACGACCGCCGCGAAGTCGCGCGACCATATGGAAGAAGAGTGGCACGTGCGAGGTCCCGAGAAGGACTACGCCGCCGTCACCACGCTGAGGCGAATCCGCGAGAGGCCGACGCGGACCTGAGTTCAGCGTGTCGCGAAGTACGCCGTCATGGGATCGAAGTAGCTCTTCTGCCAGCCGCCTTGTTCGTAGCCCCGCTGATCGTCGGGCACGCCCGAGTGGAGCACGCGAACGAGGGTCCCCTCGTCGTCGCCTTCGAACAGCACTTCGATCTGAGAGTCCGAGTGCTCTTCGGTGAAGTTCTGCGTGCGCCACGTCTGGACGATGCGGCGAAAGGGCTCGAGCGTGAGGGTCACCCCGTGGATGTAGCCGTCCCACGCGTCAAAGTCGCCGCCCTCGCGGGCGTCGACGTGAGCAACTCCCCCGGTCATCGCGGAGTGCTCGTCGCTCGAGAGCCACGCGGCGTAGACCACGTCCGGCGGGGCGGGAATGTGGGCAGCAACTTCGAAGTCGTACGTCATGTCGCCTCCTCTAGTGCAGGGTGAATCCCGTCATCCTACGGAGAACGAGTCGCGGTCGCCCGGGCTCAGGTTCGACGGATCTTCGAGCGAATTGATTCGATCCACCGTGCGGCGGCGCGCCGAGCTTCGGCGACCTCCTCGCGGCGGTCGTTCGCCCCCTCGCCCGTGACGGGATAGGAGCCGAGGAATTTGACCCGCGCGAGGTGGGCTTGGAGGTCCGCGAGGCAGTCAGCCACGACGTCGTCGGCGACGTGTCCTTCGAACTCAATGACGAAGCAGTAGTCGCCGAGCGCGCGCTTGGTTGGACGGCTCTCGAGCTTGGTGAGGTTGATGTCGCGCGCCGCAAAGCGACCGAGGATCGCGTACAGGCTTCCCGGTCGGTCAGCGTCTTGAAAGCAGACGATCGTCGAGCGGTCGTGCCCAGTGGGCGCCGCGACGAAGTCGCGCCCCACCAACACGAAGCGCGTCGCGTTGTCCGGGTGGTCCTCGATGTCCGCGGCGAGCACCGTGAGGCCGAAGAGCTCGCCCGCGAGCGAGCTGCCGACGGCACCCCACGGCTCGCTCGACTCGGCGACGTCGCGCGCGGCCTGTGAGGTCGAGGTCGTCTGCACCGTCTCCAGGCCGCGCTCGTGCACGAACGCGCGGACCTGGGCGAGCGCGTGCACGTAGCTGCGCAGGGTCTTCACGTCCTCGAGCGCCACGCCCGGACGCGCCAAGAGGTGCAGGTGAATGGGCAGCACGATCTCTTGAAGGATGATCAGATCGCGATCGAAGACCAGTCCGTCGATCGTCGCCGAGACCGTTCCCTCGAGCGCGTTTTCGATGGGCACGAGCGCCCGGTCGAGCTCGGCGCCCGCGACGGCGCTGAGGAGATCTTCCAAGGTCTGGTAGGCAACGGGCTCGACGTCACTCAACGTGAGGACGGCCTGGTGGGAGAAGGAGCCCTCCGGTCCGAGATACCCGACGCGGTCCTGAGCCATGACGGGATGATAGTTGAGGCGCGGGGGCGCCTTTCGCGGAGGCGATCGGGCGACATCGTTTAAACCCGTACGATAGCGAGGGGCCAAAGCGAAAGGCGGTGCAATGGGGCACTCAATGTTTGAATACGACCCGGAGTTCACGAACGCGGTGTTCGACTACTGCCGCGAACGTCTGTCACTCGATCCGGTGCCGCTCGACTACGGCAGCCAGATGGACATACCGACCAAAGAGCTCGACTCGCTCATCCGTGCGGAGGGTCGCGACCCCGAAGAGGTGCTCGAGTTCTTCAAGACGACCCTCGCCCCGGCCGTCGTGTCGATCGACTCGCCCGGCTTTCTCGCCTTCATTCCAAACGCTCCCACGAAGAACTCGCTGCTCTTTGACATGGTCGTCGCCTGCTCGGGGCTGAACGGCACGAGCTGGCTCGAGTCGAGCGGCGTCGTCGTCGCCGAGAACCAGGCGCTCTGCTACCTCGCCGAGGTATCGGGCATGCGCGAGGGCACGGGCGGTGCCTTCGTCGCGGGCGGCTCGATCGGCAACCTGTCGAGCCTCACCGTCGGGCGAGACGTCGCGCGCGCCAAGCACGCGGCCATGAACCCCCACGACCTGCGCTTTGCGATCTCCGCCGACGCACACTCGAGCATCGGCAAGGCCCTCCACGTGCTCGACGTGAAGACGCTCGTCGTTGACACCGAGGACCACCGCTTCACCCGCCACGCGCTCGAGACGGCGCTGCGCGCCGACCCACACCCGGAGAACGTCATCGGCGTCGTCGCGACGGCCGGCACGACCAACGCGGGCATCATCGACGACCTCGAAGGACTCGGCAGCTTCGCTCGTGAACGCGACCTCTGGTACCACATCGACGGCGCCTACGGGGGTGCCGCCGTCTTCTCCGAGTCCCACCGCGAGCTCCTTCGCGGCATTCGCCACGCCGACAGCTTCATTGTCGACCCGCACAAGTGGCTGTTCGCGCCGCTCGACTGCTGCGCGCTGCTCTACCGCGATCCGACGGTCGCGCGAAAGGTCCTCGCCCAGCAGGCGGGCTACCTCGACGTGCTGCACGACAGCTCCGACGAGAACTACCAGTGGAACCCCTCGGACTTTGGCATCCACCTCTCACGACGAGCGCGGGGACTGCCCTTTTGGTTCTCGCTCGTCACGAACGGCACGGCCGCCTACGAGTCGGCCGTCCAGCGCGCCATCGACCTCGCCCGGCGCGCCGAGCAGCTGATCGAGGCGGACGACGTCCTCGAGATGGTGCGTCCCTCGAGCCTTTCGATCGTGCTCTTTCGTCGCAGGGGCTGGGACGCCGAGCGCTACAACGAGTGGAGCCAGTCCCTCCTCAGCCGACAGATCGCCTTCGTCACCCCGACCAAGTGGGAGGACGAGACCGTCGCGCGGATCGCCTTCCTGCACCCCAACACGACCGAAGAGATGGTGCGCGAGATCCTGGCGTCGATGCACGACTAACGGGTGAGCAGCGGATCACTCGGCTCGCGGGTCGGCTCACCACGCACGTGTCGATCGCGCCAGGCGATCCCGCCGAGCGCTTCGAGCACCACGCGGTTGGCGAGGTAGGCCGTGATCTCGGCGTGATCGTAGGGCGGGGCGACCTCGACGACGTCCACCCCGGCGACGGGCACGCTCATCGCGATACGTCGAACGGCGTCGAGCAGCTGGCGGCTCGTGAGACCCCCCGGCTCGGGGGTTCCGGTGCCCGGCGCCGCGCCTGGGTCGACGACGTCAACGTCGATGGAGACAAAGACCGCGTCGCAGTCGTCCATCGCGATCTCGAGCGACTCGTCGAGCACCGCGTCGAGCCCGCGTGCGATGATCTCGGCCATCTCGAACGAGCGCATGCCGCCCTCGGCCATCCAGTCGAGCGTCTCGGGTTCTGGCCAGTAGCCCCGCAGCCCGATCTGGAGGAATCGGTCGGCGCGACAGGCTCGCGACTCGATCAGTCGGCGCATCGGCGTGCCATGTCCGTAGAGCGAGCCCATCTGGGTGTTGCCGGTGTCGGCGTGCGCGTCGAAGTGGATCATCGAGACCCGCCCGAAGCCCACGTGGTGCGCCACGCCCGTCACGTCGGGCAGCGCGATCGTGTGGTCGCCGCCGAGGATGATGGGTATGACGCCCGCGCGCGCCACCATCGCCACGCGGTCTTCGAGGAGGGCCAGGGACCGCTCGGTCTCGCCCGAGGGCATCTCCACGTCGCCGAGGTCGACGACGCGCAGCTCCGAGAGCGGATCGAGCCCAAGGGCGAGCGAGGGGCGAAGGCCGTCGTGGGGCAGGTAGTCGGTCGTACGAATGGCCTCGGGACCGAAACGCGCACCCGGCCGGTGCGACGTTCCTCCGTCAAAGGGGGCGCCGATAATGACTGCCCTCGCGGAGCTCCACTCGCTGAGGACGTCGGGGTCGGCCGCGGGCACCCCGAGGAACGTTGCGTCTGACCCGTAGAGGTTGCCGATGCGCGCCACGTTCAGGCCGACAGATTCGAGATGACTTCGGCGAGCTCGTCGGCGTACTCGACGTAGATCGAGACGTGTCCCTCGTCCTTATGGCGGTGGGTAACGGCACCGGGAACGTGGGACGAGAGCCACGCGCCGTGGGCGGGAGGAACGCACAAGTCGTCGTCGCCGTAGAAGAGGTGGACGGGCCGTTCGATGTCGGTGACGTCGAATCCCCAGGGACCCATGATCGCCACGTTGTCGTCGTAGTACCCGTGCCACCCTGCGCCACACGCGTAGGCAAACGATTCGGCCACGGCGCGCCGTTCTGTATCGTCGCTCAGCGCCTCGCGATCGGCGTCGCAGAAGAGACCGCCAAAAAGGTCGTACAGATTGTCCACGGTCGTGGTCGCAATGGCCTCGCCGGCGCTCTCCATGAGCGACTCGTACTCCGGTCCGCCGCGCCGTGCGAGCCGGAACTCTTCGACGTTCTCTGGACCCATTCCCTCGGTCCAGTCGAAGTCGGCGTCCGCGGGCGCCACACTCGCGAGGGCAACGGCCCCGAGGCAGGCGGGATCGAGGGCGGCGCTCGCGAGCGCGCGAGGTCCTCCGCCCGACCAGCCGAGCGCGACGTAGCGAGCCCGTCCGAAGTGGGTGAGCGCGGCGGTGGCGTCGTCGACAGCCGAAGAAACGTCATGGCCCGCGTATCGCGAAGAGCGCCCGTAGCCGGGACGAGAGGCCGTCACGAGATAGAAGTCGCCGTAATCGAGCAGCGACTGCCATGACCGCAACGACCTCGTGGCACCGGGTGTGCCGTGATGGAAGAAGACGGTTGTGCCGAGCGGGCTGCCAACCGCCGCCACCTCGAGCGCGCGTCCGTCGGGCAGTTCAATCAGTTCTTCGCGGTAGGTCACGACACCCCTCTCGTTCAGCCTCTCGTACCCTACGCCGAGGCGAACCGCGATGGGTTAGCGCGTGATGCTGAGCGCCGTGCCGTCATTCAATAGCTCGACCCAGGTCTGACCCGGGGTGAGGCGAATCGGGGCGCCGCTCGCCGTGTCGTACTGGACGACGTCGGACTTCGACGGCCCCCTCGACCAGGTACCAACGATCTCGCGGCCGCCGGAGAAGACCATCGCGGTCCCCGAGCCCTGAATGTCCGCGTAGGAGTTCATCGTGCCGATGCCGTTCACGTAGTTGACGTACATCACGACCACGTTCTTCGGCGACTCGCGCTGACCGGTCCCCGTGACGTCGGCCTGGCCGAAGATCGTCCGGTCCCAGGAGCTAGTCGTCGCGTCCCAGGTCCAGGTCACGGGATAGATGCTCGGAAACGGTACGACGACGCTCGTGACGGGTGCACCGACCGCCTTCTCGCTCGACGTGCGGTAAGTGAAGAGCGGGGGCGGGGGGGTCGGGGTGCCCTTGAAGGCGAAGAGCTCCGGACCGTTCGCAAAGAGGTTGTGCGGCGCCTGGAGATTCGGGTCGCGGAACATCGCTTCACCGGCCGAACTCTCGTCGATGAGCTTCACCGGTGCCGTCTCGATGCTGTTGATCGCGTACTGGGCACCTCCGGAGTAGGCAAAGATGCCCCCGATCGGAAAGACCACCTGGGTGTCAGTTGGGCGGACCGAGCGCACCGGCCCGATCTTGGCGGGGGCCTGCGAATTGAAGATCGCCGCCAGCCGCGTTATGCCACCGTTCACGATCTCTTCGTAGACGACGTCGGCTTGGGTGATGCCCCACTGCGGCAGCGCTTCGGGCGTGTTCTCGATCTTCACCGTCAACGCGGGCCGAATGAGCGCGGCCCCGCCCGGGTCGGGCAGTCCCGTGAGCGGCGCGACCGGGTAGCTCGGCGCCGTGGTGGTCGTCGTGGTCGACGTCCCCGTTGCGCCCGCCGGCGTCTTGGAGTTGCGCAGATGGGGGTAGACGAGCGCTGCCGCGCCCGCAATGACGACGACAACGAACAGGATCACGTACTTGCGCATTCAACAAACCTAATGAATACTCCACCCCCGGTCGGGTCAACTCGGGGCGAGGAGCTTCGCGATCTTCGTGTGGGGGAGATTCGAGATGGGGCTCACGTTCTCGGATCCTTCGATCGTGGTGAACCCGACGGCGATGTAGAAGCCCAGCGCCGAATCTCTCGCGTTCGCCCAGAGCTGCTCGGCGCCGAGTTGACGAAGCTCCTTCTCGGCGACCCCGAGGACGAGGGCGCCGTACCCCCGGCCTTGGAGGCCGACGTCAACCGCCATGAAGCGCAGCTGGTAACTCGCGAGCTCCGACCGAATCGGCGCCACGGCGGAAAAGAACGACGCGCTCACGACCACGCTCCCATCGAGCAGGCCCGCGTAGTGGCGCGCGGTTGGTTCGTCGTCGAGCTCGAAATCCACCGCGACGCGCGGGTCGTTGCCACGCAAGATTCGACGTCGAAGGTCGTAGAGGACCGGAGCCTCGACCGTCGCGACGTGAAACTCACCCATCGACGAGCGTCTTCTTGAGCGTCAGCATGATGAGGCTCGGGTCACGGTCCATGGGAAAGTCCTCCCCGGTCGGCGCGAAGCCCATCCGGGCGTAGAAGGCCACGGCGCGCGCTGCGGTAGCGGTGACGTGGAGGAACAGCTCGCCCGCGCCATCGCCCTTCGCCCAGTCAACGACCGCTTCGACCAGGCTCGACGCCGCTTCGCCGCCCCGCGCCGCCGGCGTCACGTACATGCTGTAGAGCCAGCGAGTCCCCGGGTGGCGGTCGTTGAACCCGCCCGAGACCATGCCCACGACGTACCCGTCACGCTCGGCGAGGAAGTAGAGCGAGCGCTCGACCATCGAGCGCCACTGGTAGTTAGAGAGTTTCGCCGCCACGGCAAACGTCGAACCGAACGCCTGGGGCGAGTCGCTCAGGGCCTCCATACGAATGGCGCGCAACTTCGGCCAGTCGTCGCTCTGCGCACGGTGCACGACGAGGGCGACGTCCATCACGATCGTTCGTTCACCGATGCCATGGCTACCATTCTCGCAGTCACTCACCGCTCATCGAGCTCAGGTCTCCTCGGCGGGTTCGCGACGCGGCAGGCGCGCGGAGTAGATCGAATAGCCGTCGATCTGTCGCACGAGCAGCGTCGCGATAACGGTCGCCGCCATCATTGGCACCATGATGTTGAAGCCACCGTGGGTGAGCTCGAGCACGAGCACGAGACCCGCGAGCGGGGCCTGCATGGCGGCTCCGATCATCGCGGCCGCCCCCACGAGCGCGAAGGCGCCAATGGGTGTGCCGGGCCAGATGTGGATCCACACCGCGCCGAGAAAGGCCCCGAGCATCGCCCCCGTCGAGAGAAACGGCGTGAAGAGTCCGCCCGCGGCGCCGCTGCCGAGGGTGAGGGACGTGACGAGGGGCTTAAGGGCAAAGAGGGCGAAGAAGAGCCCGATCCCGCCGACGCCGATGAAGGCCTGATGGGCCATGTCCTTTCCGTTGCCAAAGAGCTGCGGATACCAGAGACCGACGACGCCGACCACGAGAAACGCAGCCGGCATCATCCAAAAGATGTGAACGCCTCGTGCGCGGTAGTGCGAAACCCATCCGATCAGACGTACGTAGCCAACGGCGAGGAGACCCACGACCACGCCCGCGATGAGCGACCAGATCATGAGCGACGGGCTGAATCGGTACGTCGGAACGTCGACGTAAGTGGCGTGCTCGGGCAGATAGATCCACGCCACGCACGTGGCGATGAGCGAGGTTGCGAGCGCCGGGAACACGACCGGCAGCGCGAAGCTGCCGTAGAGCACCTCGACGGTGAAGAGCGCCCCGCCAAAGGGCACGTTGTAGACGGCCGCGAGTCCCGCTCCCCCGCCGCAGGCGACGAGCAGCCGCTTCTGGGCGGGCGTCAAGGAGAACCATCGAGCGATGAGCGACCCCGACACGCCGCCCATGAGCTTCGGCGCGGCCTCTCGTCCGATCGACGCCCCGGCGCCGACGACGATCTCCGAGACGACCGACGTGAGCAGGCTCCGTCGAATCGAGAGCTCGCCGTCTCCGCTCCACACCGCCTCATCGATCTCGGAACGCTCGTGACGCAGGTACCGGCGAATGAGGTACCACGACACGGCGCCGAACAGGCCGGCGAGGACGAGCGAGACGATTCGCCGCTCCCCCGAGGCGGCCGCCACGGCCGCCTGGTAGCTGCCCGAGCGGTAGTTGAAGGCGACCCGCTCGGTGAGCGCGAGAATCCACATGAGTGCGTCGCCGAAGAGGCCCGCGGCGACTCCGGTCAGAACGACGGCGAGCCAGAACCGGGGGTTGAGCGGGGTCGCACCATCGTGGGTGACGTTGGGTTGCTCCATGGCCCCGCGGCCCGAGGGAATCCGCCGCTTGATGAGCGGCGGCGGCACGCGCAGGCGTTCACTTTCGCGCTTTTGTCTCGCCACGTTCGCTCACTTCTCGACTTCTCATCGTACTGACGAGCCTCGCACGTTTCGTCCGCCGCGAATCGCGACAATCTCACTAGGAGAAGTGGGCCTCGCTACGCGTCGGTGAGGTTGAGCGGTCCCTCGCCGAAGTCGTGGTGCTGGTCGGGTTCGACTCGGTGTCGCCACCACAGGAGCGTGCTCCAGGGCTGTTGGCTGCGTCCGACGACGGCGCGCGCCAACGGCGTGCGCGCCACGATCGCGCTGAACAGCCAGCCAACGAGATACGAAACGACAACCGCAATGATCGTCACGACGAGCCACGGCACCGAGTTGAGCCACTTGAACTGCTCGGCCCAGCGGTGCAGCCACACGATCCACAAGATCTGGGAGACGTAGATGCCGTAGGCCGCCTCCGATCCCGAAGCGACGACGGCGCGCGTGCGCGCGCTTCGATCGGGACTCACGAGATACACCCCGAGCAGGTAGACCGCGACAATGGCACCCACGTCGTAAGGGATCACCGCGGCCGCGAAGGGATTACCCCCCGGAACGAGCACGACCGGAAGGCGCGCGACGTGGTCTTGGATGTAGTCGATCACGATCGGGATCGCTCCCACGACAACGGTCCAGACAAGGATGCCACGCCAGTGTCGCACCACCCAGTCGTGGAAGCGCTCGAGGTAGAACGCGATGATGACGCCGCCGACCAGGTAGAGCGGATAGGCAAACACGAGCCGGGTCTCGACCTTCGGCGTGACCACGAAGCCGAACCAGCCACGACGAATGACCATGGGAAAGACGACCTGCCAGGCGAGTGAGGCGACCAGGAGAGGCACGCGGGCGCGGGGGTAGCGGCGAACGTAGGCGAAGAGCAGCGGAAAGAGCACGTAGAACTCGAGCAACAGGAGCAAGAAGTAGAGGTGGTAGTAGCCCGTCGCGAGTGCGAACAGCAGATTGTGCAGCCCCGACATACTGAAGATCGCCGACAGCGGCAGGTGGAAGTACGGGAAGCTCGACGAGCTCTTGAGCGCCGCGACCGGAAAGTAGATGACCGACCACACGAGGTAGACAAGTCCCACCGCCATGAATCGACGCTTCGCGTAGTGGGCGAGGTCGATCTTCGCGCTGTCGCGGTAGCTGTAGGCGAGCATGCAGGCCGACACGAACAGGAACGCGTCTCGCGAGAAGTGAGTGAGCGTGAGCATGCTCGCCGCGAGAAGACTCGTGGCGATCGGTGCGAAGTAGATGAGGGCGTGCGTGGAGATGACCGCGGTCTGCTTGATCGGGCGCATCGCGTCGACGTGGTCGAGGCGCTGGCGTGTGCCACTCGGTTGCGCCTCGGAGACGGAGTTCATGATCTTCCTCGACGACAGCGCTTAGAGACGCTCTTCGTAGACGACCGTCACATCGCCTTCGCGAAGCAGGGACCGCCGCAACTTCCCCGTCGCGTGCACCGGCAACGAACGAACAACCTTCACCAACGTCGGACGCTCGGGCTTCGAGAGCGACTCGAGCGCGCAGCTTCGCACTCGTTCGGCAAGGATCGCAAGATCGTGCAGCGAAGACAACGTCGACTCATCCTCTGGCTGTACAAACGCGATCGGCACCTGTCCGAAGACCTCGTCGGGCGCCGCTACGACCGCCACCGAGCGCACGCCCTCTACTTCAGCCAGCACGCCTTCGACGTCGAGGGGGTGGATCTTCTCGCCACCGCGATTGATGACGTCATCGTCGCGCCCCACGAGGAAGAGGTAGGAATCGTCGTCGTAGTAGCCAAGGTCCCCGGTACGCAGCCACCCGTCGCCACTGAAGCGATCGTCGTACTGGTCGCTCTCGTAGCGCTCGATGACCGTCGGACCCTTGATCTCGACGTCGCCCACGACGCCGTGGGGCACGAACTCGCCGTGCGCGACGACTCGCACCTCAACGCCAACGGGCACGCCCACCGAACCGGCCTTGCGCGGACCGTCAACGGGCGTCGCACAGATCTGACTCGCCGCCTCGGTCATGCCGTACGTTTGGAGGATCGGCAGGTTCCAGGTCGATTCGAACCGCTCGAAAAGGGCAGCTGCGAGCGGTGCGGACGCGGAACGCACGAAGCGGATGCGTCGAGGTGCCGTTTCGTCACTCGGCGAAACCAGGCGCGCGATGATGGCCGGCACCGCATTGATCCAGGTCACTTCGAGCTCGTCGACGAGGCGCCAGAAGTCGGTACGGTGGAAACGTTCGTCGACAACGAGGGACGCCCCGGCGACGAGCGTGGCGAGTAGGCCGACCACTTCCGCGTTGATGTGCCAGAGTGGCAGCGGATTGAACCCCCGGTCCGATTCGTCCAGTCGATGGTGTGCGGCGATGAGCCGCGCCGTGCGCAGAACCTGAACGGTAGGGAGCACGATGACCTTGGGCGTGCCCGTCGTGCCCGACGACGACAAGACGATGCCGCCTTCACTGACCGGCCCCATCCATTGAGCAGTCTCCTCGACGTCTATGTCGTCGACGTCGACGCGATGCCAGCGAAACGACGACGGCGCGGCCGGCGCGTCGTGATCGCTCACGACAGCGCTCAGGCGAAGGGTCCGTCCACGTTCGAGTGCCGTGGCCGCGTGCTGACTCGCGCTTGGATCGAGCGGGGCGACCCACAGTCCCATCGCGAGAGCCGCGAGAAACCACACCGAAAACGCGAGGGGGTCGCCGACCGCCAGGCCGACGCGTTCGCCTCGCTCCAGCCCCCAACGACGCAACTGGTGCTCCCGAGCGCTGACGTGAACCGCGAGCGAGGCGTACGACAAGAAGCGCGGACTTCTCGCGTCGAGCAGGTAGGGCGCCGCCCCGCGCGCTTCGGCGCGGTTTCGAATCAATGTTTCAAATGATTCAACGTCGGTGCCGAGTGCGGAGGAGTCCATCGACGACTAGTACATCATTCGGTGGTCGAAATAGTGCTTGAACTCAAGGAGGTTTGACGATGGATCGCACGCGACGAACGTCTGGTGCACTTCGACCTTGCCTTCGAATCGAAGACTTACGTCGCTATAGAGCGGTATCGCGCGTTGCTTGCAGAGCTCATAGACCTGGTCGAAATCGCGCTGTTCTCGAAAGGTCACGCCGAAGTGGCGCGGGTACATCGGCAGTTCACTCATCGGCGGTACGGACGCGGGGGCCTCGCTCAAGTGGCACACGAGTTGATCGCCAAAGAAGTCGAGCGTCACGCGGTCGTCGTAGCGTCGGGCGAGCTTGCAGCCGAGCTTGGTGACGTAGAACTCGACCGTCGCGTCCAAGTCGTACGCAGGAATGGCCAGATGGAAGACGTCGCGGCTCTCTCTCATCGTTCGAGGGCGTCGGAATCGCGTGACTCGAATACGAGAAGCGTTTCGCTGCGCAAGCCGAGCCGTATCGTTTCGAGTGGCACGATGTCCGACACCGCAATGTTGCCCAGGTTGACATTCGTTCCGACGCGCCCGACGAAGTAGGTCTGCAGGTCGGTCGAAGGCGCTTCGAATAAGAGGCGGTCATGGTCGATCTTGGAGCCGAGAATCTCCTCGATCAGGCCATATCGGAGCTCGCCGTTGGACCGGCAGATCCCGCCGCGCCCGCCCTCACGAGTCTCAAGGGTGACGAGGAACGCTCCAGCATCGAGGTCCGCCTGAATGTAGCTGATCCACTTCACCGGCGACATCAGATCTGACGTCGATTGATCCTTCGAGCCCACCTCGGAAATGACGAGGAAGTCCTCCGACAGCTGCTTCACGTAGTCGGCTTTTTGGTCGTTCGTGATATCGATAGTGCCATTGGAGACCTCAACGTAGCGGCATTCATACGTCTCACAGAGGGATCGGAACTCGTCGAATCGGTCTTGGATCACGTACTTCTCAAAGAGGGAACCCCCGAGGTAGAAGTCGACGTTCGCCTCGCGCAGGACGTCGAGCTTCGTCTCGAAGTTCTTCGTGACGACCGAGGTGCCCCATCCGAACTTCACGAAATCAAAGAGGTCGCCGAAGCTCTCGGCGAAGTCGACGAAGTGACCCAGCGGCGTTCCCTTATCGATGACCATGGTGAGACCGACTGACCGCGGCTTTGACGTTCGCGGCGGAAGTACGAGAGGCATAGATGCATCGTAGTTTCGTAATGGGCAAGACACGACGTCGACCGCCTCGAGACTTATCGCATCTTTAGGTACACTTGGTTCGCGGTTGAATCGAGATTTAGAACTTTCTGTGAATCTCGTTGCTGAATAAACTGTGAGTGCCGCAGCGTCAAACAACCGCGGCCGTAGACAGTTCGGCAATGCGCAACAAGCGCCACAGAATTCATTACGAAGGCAGGTCCCGCGTGCGGCGAATGAAGAATCCCTTGATCGTCCTCGTAGCCCTTGTTGTCGTCGGAGGCATGTACGTCCTCGGGCGCGCGAACGGTAGTGCGAACGCGGGTGCAGCGTCGCGAGTGACGGTGGCGCCAGTCAAACTCAGTGCGTACTACCTCGACGTCGGCGCGTCGGAATCACTCGGTTTTCAGCCGACGGGCATACCGCATCACAATGGCGCGCGAACCGACACCGGCTACGCGAACGATCTCATTCAGCGTGAGGCTTACAAGGGTGTCGCCCTCTCCCTCGAGCAGGTCGGGTGCCCAGGTGACACGGTTCAATCGGTTCTAGACACAACGAAGTCCGACGCCTGCTACCAAGCCCCGATGACGCAGCTCACGAAAGCCGCGGCGTACCTCCAAGCGCACAAGAGCGATCCGGTCCTCGTGACCATCGACCTCGGATTCAATGACGTGCGTCCCTGCCTCGAAGCCAACCCCGTCAATGAGATCTGCCTCGCCACCGCAATCGCAGCGATTCAGGTGGACCTCCCCAAGGTCGTCAGCGAGCTCACATCGGCGGCCGGACCGATTACCCACTTCGTCGGCATCGAGTACGCCGATCCCTACCTCGGCTACTACTTCAACGGGCCAGCCGGCCCGGCCGAAGCCACTGCGACACTCGAAGGAATCGACCGAGTCGACGCCGTCCTCCAACAGGTTTACACGAGCGCCCACGTGCCGATCGCCGACGTGCCGTCGGTCTTTCAGACGAACGACAGCGCGCCGGAGACCATCGCGAACGTGGGATCCATCCCGACCAATGTGGAATCGGCGTGCCAGCTGACCTGGTTCTGTTACGCCACACCCTTTGGACCGGACGACCATCCGAACAACGCCGGTTACTCGCTCATCGCCAAAGCCATCGAAGCGGTGCTTCCGAAATCCTGGTAGCGACTTGGCGGTCGCACGAAGATAGAGCCCGGCAGGGTGAGCGCACGAGCACCGAGCCCCTGGGTCGACGTGACCAGAAGTGTCGGCTATCGGTCGCCTGCGCCCGATGATCCCATTCGAATGCTCGCTCGTTGAACCCGGTCGATCATGACGTGGCGGGCGATGTCCTTGGTGTCGCTATTGATCAGCTCCTCTCATTAACCTGGTCCAGGTGGCTTCGAGAATCGACGAATCATTGATCACGCTCGTTCGTCACGGCGAGAGCGACTGGAACCAACGAGGTCTCGTCCAGGGTCAGAACGACAGTCCACGGCTGACCGCCCGCGGCCGCGTCCAGGCCCAAACGGTTGCAGACGCACTGCGGGGGTTGAGTTTCGACTATCTCGTGACGAGCGACCTCGAGCGCGCACGCGAAACCGCGGCCTTCATCAGCGCGGCCATCGGTCTCGTGCCCACGGCCGATCCGCTGTTGCGTGAGCGTTGCTTCGGCGTGTTCGAAGGACGGCCGATAGGTGATTTGACTCCCGAGCTCACCGGACTCGAGCACCACATCATCATGAACCCCGACGCCAGTCCGCCCAGTGGCGAGTCATTTAACGACGTCGTCGCCCGAGCGCAGCTCGTCATCAAGCGGCTTCGAGACGAACGACCGGGACAGCGCGGTCTTATTGTCTGCCACGGCGGCACCGTCCGCGCGCTTCGCGCGAGCGTCAACGATAAACCCATCGAAGGAAGCTCCTGGTACACCGTCGGCAACTGCAGCGTCTGGCCGCTTGGTGCGTACGACGGCAAGTAGTCCTTAGATCACTGCGAGCCCAAGCGCGATCGACAGCAGGGCGACAACGGTCCCCACTATCGAAAACGTCAGGATCGAAGGACGAATCCCATGACGTCGAGCTATGCGCAGCCACAGCAGCGACGACAGCGCACCCGTGATCGCGCAGTTCGGCCCGAGATCGAGCCCGAGCAGCAGCGCGTAGGGATGCTCGACCCCGTGGGCCGCAAAGAGCGAGGCGGCCGGAAGGTTGTTGATGACCAGCGCACTCACCGTGGAGGTGGCTGCCGTCGCGACGACGCTCGCGTGCGTCAAGAGATGCCGTGTGAGCGACGACCAGCGCGCAAACCAGCCGACCGCGACCGCGACCACGAACAGCGCGACGAGCATTTCGGGACTCGCCGCCCTCAGCCCTTCGCGCCACGTCCCCGTACGGCGCACATGTGAGATCAGCTGCGCAACGATGCCCGCGGCGAACACCCAGATCGCAGGCTGGGAGATGACGAGCATTGCCGCGACAGCGACGACCACCGCGACCACGCCGGGACCCGGGACGAGCGACTCTCGAGAGACGACGACATTCCGAGGAGTGCTACACAGCGCACGAATGCGCCACGCCCCGACGACGAGGATCGTGACGGCGATGGCGACGAGCCAGGGCAGGACCATTTTCGCGGCGAAGTCCGAGCCCACGATGCTTCGATGCGCGAAGATCAGGAGATTCGTCAGGTTCGAACCAACGAGGAGGAGAGAAGCCGAGTTCGACATGAAGATGGCCCCGTAGAGGAACGCCGTCTCGTCGGTTCCTTTCGAGCGGGCGGCGTTGAGCGCGACGGGCGTCATGAAGACGACGGACGTGTCGAGGTTGAGTACGGCCGTGACCGCGGCGACGGTGATCATGGTGACGACGAAGAGTCCGATGCCGCCACCGGGAACTCGTGCGCACCACGAGCCGACGACTCGAAAGAGGCCCTCGCTCGAGGCCACGTTCCCGATGAGCAGCAACCCGGCCACCAGCACGAAGGGCGACCACGTGGCTCCAAGGGTCTGAACCACTAGGTGCATCCGACTAGAGTAAGGCGCGGTCGATTAACGGCGCGACGTCAGCGCGCGGTGATCAGCGTCTTTTCGTCCACGGAGGCGGCCCAACCTCGATGCGCGCCAGCGACGAGGCGACGGGTCCAAAGCGCTCATCACGCTTCAGCCAACTCTCGTAGGCCCGGGAGATCTCTTCTTGGGTGCGTGCGACGAAGTTCCACCACATCACGACGGTCTCGTCAAAGGGCGTCCCGCCGAGCAGGATGGCGGTCGCATCCTCGCTCACGGTGAAGCGTCGCTCGTCGCGACCGAGCCCGAGGTAGGCGAGATGACCCGGCTCAACAATCACGCCGTCTGCTTCCAGCGCGCCCTTCGTCACAACCAGCGCGTATTCGAAGTCGGGTCGCAACTGGATCACGCTGGCGCCTCTTCTCAGTCGCAACTCAAGTCCGACGAGGTCACTGTCTCGTCGCGCGGGCGACGAGACGCCGTGGCTTTCGCCGAGGAGCAGCGTGGCACTCGCGCACTCGAGCTCGAACTGCGCGAGCTCAGCGTGGTGCTCGAAGGCGGACGCTCCGTGCCGCGTCGCGTCCGGCAACGCCACCCAGAGCTGCACGCCGTGCAACTCGCCGGACGTGAAGCCCGGGTTTTCCTCGGAGTGCGCGATGCCCTCACCCGACGTCATGAGATTCAGCTGACCCTGTGAGATGAGCTGCTCGCTCCCGAGGCTGTCGCGATGGACGAGGGCACCACTGAAGAGCCAGGTGACCGTCTGCAACCCAATGTGCGGGTGAGGCGCCACGTCGTAGCGATTCTCGAGGCTGAAGGACGCCGGCCCGATGTGGTCGATGAAGCACCAGGCGCCGACGGTTCGCCGTCCTCGCGTGGGTAGCGCGCGCCGGACGTTCGCCTGGCCAACGAAGGTCGACCTCGAGTCGGTGAGGACGATCCCCGAATCGCTCGCTTCGCCGGTCCGCGCGCCTTCCATCGTCCCATCCTCTCAGCCTTGCGTTCGTTTCGCTAGTGGTCCGTCTCACAATTAACTAAGGCCAATTTCGTT